>DASTPB010000229.1:0-7212 GCA_035762385.1 Nocardioides sp. | reverse complement strand
GCGCGTGCTCGACACGCTCGTCGACGCCGGCGTCGCCCGGTCGCGCTCCGACGCCCTCGCGTGGTCGGTGCGGCTGGTCGGCCAGCACGCCGACGAGTGGCTCGGCCAGCTGCGCGACGCGATGGCGGAGGTCGACAAGCTGCGCGGGGAGGGTCCGTCCCTCTGACGCATCCCGGCACTAGGTTCACCGCCATGACGATCGAGCGGCCCGAGCCGTCCTTCACCAACGACGAGGTCGGCATGCTCCGCTCGTTCCTCGACCACTACCGAGCCACGATCCGGCTCCAGGCCAGCGGTCTGACCGACGCCCAGCTCGACCAACCACTGCCACCGAGCGACCTCACGCTGGGCGGGATGCTCACGCACCTCGCCTTCGTCGAGGACTACTGGTTCTCCTACCACCTCGCCGCGGCTGATCCCGCCCCGCCGTGGGACACCGCGCCCTGGTCGCAGGACGGCGACTGGGACTGGCACAGCGCCGCAGGGCGGTCCCACGCGGAGCTCGACCGCCTGCTCGCGGACGCCATCGTCCGCTCCGACGCGTGCCTGGACGCCGCGCTGGCCGAGGACCCCGACATCGGCCGACCGGTCGCGCGTCCGCGCGACCCGGCGAAGGGTGAGACCGCCACCATCCGCTGGGTGCTGGTCCACATGGTCGAGGAGTACGCCCGCCACGCCGGCCACGCCGACCTGATCCGCCAGTCGATCGACGGCGCGACGGACGTCTGAGTCACGTTCCCTGGTGCAGGCAGAGGACGTTGCCGTCCGGGTCCTTGAACCACGCCGCCTTCTCGGCGCCCATCTCGGCCACGTGGTCGACGGTCTTGAGGTCGGGGAGGTCGTAGTCCTCGAAGACGACGCCGCGCTTCTCGAGC
This sequence comes from Nocardioides sp., assembly GCA_035762385.1. Taxonomy (GTDB): domain Bacteria; phylum Actinomycetota; class Actinomycetes; order Propionibacteriales; family Nocardioidaceae; genus Nocardioides. The sequence goes on along the minus strand of DASTPB010000229.1, from coordinate 6,337 downwards.
AGGCCGATCTCGCCGACGATGTCGTCCACCTCGAAGCTCATCGCGGTGCTCTCCGACGGACGCGCCTCGGGGCGGGGGAGCAGGACGAGCGTGGAGCCGCCGTCCAGCGCGTAGATCGCGCTGCCCTCGTCGTTGGTGCCGGTGTAGTCGAGCCCCAGGGACTCGGAGTAGAACGTGCGGGCGCGGTCGACGTCGGTGACCGGCATCATCATCGCGACCGTGCGGTGCGTGAGGGACATGGAGCGCCTCCTTCTCTGCTGGTCACCCCCAGTGTGCGCCCGCTCCGACGCCGTCGGCAGGCTGCTCCAGACCGGTTCGGCGGGTGGCTGCACGTGTTGTGCCCGGACCTGTGCTGGACAGGCTGCGCGTCTGGTGGAATGACCCCATGGGTGAGCCGATCCGCGTCTACCTCCTCGACGACCACGACGTCGTCCGCGAGGGCCTCACGTTCCTCCTCGAGCAGCAGGAGGACATCGTCGTCGTCGGCCAGTCGGCGACCGCGGCGGAGGCCACCGCACGCATCCCCGCGCTCCGTCCCGACGTCGCCGTCCTCGACGCGCGGCTGCCGGACGGCTCGGGCATCGAGGTGTGCCGTGCCGTGCGCGCCGTGGACCCGTCGATCAACGCGCTGATCCTGACGTCGTACGACGACGACGAGGCGCTCTTCGCGGCGATCATGGCCGGCGCCTCGGGCTACGTGCTCAAGGAGATCCGCAGCTCCGACCTGGTCACCGCGGTGCGGCACGTCGCCGCGGGCAGGTCGCTCATCGACCCCGCGATGACGGCGGCGGTCCTGGAGCGGATCCGCCACGGACCGGAGACCCCCGACGAGCTGGCCGCGCTCACCGACCAGGAGCGGATCCTGCTCGGCCACATCGCCGAGGGCCTGACCAACCGGCAGATCGCGGAGCAGATGTTCCTCGCCGAGAAGACCGTGAAGAACTACGTCTCCAGCATCCTCGCCAAGCTCGGGCTCGAGCGTCGCACGCAGGCGGCCGTGCTGGCCTCGAAGCTCCTCGGCAACGCTCCCCAGTGAGGTCCCCCGGGGGTGGGACCTTGGTCCCGAGGGAGGGTGACCGGCGGCCCTGACGCGTGGATCGGGGCGGCGGGACTCTGGTGGTGACCCACCAATCCCACCACTCGAGGAGGAGATGACGATGAACGTCATCCACCGCCAGCACCACATCACCACCGAGGGCGTCACCACCTCTGAGACCGAGGAGGTGCGAAGCACCGGTCTGGCCCGTGCGCTCGCCGTCCTGCGGATCGCCTTCGGCTTCACCTTCCTCTGGGCGTTCCTCGACAAGACCTTCGCCCTCGGCTTCGGCACCGGAGCCCAGTACGCCGAGGACGGGTCCCGCGCCGGCATCGACTTCATGGCCCAGGACGTCGCCTGGCTCAACGGCGGCAGTCCCACGGAGGGGTTCCTGACCTTCGGGGTCCCTGCGGACAACCCGTTCAAGGACCTGTGGACCAGCATGGCTGGACAGGTCTGGGTCGACTGGCTCTTCATGCTCGGCCTGCTCGGTATCGGCGTCACCCTCCTGCTCGGGGCCGGGATGCGGATCGGCACAGCTGCGGGCGCGCTCATGTACGCCTTCATGTACCTCGCCTCCCTCCCGTTGCAGAACAACCCGGTCGTCGACGACCACCTCATCGGTGTGATCTCGATGGTCGTCCTGGCCCTCGGTGCGGCTGGCACCACGTGGGGGATGGGTCACTGGTGGAACCGTCGGAAGGTGGTGCAGAAGTACCCCGTCCTGCGATGACACCAGGCCACCACGGGACCCGGCGCTGGGGGGCGTCGGGTTCTTTGGCGCGCGCTCAGCGCAGCGGCACCCGCCACACCAGCACGGTGCCACGCTCGCCGACCCGGGAGACCTCGAGCGTCCCGCCGAGGTCGTCGGCGCGCCGGCGGGCGTTGCGGAGGCCACTCTCGGAGACCTTGCCGGGCAGGCCGACGCCGTCGTCGGCGACCCGGAGCTCGAGCCGGTCCCCGGCCACCACGACGTCGACCTCGGCGGCGTCGGCGAGCGCGTGACGGGCGACGTTGGACACCGCCTCCCGCAGCACGGCGAGGAGCTGGGCACCGAGCGCACGCGAGACCGCGGTGTCCACGGGGCCGGAGGTGCGCACGACCGGGGTGAACCCCAGCACCGGGACGTACTCCTTGACCAGTGCGCGGACCGACGCACGCAGGGAGTCGTCGCGCCGGTCCTGGAGCTCGAAGATCGTGCCGCGGATCGCCTTGATCGTGTCGTCGAGGTCGGCGACGGACCTGTCCAGCCGTTCGGAGACGGCACTCCCGGGGCTCATCGCCGCGATCCCCTGCAGGTGCAGACCGGTCGCGAAGAGCCGTTGGATGACGATGTCGTGGAGGTCGCGGGCGATCCGCTCGCGGTCCGAGACCACCGCCAGCGCCTGGCGGTCGGCGAGCGCCTGGGTGCGGTCGAGGGAGAGGGCCAGCTGGTCGGCGAACCCGGCGAACAGCTCGCGCTCCTCGACGTCGAGGAGGTTCGACCCGGGCTGCGCGACCGCGACGAGCGCGGTGACGGGCGCGAGGTGCGACCGCAGGGGCACGACGAGGACGGGTACGCCGTTCCCACCGGCCGCGGTCGTGGTGACCGCTGTCGTGGCACCCGCCTCGAAACCGGCCCGCGCCTCGGCCAGCTGGACGGTCACGTCGTCGTCCGCGGTGAGGTCGGGGGCGACGCTGACCGTGTCGTGCTCGGGCCCGAGCGAGGACCACAGCGCCACCGCTCGTGCCCGGGCGACCTGACGCGCGACGGAGACGATCTCGGGCAGGGCGCTGTCGAGGTCGACGGGCGGCTGGAGCAGCTCGGTGAGCTCGGCCGACGCCTCGAGCCACTGCCGGCGGCGCTCGCTCAGCGCGAAGGAGCGGGCGTTGCTGATGACGTAGCCGGCCGTGCGGGCGAGCTCCTCGACGAGGCGTTCGTCCGCCTCGCTGAACGGTCCGCCGTCGGACTTCTCGGTGAGGTAGAGGTTGCCGAAGACGGTCCCGCGGATCCGCACCGGCATGCCGAGGAACGTCGTCATCGGGGGGTGGTGGGGCGGGAAGCCGACGGACGCCGGGTGGGCGCTGAGGTCGGCGAGCCGCAGGCCCGACGGGTCCTCGATGATCACACCGAGGATGCCGCGGCCGCGGGGCAGGTCGCCGATGAGGGCCCGGGTGCGCTCGTCGATGCCGGTCGTGACGAACTCGACCAGCTCCCCGTCGCTGCCCAGCACGCCGAGCGCGCCGTACCTCGCGCCGGTGAGCGCGGTCGCCGCCTCCACGATCCGGGTCAGCACGCTGGTGAGGTCGAGGTCGCTCGAGATGGCCGTGACCGCCTCGAGCAGCGAGCGTGCGTCGGCGCCGAGGTCGGAGCGCGGGGTCGCTGTCACGCGCACCATCCTGCCGTCAACGGGCGGGCGTCAGGCGGTCCGGCGCACCGGGAGGTGCTGCCACGGGTCCCATCCGCCGCCGAGCTGGCGGCCGGTCACCTCGGTCCAGGGGATCCGGACGATGAGGTTGCGCTGCCCCTCCGCCCAGGGCCGCGGCTCCCAGGAGCGGGCCAGCTCGGCCAGCTCGTCCTGGTCGGACACGAAGGCAGCGCGACCCCGAACGACGACGCTCCAGCCCCGCTCGAGCTCGTAGTCGAACTGGTCGACCTCGAAGCACACCTGCGCGCCGCGACCGTACGTGCCGAGCAGGCTGTAGGCGGTGGTGCGGATGAGGATCGACTCCCCGTTGACCGCGTAGTTGACCGGAACGATGTGGGGTCCGGTCGGGGTGCCGATCGCGACGCGGCCGGCGACGCCGGCGCGGAGCAGGCGCGCGCAGTCCTCGCGCGACAGGTCGTGGGCGGTGGTCTTCATGGCGAGCCTCCTTCAGCTGGACTCCCAGCCTCGCGCGCGCCGGGGATGGGTTGCAGGGCCGAAGGTCCCGCGCATCCCGGGTCCGGAGTCGGCGAAGAGCCGGACCACTTCGAGCGCACTCGACGTTGACGGCCGGGTCTAGCGTGGAAGGCGTGAGCGAGACCCAGAGCCAGCACCCCGACGCCAGCACCCTCGGCCAGCTCCGCGAGAGCGGTCACCAGCTCAAGCCCCTGCGCCACGAGCTCCGCGACAACCTGCTCGCGCGGCTGCGCGACGGCGTGGATCCGTGGCCGGGGCTGCACGGCTTCGAGGACTCCGTCATCCCGCAGGTGGAGCGCGCCCTGCTCGCCGGCCACGACATCGTGCTCCTCGGCGAGCGCGGCCAGGGCAAGACCCGGCTGCTGCGCTCCCTGGTCGCGCTGCTCGACGAGTGGACCCCGGTGATCTCCGGCTCCGAGCTCGGCGAGCACCCCTACGACCCCATCACCGTCACCTCCCGGCAGGCGGTCGCGACCCACGGCGACGACCTGCGGATCTCGTGGCGCCACCGCGACGAGCGGTACGCCGAGAAGCTCGCGACGCCGGACACGTCGGTCGCCGACCTGATCGGCGACGTCGACCCGATGAAGGTGGCCGAGGGACGCCACCTCGGCGACCCGGAGACCATCCACTTCGGCCTGATCCCGCGCAGCCACCGGGGGATCGTGGCGATCAACGAGCTGCCCGACCTCGCCGAGCGCATCCAGGTCGCGATGCTCAACGTGATGGAGGAGCGCGACATCCAGATCCGCGGCTACGTGCTGCGGCTCCCGCTCGACGTCCTCGTCGTGGCGAGCGCCAACCCCGAGGACTACACCAACCGCGGACGCATCATCACCCCGCTCAAGGACCGCTTCGGCGCCGAGATCCGCACCCACTACCCCCGCGAGGTCGTGCAGGAGATCGCCGTCATCGAGCAGGAGGCCGACCTCGTCGCCGAGGTGCCCGACTACCTGGTCGAGGTGCTGGCCCGGTTCACCCGCAACCTCCGCGACTCCCAGTCGGTCGACCAGCGCTCGGGGGTCAGCGCCCGCTTCGCGATCGCCGGCGCCGAGACCATCGCCGCGGCCGCGCTCCACCGGGCCACCACCCAGGGTGAGGACGAGCCGGTGGCGCGCGTCGTCGACCTCGAGACCGCGGTCGACGTCCTGGGCGGCAAGATCGAGTTCGAGACGGGTGAGGAGGGTCGCGAGTCCGAGATCCTCACCCACCTGCTCCGCACCGCGATCGCCGAGACCGTGCGGGCGCACCTCGCCGGCATCGACCTGCGCCTGCTGGTGGAGGCCATCGAGGACGGCGCCATGATCAGCACGGGTGCCCGCGTCGGCGCCCGCGACTTCCTCGCCGGGCTGCCGGTGCTGGGGGAGTCCGACCTCTACGACGAGGTGTGCGACCGGCTCGGCGCCACCAACGACGGCGAGCGCGCGGCCGCCATCGAGCTCGCCCTCGAGGGGCTCTACCTCGCCCGCCGCATCGGCAAGGACACCGACGCCGGGGAGACCGTCTATGGGTGAGCTGCGATGAGCCGGTTCCGCAAGTACGACGGTGGCGACCCGCTCGCCCCGCCGGTCGACCTGGCCGAGGCCCTCGACGCGATCGGCCAGGACGTGATGGCCGGCTACTCCCCGGAGCGGGCGATGCGCGAGTTCCTGCGGCGCGGCGGCACCGACCAGGCCGGGCTCGACGAGCTGGCCCGCCGGGTCGCCGAGCGGCGGCGCGAGATCCTGCAGCGCAACAACCTCGACGGCACGATGCGCGAGGTCCGCGAGCTGCTCGACAAGGCCGTCCTCGCCGAGCGGGGGCAGCTGGCCCGCGACATCACGATGGACGACGGCGACCGGGCCTTCCGCGAGCTGATGCTCGACGACCTGCCGAGCTCGACCCCGGCCGCGGTGGCCGAGCTGTCGTCGTACGACTGGCAGTCCAGCGAGGCGCGCGAGGCCTACGAGCAGATCAAGGACCTGCTCGGCCGTGAGCTGCTCGACCAGCGCTTCGCCGGGATGAAGCAGGCGCTCGAGGGTGCGACCGAGGAGGACCGGCAGGCCGTCCAGGAGATGCTCTCCGACCTCAACGACCTGCTCGAGAAGCACGCGGCCGGTGGTGTCACGGACGAGGAGTTCCGCGACTTCATGGACAAGCACGGCGACTTCTTCCCCGACGACCCGCAGGACATGGACGAGCTCCTCGACTCGCTCGCCCAGCGGGCAGCCGCCGCGCAACGGATGCTCAACTCGATGACGCCCGAGCAGCGGCAGGAGCTGATGGAGCTCTCGCAGCAGGCCTTCGGGTCGCCGCAGCTGATGGAGCAGCTCGCCCGGATGGACGCCAACCTCCGGGCCCTGCGCCCCGGCGAGGACTGGTCGGGCTCGGAGAGCTTCGAGGGTGAGCAGGGGATGGGACTCGGCGACGGCACCGGCGC
>DASTPB010000228.1:0-3192 GCA_035762385.1 Nocardioides sp. | reverse complement strand
CTCGCGATCCAGGAAGCCATTCCCGGCTCCGCCCCGGCCGCGGAGCCGACGCCCTCGCCCACGACACCACCGCCGGCGACCGTCACCGAGGCCCCGTCCCGCGAGCTGACCGACCTCTACTCCCAGCGCATCGACTGGCAGCCGTGCGAGAGCGACGGGGACCACGACTGCGGCTTCCTCACCGTGCCGGTCGACTACGCCGACCCGCAGGGCGAGACGATCGACCTGGCGCTGCTCCGGGTCCCCGCCGCGGGGGCGCGCGTCGGCTCGCTCGTCGTGAACCCGGGCGGTCCCGGCGCCCGCGGCACGACGTACGCCGCCGCGGGCGGGCAGGTGTTCCGCCAGCCCCTGCTCGACGGCTTCGACATCGTCGGCTTCGACCCGCGCGGCGTGGGCGCGTCCGCCCCTGTCGACTGCCTCAGCGACCCCGAGCTCGACGCCTACCTCGCTGCCGACCCGACACCCGACACCCTCGAGGAGCGCGCGGACCTCCGCTCGTCGGTGATGTCGTTCGGCGAGGGGTGCGTGGCCGGCTCCGGCCCGGTCGTCGGGCACGTCACCACCATCGAGGCCGCCCGCGACCTGGACGTGCTCCGGTCGGCGCTCGGCGAGGAGACGCTCACCTACTTCGGCGCCTCCTACGGCACCGAGCTCGGCGCGACCTACGCCGAGCTCTTCCCCGACAAGGTGGGCCGCTTCGTCCTCGACGGCGCCGTCGACGTCTCGCTCGACGCCGAGTCCCTGGCGCTCGAGCAGGCGGCAGGCTTCGAGACCGCCCTGCGGGCCTACGTGCAGAACTGCCTCGACACGACCGACAACTGCTTCCTCGGAGACACCGTCGAGGAAGGCCTGGCCACGATCACCGGTCTGCTCGAGTCGATCGAGGAGGAGCCGCTGCCCGCAGGCGAGCGGGAGCTGACGATCGGCAACGCGTTCTACGGCGTCATCACCCCGCTCTACAACCGCGACTACTGGTTCCTGCTCAGCACGGCGCTCGCCTCAGCGCTGGACGGCAAGGGCTCGGCGCTGATGTCGCTCGCCGACGCGTACGCCTCGCGCAACCCCGACGGCACCTACGCCGACAACTCCGTCGAGGCCAACTACTCGATCAACTGCCTCGACGACCCGACCTCGGTGCCCTTCGCCAGGGTGCCGTCGCTGTTCCCCCAGTTCGAGGAGGCCTCGCCCACCTTCGGCGAGGTCTTCGCCTGGGGGATGGCGGGCTGCCGGGGCGTGGAGGTGACGTCGAGCGAGGAGCCGCTGACGATCCGTGCGGAGGGTGCGGCGCCGATCGTCGTGCTCGGCACCAGCCGCGACCCGGCGACCCCGCTGAAGTGGGCGCAGGCACTCTCCGCCCAGCTCGAGTCCGGGGTGCTCGTGGAGCGCGACGGCGACGGCCACACCGCCTACAACGCCGGCAACGAGTGCATCGACACGATCGTCGAGGACTACCTCCTCGAGGGTGACGTCCCCGCCGACGGCACCTCCTGCTGATCCCCCTGCTCCGGGGTTCAGCGTCCGGGGTGCTGGTCGGGATGACGCAAGCGGGGGACCTTGGGCCCTACGGTGCGCGCGGCCCGCTGCCTAGCGTGGAGGCATGACGTACGTCGACGCGCGGTGCCCCCTGCGGCCGGGCGACATGTGCAGCCTGTGCGTGCCCGGGGCCACCGGGCCGGCGGACTGCCCCACCGTGGCGGAGGTGATGCGCGACCCGGCGCTCCGCGAGCGGCTGGCCGACCTGCGGCGCGAGGCCGCCGGCACGACGAAGGCCCGCCCCGTCGCCTCGCGGTGACGGAACGGGCCTCGGGACGAAGGGGTCAGCCCTCGAGCGCGGCGTCGAGGGTGATGTCGACGGCGGCGAGCGCCTTGCTGATCGGGCAGCCGACCTTGGCCTTCTCGGCGGCCTCCTTGAAGCCAGCGTCGTCGAGGCCCTCGACCTCGCCGCGGACGGTGAGCTTGATGCCGGTCAGCTTGTTCCCCCCGGCCGCCTCGTCGGGGCCGAGCGTCACGTCGGCCCTCACGTCGAGCGCGTGGACGGTGCCGCCCGCGTCACCGGCGATCTTCGACAGCGCCATCGAGTAGCACGCCGAGTGTGCTGCCGCCACGAGCTCCTCGGGGCTGGTGGTGCCATCGGCGTCGTCGGCGGCGCGCTTGGGGAAGCTGACGTCGAACGTGCCGACCTTGGAGCTCGACAGCTCGACCTGGCCGGAGCCGTCCTGGAGTCCACCGTTCCAGGCCGTGCGTGCGGTGCGAGTGGGCATCGTGCCTCCTGAGATGAGGGATGTGCGGTCGCTCCCGAACCTAGCCGGTGGACCGTGATTTCAGTCCCGCCCAGCCGCCTCCGTATACTCGCCCGCGGTCCACCGGGCACGCTCGGCGGACCACGCCGCCTTAGCTCAGTCGGTAGAGCGAATCACTCGTAATGATTAGGTCGTCGGTTCGATTCCGACAGGCGGCTCCGACTCCCCCGGGGACCCGAGACCCCGGGGGAGTCTTCTACGTCCGGGCTGGCCGAGGTCCACCTGGGCCGAGCAGAACTGCGGCGGTACGACAGCTGTGAGCGAGCAGGTGCGTCGACCGGCCGCAGTTCTCCGACGCACGGGCCCGCGAGCACGTGCTGGAGCACGCTCGTCGGTCGGTGCGTCAGTCGGTCGATCCGGGTGCGTCCCCGGTCGCCGCCCAGTGCGTCGCCGCCTCCCGCTCCGCGAGTCGAAATGCCCGCGCCTGCCCTGGGAGGAGGATGCTGAAGACCTTCATGGCCGGCCCCACCCACCGTGCGTCGGTGACGACCGCGATCCGCTCGAAGGACGACGGGTGGCGCGCACCGAGCTTGAGGTCCTCCCACACCGCTTCTCCCTCGTACTCGTCGAAGTCCGGTCCGAGGACGTAGACGAGGCGCACCTTGCCGTGCTCGGCGATCGCCGCCTCCACGGCCGGGATCAGCACCTCCTCGTAGTCCTCCTCCTCGACGTCATCGATCGCCTCGAGCCCGAGGACGCCGGCGGGCATGTCGTTGAGAACCCGGATCACGTGATCACTCTCCCTCCTCCGGCGAGGCTAGCGACGTCCGCACGGTCCCGGATCACCCCGAGCGGACGATGCGGGACTCTCCTAGACTCGCCCGATGGCGGACCTCAAGGCTGTCGAAGACCGGATCTGGGCGCTCCTCGAGCCGTACCGGGAGGAGCTCGA
>DASTPB010000227.1:0-8135 GCA_035762385.1 Nocardioides sp. | reverse complement strand
CGCACTCGCGTCGGCTCGTCGGACCTCGGCGAGCAGTCGTCGCGGGTCGATCGCGTCGGCGACGCCCGCGCGGTCCGGGCCCGCCGCCCACGCGCCGGTCGGGTCGGCGGTGGGGTCCTGGTCGGCCACCGAGGCGGCGAGTGTCGCCACCAGCGTCCCGCCCAGATCGGCGACGGCCGGAGCGAACGCCGCGTCCTCGTCCGCGCCGATCCCGACGACGGACAGCGCAGGCCGGGCCGCGCCGGCGGCCCGCAGCGTCGACCGCAGTCGCGCTCGACCGAAGTCGAGGGCGTGGTTGTTGGCCATGCTCGCGACATCGATGCCCGCAGCCGCCAGGGCCGCGAAGGCTGCGGGTCCGGCGGAGAAGGTGAACCGCTTGCCCGGCTCGGGACGACCGCCCGCACCGACGGAGGTCTCGAGGTTGGCGATGGCGAGGTCGGCGGCGGCCAGGGCGGTGGTGGCGGGCCTCAGGGCGGTTGCCGGCCGGCGCAGTCCCCTCGCCAGCACTCCTTCGAAGTGGATGTCCCCCGCGACGGCGATGCTCACCCGGTCCGGACGGTGCCGGCGGGGAGTGGCGGGGGTCGGGGCCGCGGTCGGGGTCGCGGTCCTCCCGTCCGCAGGGACGCCGGACGGCTCCGACGGCGACGGGTCGACCGCCGGGCTGCAGGCCGACGCCGTGGCGACGGACGCGAGCGCGAGCACGGCGGCCCAGCGTCGTACGCGCCTGCCGACGGCACCGGTCATGGCGTCATGGTGCCACCGCGTGCTGGTCCACCACCCGAAGTGGGTGACGCGCAGGGGGCGGACGATGACACACTCAGGCCATGAGAACTCGGATCTCGCTCCTCGCCGTCCCCGTGCTCGCGCTCACCGCCCTGACGGCCGCGCCGGCGCACGCGGAGTTCTACAACATCGACGACCCGGCCGACGCGGAGGGTTCGCTCACCGACATCTACGGCCTCGAGGCCAGGCACGGCGACGAGACCGTGCTCGTCAAGGTGCGCTTCAACGAGCTGGTGCGCTCGAGCGCGGCGGGCGTGTCCGTCTTCTTCGACATCGACCGTGACACCAAGGGCCCGGAGTACGTCCTGAGCAGCGGGCTCGGCGACGGGACCGACTACGTGCTGACCGAGGCCGACGGCTGGCGCGGGAGCGACAACCGCGTCCGGTGCGACTACGCGGCCCGGCCCAAGTGGGGCCAGGAGGTGTTCCGTGCCGTCGTCAGCCGTGACTGCTTCGACCGGGCGCCGTCGCTGCGGGTCTCGGTGAAGATGGTGGACCAGGCGGACGGCTCCACACCGATCGTCGACTGGGCACCCAAGCGCAAGCGGTGGACCCTGCCGATCGAGTCCGGGCTCGGCGCCTGACGAGCGCGGGGCCTCAGGCCTGCCAGCGTCGGACCATCGTCCACACGTTGCTGGTCCCCTCGCGCCGGTAGTCGAGCTCGTCGAGGACGGCCGACGCGAGCGGCAGCCCGCGTCCGGACTCGGCCATCTCTCCCGGCATGTCGTGGGTCGCTGCGGCATCCCATCCGGCGTACTCCTCGCCGGAGTCGGCCAGCCGGGCGGTGAGCGAGTCGGCGGCGACCTCGAGCCGGAAGTGCCAGGCGACCTGACCGACCGGCCGGCCGTGCTCGACCACGTTGTTGGCCAGCTCCATCACCGCGGTCTCGAACATCATCACGTCGGCGGCCGGGACGTGCGGGTGCTGGGCAGACGCCTCCTCCAGCAGGTCGTGCAGCTGCTCCATGTCGTCGGGGACCGCGAGGCCGTCGATCTCGTAGTGGTCACCAGTCACGACGGGCGTCCTCCACCGAGTCGTGGGGCCGGAGGATCCGGTCGAGGTTGGTGAGCTTGAGCACCGTGCGCACCTGCTCGCCGGCAGCCGCGATCCGCAGGTCGCCGCCGGCCTGGCGGCACGTCTTGAGACCGCTCACCAGCGCGCCGAGCCCGGACGAGTCGATGAACGTCGTCGGGCCCAGGTCGACGACGACCTTGGGCGCCTGGACGGCGGCCGCGGCGATGGCCTCGCGGAAGGACGCCGCCACCGCCATCGACACCCGCGCGGGGCACACGATCACCGCCACGCCATCGCTGACGTCGGTCTGCCAGTCGGTCATGCTCTCTCCTCCACCTCGTCGGGGACCTCCGGGACGCGGAACCTCGCGGCCTCGATGATGACGCTCAGCACGAGCAGGTCGTAGGCGACCCACAGCCAGTTCACGCCGGTGCCGATGACCGACGTGGTCGTCCCGGCCCAGAGCCGCAGACCGCCCACGACGCACGCGACCAGGAGGACCGCCATGGCCGTCAGCTGGGGCCAGATGAGCCGCCACGGGAAGGGTTGCCGCGCCTGCCGCGTCTTCGGGGTGACCACGAAGCCCAGCGGCCGTCCGAACCACACGTTGGCGGCCGCGGTCACGCAGGCGCGTATCCACAGCGGGAACAGCGCAAGGCTGTACTGGTGGCCGCGCCAGGTCTTCACGCCGTAGCCGATCACCGCGAACAACAGCTGGTTGAGCACGACGTACGGGATGAAGTAGGCGAGGAAGGTCAGGCCGTAGGCCTTGACCGGCAGGATGCCGAGGCAGAGGTAGACGACCGGCGCGGCGAGGTAGACGACGGCTGCGAAGCCCGAGAGGTAGCTCCACATCGTCGCGAAGTACATGAGTCGCTGCCCGATGCTGAGCCCCCGCTGGGTGAGGGGGTTCTCGCGCAGCAGGACCTGCAGCGTGCCCTGCGCCCAGCGCAGGCGCTGCTGCAGCATCGTTCGCAGGTCCTCGGGAGCCAGGCCGTGCGCGAGGACCTCGTGGTGGTAGACCGACTTCCAGCCGTTGGCGTGCAGGCGCATGCAGGTCGCCATGTCCTCGGTGACCGACACGGTGGCGAGCGGCATCATCGGCTGCGCCTCGTCGGCGCGGTCCACGTCGACGGCCGTCATCAGCCGGCGCACGGAGTCGACGGCCGCGAGTGGTGACAGCTCGCGGGTCGAGAGCTGCTCCAGGGCCGCGTCGTCGACGACGGGGAGCCCGAGCTCGGCGTCCACGTCGACCGGAAGCGCCCCGGCGTCCCCCCCGGCCATCAGCTGCAGGTCGGCCAGGTCGGCCCGGATGGCGGCCAGGTCGTCGCTGACCACCGACCGGCTGGCGTCCTGCACCGTCCGCTGGAACTCGTAGGTCACCTCGGAGACCGGGAAGCCGTCGTCCAGCCGGCGCTGAGCGACGTGCACGGCGTCGAGCACCAGGCTGACCGACGGCACCAGCTCGGGCGTCTCCCTGCGCGCCCTCGCGACGGCCTTGTTGAGGATGCGGCGCGAGGCCCGGAGGGTGTCGCCCACCGCGCGCTCGACCTCCCGGACGTAGCCGACGATGCCGAGCTGCATCAGCGCGTCGCGGCGCAGCAGCGCGTTCGACCCGCAGAAGAAGGCGGCGTTCCACCCGTCCTTGCCCTGCTGGATCGGCCCGTAGAAGAGCGGGGCCTGGCTCCCGAGGGGGTCGCTCTGGGTGACGTTGCTGAACCACTGGGGCGTCTGGACGAGCGCCACCTCGGGATCGCGGAACCAGCCGAGGGTGTGGTCGAGGATGCGCGGGTCCGGGATCTGGTCGGCGTCGAGGATCAGGAGGAACTCGCCGTCGGTGCGGAACAGGGCGCTGTTGAGGTTGCCGGCCTTGGCATGGCGCGGCATGTTCTCCCACTCGTCGCCGCGGGTGAGGTAGCCGACGCCCAGGCGCTCGGCGGCCGACCGCATCTCCGGCCGGTCGCCGTCGTCGAGGATCCAGGTCGTGTGGGGGTGGGCGATCCGCTCGGCGGCCTCGGCGGTCGCGACCACCATCTCGACCGGCTCGTTGTAGGTGGTGATGAGCACGTCGACGGTGGCGTCCTCGGGCGGTGGCGGCGCCTCGCCGCGGTCCTTGCGTCGCCACATCGTGAGGCCGAAGAGGTAGGAGTCGATGAGCGAGTAGGTCTCGGCCAGCACGAGCGGCACGGCGATCCACCAGTTCACCCAGTTCACCGAGAACAGCCACCGCCAGCCCACGTAGAGCGTGCCGGCGATCAGGGTGAGCAGGACCAGGACCCGGATGGCCAGCTGCTTCACGTCGTCTCCCTCCGGACGGCGATCACGGTCAGGTCGTCGCTCGTGGTCAGCTCCGCCACCCGCTCGGTCACCACGTCGACGATCCTCGCCGGGTCTCGTGCCTCGGCGGCGAGGGCCTGTGCTGCGGCGAGCGCCTCCTCGGCGTTGGGGAACGCGTCGAGGACTCCGTCGCTGACAGCGAGCAGCGTCTCGCCGGGGGCCAGGACGCCCGAGCGGGACGTCCACCCGTCACCGGCCAGCGCCCCGAGCGGCAGGTCGCCGGACGACAACCGGCGCACCCCGCCGTCGGGCTGCAGCACGAGCGCGAGGCCGTGCCCCGCGTCGACGTACTGCATCTCACCGCTGTGCGGGTCGATGCGGACGGCGAAGAGGGTGACGAACGTCCCGGCGTCGTCGAGGTCGTCCTGGCTGTCGACGGCAGCGCGGGTCACGGTCGCCGCCACGCTGTTGAACGGCGACGTGCCACGCACGAGGGTCCGGATCTGGGCGGCGATCATCGCCGCGACGAGGCCCTTGCCCATCACGTCGGCCAGCACCACCTGCAGCTGGCCGTCCAGCACCTGCCAGTCGTAGAAGTCCCCGCCGACCGACCGTGCGGGCTGGCAGTGACCCGCGATCTCGAGACCGGCGACGTGGACGGGGCGGCGGGGGAGGAGGCGTCGCTGCACCTCGCGCGCCTCCCGGAGGTCGCGGTCGCGGTCGAGCTCTTGCTCGACCCAGGTGGCGAGGTCGGCGAGCATCTTGGCCTCGGCGTCGCCGAACACCCGCGGCCGGTCGTCGGCGAGGCAGAGGGTGCCGACGACGTGCCCGTCGACGTGCAACGGCCGGCCGGCGTAGAAGATCGCCGGGTCGTCCGACACGACGGCCGGGTGCTGGGCCAGGTCGGCGTCCTCGCGGGCGTCGGGCAGGATGATCGGGCGGTCCTCGGTCACCGCGACCGCGCACAGCGACTCCGACACGGGCCGGACGGGCGAGGCCAGGCCCACCTGCGCGAGGCTGACCTGCCGGTGGTCGTCGACGAGGTTCACCGCAGCGACGGGGACGTCGAAGAGCCGCCGTGCCATGCGAACGACCCGGTCGAAGCGCTCGTCGGGGTCACCGGCCGAGGTGAGGTTGTCGATGGCCGCCAGGCGTGCGGGGTCGTCGAGCCGAGACACAGCGGTGACCCTAGCAACACGAGGGGCGGGTGGGACCGCCCGTTCAGGCGGCCACGAGCGGGCTCAGGTGGCCGCGACGCCGGCGACCCACGCGGCTGCGGCGAGCATCGCTGCCACCAGCTCGATGAGGATCGATGCGCCCACGGCGCGCAGCGCAGCCTTCGTCGACGGCCACGCCAGCGCGCCGCCCACGCGGGCCCGCTCCGCGACGTACACGCCGAGGACGAACCCGAGGAACATGCCGACGACCGGGACCACGAAGAACCCGATGAAGCCGAGCAGCGCACCGACCAGCAGCGTGCGCGACGGCACACCCGACGCCTTCAGCTGCCGGCCGGGGAGGAGGTACTTCACGACCGAGCCCATGACCAGCAGCAGCGCCGACACGGAGAACACGGCCCAGGCCGTCGCCGTACCGATGTCGAGGGCCCACACGAGGATGGCCGCGAGCACGAGGATCGTGCCCGGGAGGACGGGCACGATGATCCCCGCGATCCCGACGGCGATCGCGATGGCGACGAACAGCTCGAGGGCGCTCACGGGCGACAGCCTCCCAGACACAGCAACCGGGAACGGACGGGGACGGGCCCGTGGATGGGCCGGAGACGCAGAACGGCCCCGGAGAGCGTGTCCGGGGCCGTGCTGGAAGTAAGTGGGTGGGGTCGGTGTGGCTCAGGCCTCGCTGCCCGCGGCGGGGGTGCCCAGCTTGTGGGTCTCGTCGTGGACGTTGGCGGCGACCTCGCGGAGCTTCTCGCCGTGCTCGCGGGCGTGGTGGGCGCAGAACAGCAGCTCTCCGCCGGTCTGGAGCTCCACCCGGAGGTAGGCCTGGGCGCCGCAGCGGTCGCAGCGGTCACCAGCCGTGAGGACGGCCTGGGAGGGTGCGGTGGCAGTGGTCACGTCAGCCTCATTTCTGTTCATCGGTGTCTGGCCCAACGTAGCCAGTGGGACAAAGATTCCCTGCAAGCGTCACAGGATCGAGAACACATCAAGTCAATCACGTCACATTCGCCACCGCTGGGCTTGTCCCCATCCGTGGACCAGCCGTTGCCGAAGCGATACCTCTCCGGTGCCCCACGCTAGACCGGGCCATGCACGGGCCGGGGCAGGCGTGGCTCCGTCGGCGTCCGGCGTGTCGGAGGTAGGTTCTTCCCTTGTGGCAGCTCCATCGGACAACACCTACAACGCCGCACACCTCCTCGTCCTCGAGGGGCTCGACGCGGTTCGCAAGCGACCGGGCATGTACATCGGCTCGACCGACACGCGCGGCCTGATGCACTGCCTCTGGGAGATCATCGACAACGGCGTGGACGAGGCCCTGGCCGGCGTCGCGCACCGCGTCGAGGTGACGCTGCACGACGACGGCTCGGTCGAGGTCTACGACGACGGGCGCGGCATCCCGACCGACAAGGAGCCGAAGACAGGCCTGTCGGGCGTCGAGGTCGTCGCCACCAAGCTGCACGCAGGCGGCAAGTTCGGCGGCGGCTCCTACGTCGCCACCGGCGGTCTGCACGGTGTCGGCCTGTCGGTGGTCAACGCCCTGTCCGCCCGGATGGACATCGACGTCGACCGGTCGCCCACCCAGCAGGGCCTGTCGTTCCAGCGCGGCGTGCCGGGTGTGTTCGACGGCGACGGCCCCGGTGCGTCCTTCACCCCCCGGTCCGGCCTGACCCGCAAGGGCAAGCGGGTGGCGAAGGGGAGGACCGGCACCCGGATCCGCTTCTGGCCCGACCGGCAGATCTTCACCAAGGACGCCCGCTTCGAGATGGACGGCCTCATCGGCCGCGCCCGGCAGACGTCGTACATCGTCCCGGGCCTCGAGCTCGTCATCCGCGACCAGCGCACCGACGAGATGGTGGAGGAGAAGTTCCGCCACGACGGCGGCATCGCGGAGTTCGTGGAGTTCCTCTCCCACGGCGAGCCGGTGACCGACATCCTGCGGCTGCAGGGCACCGACACCTTCACCGAGACGGTGCCGCTCCTCGACGACAAGGGGCACATGACGCCGCAGGAGGTCGAGCGCGAGCTCACCGTCGACGTGGCGGTGCGGTGGGACACGGCCTACGACACCGAGGTGCGCTCGTTCGTCAACGTGATCGCGACGCCCAAGGGCGGCACGCACGTGAGCGGCTTCGAGGCCGCCCTGACGAAGACGTTCAACGACTCGATGCGTGCCGCCAAGGTGCTCAAGGCCGCCGACACCGACGTCATCAAGGACGACGTGCTGGAGGGCCTGACCGCGGTGGTCACCGTGCGGCTCGCCGAGCCGCAGTTCGAGGGCCAGACCAAGGAGATCCTCGGTACGCCGGCAGCCCGGAGCGTGGTGCGGAAGGTCGTCGCGGCCGAGCTGAAGTCGTTCCTCACCTCGAACAAGCGGGCCGAGAAGTCCCAGGCCAAGCTGCTGATGGAGAAGGTCGCGGGGGCGTCGAAGACCCGGCTCGCGGCGCGGCAGCACAAGGAGAACCAGCGCCGGAAGAACGCGCTCGAGTCCTCGGCGCTGCCGGCCAAGCTGTTCGACTGCCGCAGCACCGACACCGAGCGCACCGAGCTGTTCATCGTCGAGGGCGACTCGGCCATGGGGACGGCCAAGGCGGCGCGCAGCAGCGAGTTCCAGGCGCTGCTGCCGATCCGCGGCAAGATCCTCAACGTCCAGAAGGCCACGGTCGGCGACATGCTCAAGAACGCCGAGTGCGCCTCGATCATCCAGGTGGTCGGGGCCGGCTCGGGCCGGACGTTCGACCTCGAGGCGGCCCGCTACGGCCGGATCATCCTGATGGCCGACGCCGACTCCGACGGCGCCCACATCCGCTGCCTGCTCGCCACGCTGTTCTTCAAGTACATGCCCGAGCTCGTGCGCGACGGCCGGCTCTTCTCGGCCGTGCCGCC
>DASTPB010000226.1:0-2958 GCA_035762385.1 Nocardioides sp. | reverse complement strand
TTCGGCGGCCGGCGTGCACCGGGCACCGTGCATCGGCAGCGGAGGCCGCCGGGGTATCGTGCCTGCACCCCGGACGGACACTCGGAGGTTCTGATGGTTCCCCACGACGGCGAGCGCACCTCGGCGGTCGGTGACACCCTCGGGGAGGACGCTCGGACGCAGGGCACGGAGCGCTACGCCTCGCTGTTCACCCACCACCCGCACGCGGCCTACTCCGTCGACGAGCGGGGATGCTTCACCGACGCCAACGACCGCAGCCTCGAGATGGTCGGCCTGACGCTCGAGGAGATGCGTGGGGTCCACTTCGCCGAGGTCATCCACCCCGACGACCTGCACCTGATCCAGGCCGGCTTCGAGGGCGCCATGTCGGGCGAGCCGCAGGTCATCGACGCGCGAGTGGTGAGCACCGACGGGGCGGTCACCGACATCAGGTGCACCGCGATCCCGGTCATCGTCGGCGGCGAGGTGGTGGGGGTGCACGGGGTCTCCGAGGACGTCACCGAGACCAACCGCCTCATCCGGGAGCTCGAGGAGGCCAACGCCGCCAAGACGCTCTTCCTGGCCTCCGTCAGCCACGAGGTCCGTACGCCGCTGGCCGCCCTCCTGGGTGCCTCCGAGCTGCTGATCGACACCGACCTGCCACCTGAGCCCGAGCACTTCGCCCGGATCGTGCACCGCTCCGGGGAGCGTCTCATGCACCTGGTGCAGGAGATCCTGGAGTTCTCCGGGCTCGAGGCGCGCCAGACCGTGCTGCGGCGCGCGCCCGTCGACGTACGCGCGATCGTCGACGACGTGGCGTCGTGGGCAGTCCCGCTGGCCGAGTCGCACGGCCTCGCCATCACCTTCGCGGTCGACGAGGCGGTGCCTGCGACCGGGCTCGGCGACGCCCGGCGCATCACCCAGGTCGTCACCAACCTCGTCCAGAACGCCGTCGCCTACACCGAGCACGGCTCGGTCGACGTGCGCGTCAGCGGGCGGCCCTGCTCGGTGGACGGCCCGGGTGTCGGCAGCTGGGTGGACTTCCGGGTCCGCGACACCGGGATCGGGATCGGGGACGACGACCTCCCCGCGCTCTTCGACCCGTTCGTCCAGGCCGACCCGCAGTCCGCCGGCGACCGCCTCGGCGTCGGACTCGGCCTGGCGATCTGCCGCGAGCTGGTCGACCTGATGAGCGGGCGCCTCGACGTCGAGTCCACCCTCGGCGAGGGCAGCACCTTCACCTTCGGCCTCCCGCTTCCCCCGGCCTGACGCGCGTCAATCGCTGAGCGCGGTCACCGCAGCCTCCGCGAGCACCCGGGCAGCGATGCCCGTGGCCGCCTCGTCGACGCGGAGGTTGCCCTGGTGGAGGTCGTAGGTCGGTCCTCCGGGCGTGCGGGTGCCCAGGCGGGCCATCGCCCCGCGGACGGAGTCGAGGAACCAGCCGAAGTCCTCACCGCCCAGGCTCTGGGCGGTGGAGACGTGGCCGTGCGGTCCCAGCACGTTCTCGACCGCGGTGCCGAGCAGGCGGGTGGACTCCGCGTGGTTGACGACGGGCGGGACGCCCCGCTGGTAGGTCACCTCGGCGGTCACGCTGTAGGGCGCCACGATCGCGGTGATCAGCTGGCGGATGAGGTGCTCGGCGTCGGCCCACGCGACCGCGTCGAGCATCCGGACGGTGCCGGCCACGACCCCGCCGTGCGGGATCACGTTGTGCGCGGAGCCTGCGCGGACCATGCCCCAGACCACGCTGACCCCCGCGCGGGGGTCGAGGCGCCGGCTCAGGATCGCCGGCAGCTCGGTGATGACCTTGCCGAGAGCGAAGGTGAGGTCCTCGGTGAGGTGCGGACGCGAGGTGTGGCCGCCCTTGCCGATCAGCCGCACGGTCAGGGCGTCGGCGGCACCGGTGAGCGGTCCCTCCCGCAGGCCGATGCGTCCCACGTCGAGGCTGGGGTCGCAGTGCAGGCCGAACACGTGCGAGACGTCCTCCAGCGCGCCGGCCGCGATCAGCTGCAGGGCGCCGCCGGGCATGACCTCCTCGGCGGGCTGGAACAGCAGGCGGACGCGCCCCGGGAGCAGGCCGCGAGCGGCGACCTCCGCCAGCGCGAGCCCGGCGCCGACGAGCCCGGCCGTGTGGACGTCGTGGCCGCAGGCGTGGGCCACACCCGGGTTGGTGCTCCGCCACGGGTCGGAGATCAGGTCGTCGACCGGCAGCGCGTCGAGGTCGGCGCGCAGCGCGACGAGCCGGCCGCTGTGGCCCAGCTCGGCCAGCACACCGCCACCCTCGGGTCGCGTGACCGACCACCCGACACCCTCCAGCGCCGTCACCACCGCATCGGACGTGCGCTCCTCGGCCCAGCTCAGCTCGGGGTGGGCGTGGAGGTCGCGGCGGAGGGCGACGAGCTCGTCGGCGTACTTGTCGACGACCTCGGCGATGACACGGGTGGCGGGGAGTTCGAGTGGCATGACCGGGCCAGTCTAGGTCGCGTCCCCGTCGTAGGCGGCGAGCAGCCGATCTGCGGCCAGTGGGGCGGGCAGCTCGCCGGACAGCACGCCCCGGCGTACGTCGTCGCGCACGGCGGCGACCCCGGGTGACGACCGCAGCCGCTGGTCCAGCTCGTCGCGCACGAGCGCCCAGGTGAACTCGAGCTGCTGGCCGGCGCGCTTGTGGGCCAGGCCGTCGACCCCGAGGTGCTCGCGGTGGGCACCCACCCGCTGCCACACGTCGTCGATCCCCATCCCCGTCAGCGCCGAGCACGTGACGACGGGCGGCGCCCACTCGGCGTGCCCGCGCACGAGCCGCAACGCCCCGGCGAGCTCGCGCGCCGCGACCCGCGCCTCGCCCTCGTGCTCTCCCCCACCGAACGTGTCGGCCTTGTTCACCGCGACCACGTCGGCGATCTCGAGGATGCCCTTCTTGATGCCCTGCAGCTGGTCGCCGGTGCGGGCCAGGGTGAGGAAGAGGAAGGTGTCGACCATCGC
>DASTPB010000225.1:0-3759 GCA_035762385.1 Nocardioides sp. | reverse complement strand
CCCCCTCCGCGCTGCCCGCCCTCACCGGTCGGCGGGCCCTGGTGACCGGTGCCGCCAGCGGCATCGGCGCCGCAGTCGCCGCCAGGCTCGCCGCGGCCGGCGCCGAGGTCCACCTGCTCGACCGCGACGACGAGGGTGTCGCCAAGGTCGCCGCGCAGGTGCACGGCACCCCGCACGTCGTCGACCTCACCGACGAGGCGGCAATCGCCCACCTCGACCTCGACGTCGACATCCTCGTCAACAACGCCGGCATCCAGCACGTCGCACCGATCGAGGAGTTCGACCCCGAGCGGTTCCGCACGATCCACGCGCTGATGCTGCACGCGCCGTTCCTGCTCGCGCGCCGCGTCCTGCCCGGCATGTACGCCCGGGGCTGGGGCCGGCTCGTCCACGTCTCGAGCGTCCACGGTCACCGCGCATCGGCGTACAAGTCGGCCTACGTCAGCGCCAAGCACGGGCTCGAGGGCCTGTCGAAGGTCATCGCACTGGAGGCGGCCGAGAAGGGCGTCACCAGCAACACCGTCTGCCCCGGCTACGTCCGCACGCCCCTGGTCGAGGGCCAGCTGGCCGACCAGGCGCGGGCGCACGGCATCGCCGAGGACGAGGTCCTCGAGTCCGTCCTCCTCGCCCGCACCCCGCTCAAGCGGCTCGTCGAGCCGGAGGAGGTCGCCGACGCGGTGGCCTTCCTGTGCAGCCCGGCCGCGACGTCGATGACGGGGGCCTCCCTCACCCTCGACGGCGGCTGGACGGCTGCCTGACCCACCTCGTCGCCCACCCCTGATTCCCCCCATGAAAGGCACCTCATGAGCACCGACACCACCAGCGCCGCCGGACGCGGTGCGCCCGGCACCGAGCCGGAGCGGACCAACATCGTCAAGGTCGTCTTCGCCTCGCTGATCGGCACCGCCGTCGAGTGGTACGACTTCTTCCTCTACGGCTCCGCCGCGGCGCTGGTCTTCGGCACGCTGTTCTTCCCGGAGAGCGAGCCCGCCACTGCGACCCTGCTGGCGTTCGGGACCTACGCGCTGGGCTTCGTCGCCCGCCCCCTCGGCGGCATCGTCTTCGGGCACTTCGGCGACAGGGTCGGGCGCAAGAAGATGCTCGTCGCGTCGCTGTTCCTCATGGGGATCGCGACCTTCGCGATCGGCCTGCTGCCGACGTACGGAGCCATCGGCGTGGCCGCTCCGCTGCTGCTGCTGACCTGCCGCCTGCTCCAGGGCTTCGCGGTCGGGGGCGAGTGGGGAGGCGCCGTCCTGATGGCCGCCGAGCACGGCGACGACTCGCAGCGCGGCTTCTGGTCCTCGTGGCCGCAGGCCGGCGTGGCGCTGGGCAACCTGTTCGCCACCGGCGTGCTGTGGATCCTCGCGGCCGTCCAGTCCGACGCGGCCTTCGAGTCCTGGGGCTGGCGGGTGCCGTTCCTGCTGAGCGCCGTGCTGGTGGCCGTCGGCCTCTGGGTGCGCCTCTCGATCGAGGAGTCCCCGGTCTTCGCCGAGGCGAAGGCCGAGATGGAGGCCAAGAAGGCGCCGCACATGCCGCTGGTCGAGGTCTTCCGCAAGTACCCCAAGGAGGTCCTCGTGGCCATGGGGATGCGCATGGCCGAGAACATCTCCTACTACCTGTTCACGATCATCTCGATCTCGTTCCTGACGATCTACGCAGGCACCGCCGACGACAAGTCGCTCATCCTCAAGGCACTGCTCATCGGCTCCGTGGTGCACTTCGTGACCATCCCGCTGGTCGGCGCGCTCAGCGACCGCATCGGGCGTCGCCCGCTCTACCTCGCCGGTGCCGTCGGCGTCGCCGCCTGGTCGTGGGTCTTCTTCGACCTCATCGCCTCGCGCTCCGAGGGCAAGATCATCCTCGCGGTCGTGGTCGGTCTCGTCCTCCACGCGCTGATGTACTCGCCGCAGGCGGCGTTCTTCTCCGAGCTCTTCGGCACCTCGGTCCGCTACACCGGCGCGTCGGTGGGCTACCAGCTCGCCTCGATCTTCGCGGGCGCGCTCGCCCCGATCATCGCCATCGAGCTGCTCGGCGACGCCAGCGAAGGTGTGGCCAACGTGTCGAAGGTGGCGATGTACATGACGATCGCGTCGGTGGTCACCGTCATCGCCGTGCTGGTCGCCCACGAGACCCGCGCGACCTCGCTGCGCCACGACCGGGTGCTCCAGGACTGAGCGAGTCCCGAGCCCCGGTGCGGGCCGTCGTCCCTCGTGGACGGCGGCCCGTCGGCGTCCGTGCGCCTCAGCGGGTCAGCGCGACCGGGACCCGGGTGACGCCCCCGCGGGCGCCGAGCCAGACCAGCATGCCGTCGTCGAGGCGGCCGGGGGTGGTGGGCCCGGAGACCGTGATCGTGAAGTCGGCCGACTCGCCGGGGGCGAGGCGTACGGCGAGGGGCCGCACCTGCACGCGGTGGGAGGTGAAGCCGCGGGCGGTGACGGAGAAGTACTCCGCGCGGGTGCCGATGTTGGTCACCGTGCGCGTCGCGCGCCGCTGCCGCGCCGGCATCAGGAGCGAGGTGGTGTTGAGCCGGGCGAGGGAGTGGCGGCGCATCGCCCGGCGCCACTGCTCGGGAGCGACGTCGAGCGCGAGGTGGGCGGTGGGCGCGCGGCTCGGGAGGGCGCCGGCACCCTGCTCGAGCACCGACGAGCCGCGGATCGGACGGGACGACGTCGCGAGGAGCGACCGGACCACGGCGGCGGACCACTCCGGGTGCTGCCCGATGACGAGGGCCGCCAGCCCGCTGGCGTGGGCGGTGGCGGCCGAGCTGCCGCTGAAGACGCCCCACGCGCGACCGGTGGACTCCGGCACGGCGCCGAGCACGGCGTCACCGTCGGCCACCGCGTCCGGCTTGACCGACGTGCCACGCGGGTCGCCGGCGGCGCTCCACCGAGCGGTCCGTCGCGTCCCGGGGTCGCCCGCGACGCGGGACACCGTCACGCGGGCGGAGGGGTGGCCGGCCACCCAGCGGCTGAACGTGCGACCGGCCGCCGCGGAGAGGTGGACGGTCGGGACGGAGTGGAGGTCGGCGGTGACCGAACCGGGACGCCGGTTGACGAGCACCATGGCGCGACCACCGGCCTGGGCGACGGACTCGGACTTGTCGATGCGCCCGATCCCGCCTCGTCGGCAGACGACGACGCGGTCGGCGACCAGGCGCGAGTCGAGGGCGCCGAGCCGGCACTGCGCGGCCGCGCGCCGCGAGACCCCGGCCGCCGCCGCGTCGGCCGCCAGCACGGCGCGGCCCCGCACCGTGGCGGGACGCCCGCCGCCGTCCCACGAGCGGCCGCCCGGCAGCGACACCCGGCCGCGCGACATCCGGCCGACGGCTGCGCCGACGGTGGTGACCCACGGTGCCGGGTGCGCGGCGTAGGCCGAGGCGCCGGAGTTGCCGGCGGCGCCCACGACGACCACGTCGGCCTCGGCGGCCCCGAGGAGGGCCACCTGCAGGGTGTCGATGAGCTCACCGCCCGCGAGGGCGAGGCTGAGGACGTCGACGCCGTCGGCCACCGCGGCGTCGACGGCGGTCACCACGTCGGCGGTCGAGCAGCCGTCGTCGGCGGGATCGGGTGCGCCCCAGCAGGCCTTGTAGGCGGCGATCCGGGCCTGGGGCGCCACGCCGCCGAAGAAGCCGGCGTCGCGGCCGTCGACCCGGACCGTCACGCCGGCGTTGCCGGCCGCGACCGAGGAGACCTGCGTGCCGTGGCCGAGGGCGTCGCGAGGCGACAGCGACTCCGACGACCTCACGCGGTCGGCGCCGAA
>DASTPB010000224.1:0-2734 GCA_035762385.1 Nocardioides sp. | reverse complement strand
TCCCACCACCGGTTGAAGACGCATACGGCCTGGCGCTACCGGATGACCAGCAACGGCGTCTTCGAGTGGACGTCCCCGCACGGCCACCGCTACCGACGCGACCGCGACGGCACCAGCCCGCTCGGCCCGCCCTACCCGGTGATCCCGCGACCCCGCCGACCATGACCCCGCCCCGCACCCGCCACCGACAGGTGGCGGGGCACAGGCATGTCCCGCGTGCTGGCTGGGCCCGAGCCGGCCACCCGTCAGGCCGGCCGTGGTCCCATGAGCGCGTGCCGACGCCGGAGGGGATCACCCGTCACCACGACGGCGGTGAGGTCGTCTACATCGGAGCGCACCCGACCGGCTTCGTCATGCGGATCGAGGAGCCGGATCCGACCTGGCCGCGACGCCATGCCGAGCTCGAGCAGCAGATCACTGCGGCGCTCGGCGACCACCTTCTCGCCATCGAGCACGTCGGCTCCACCGCCGTGCCGGACCTGCCGGCCAAGCCCATCATCGACATCGACCTGACGGTTGTTGACCCCATCGACGAGGCGTCGTACGGACCCGGCCTCGAGTCGATCGGGCTGGTCCACTGGCTGACCGAGCCCGACTGGTACGAGCACCGGCTGTTCAAAGCTGCTGGCCGAGCCGCGTGTGCACGTCCACGTCTTCGGCCCCGACTGTCCCGAACCGGTCCGGTACCGGATGTTCCGCGACTGGCTGACGGAGCACGCGGCTTCGGGATGCGCTACAACGCGGCCAAGGAGCCGATCGTCAGGGAGATCTACGACCGGATCTTCCGCGCGGCCGGCCTCCTCCGAGCCGGCTCACTCCCACTCGATGGTGCCCGGGGGCTTCGAGGTGATGTCGAGGGTGACGCGGTTGACCTCGGCGACCTCGTTGGTGATGCGCGTCGAGATGCGCTCCATCACGTCGTAGGGCAGGCGGGCCCAGTCGGCGGTCATCGCGTCCTCGGAGGTGACCGGCCGGAGCACCACGGGGTGGCCGTAGGTGCGGCCGTCGCCCTGCACGCCGACGGAGCGGACGTCGGCGAGCAGCACGACCGGCATCTGCCAGATGTCGCGGTCGAGGCCGGCGCGGGTCAGCTCCTGGCGCGCGATCGCGTCGGCGCGGCGCAGGATGTCGAGGCGGTCGGCGGTGACCTCACCGATGATGCGGATGCCGAGGCCAGGGCCGGGGAACGGCTGGCGCCACACCATCTCCGCCGGCAGGCCGAGCTGCTCGCCGACGAGGCGGACCTCGTCCTTGAACAGCGTGCGCAGCGGCTCGACGAGCGCGAACTCGAGGTCCTCGGGCAGGCCGCCGACGTTGTGGTGCGACTTGATGTTGGAGGTGCCGGCGCCGCCCCCGGACTCGACGACGTCGGGGTAGAGCGTGCCCTGCACGAGGAACCCGACCTTGTCGCCGTGCTCGGCCGCCTCGCCGAGGACCTCGACCTCGGCGGCCTCGAACGCTCGGATGAACTCGCGGCCGATGATCTTGCGCTTCTCCTCCGGGTCGGTGACCCCGGCGAGGGCGGCGAGGAACGTCTCGCGCGCGTCGTAGACGTGGAGGTTGACGCCGGTGGCGGCCACGAAGTCGCGCTCCACCTGCTCGGCCTCGCCCTCACGGAGCAGGCCGTGGTCGACGAAGACGCAGTGCAGCCGGTCGCCGATGGCGCGCTGGACGATGGCAGCGGCGACGGCGGAGTCGACGCCACCGGACAGGCCGCAGATCGCCAGGCCGCTGTCACCGATCTGCTCGCGGACGCGCTCGATCTGCTCCTCCGCGATGTTGAGCATCGTCCAGGTCTGGCGGGCGCCGGCGATGTGGTGGAGGAAGTGCTCGAGCACCTTCTGGCCGTGCTCGGAGTGCAGCACCTCGGGGTGCCACTGGACGCCGGCGAGACCGCGGCCGACGTCCTCGAACGCCGCGACCGGGGTGTCCTCGGTGGAGGCGAGCACGGTGAAGCCCTCGGGCGCGCGGGCGACGGAGTCGCCGTGCGACATCCAGACCTTGTGCTCGGCGGGGATGCCCTCGAGGAGGGTGCCCGCCTCGGAGACGGTGACCGGCGTACGCCCGTACTCGCGCGCGCCGGTGTGGGCGACCTCGCCGCCGAGGCCCTTCGCCATCAGCTGGAAGCCGTAGCACATGCCGAACACCGGCACCCCGGCCGTGAAGACGTGGTCGTCGATGCCCGGTGCGCCCTCGGCGTAGACGCTGGAGGGGCCGCCGGAGAGGATGATCGCCTTGGGCTTGCGCGCCAGCATCTCGGCCACCGGCATCGTGTGCGGCACGATCTCGGAGTAGACCCGCGCCTCGCGCACCCGCCTCGCGATGAGCTGGGCGTACTGCGCCCCGAAGTCGACGACGAGGACCAGGTCGTGCTCTCCAGGCTGCGTCACGCGGCGAGTCTATCGACGGAGTCGCCCCAGGGCCGGAGTCGCCCCAGGGCCCGATCGGGGAGCGAGGGCGGAGCATCGGGCCCGGCCCGGTCATCCCAGGCCCGGAGTCGCCCCAGGGCCCGATCGGGGAACGAGGGCGGAGCATCGGGCCCGGCCCGGTCATCCCATGGCCGGAGTCGCCCCAGGGCCCGATCGGGGAGGGAGGGTGATCGGGCCCTGGAGCTTGGCTCCCAGCACTGTGAACAGGTGCCGAGACGAGAGACCCGGCCCTTGGGAGGGAGCATGACTGCCGGGCCCCTCACCCGGCCCAACGACCGCTGCAAGGGGTGGTTACGCCCCGCCCC
>DASTPB010000223.1:0-9860 GCA_035762385.1 Nocardioides sp. | reverse complement strand
CTGGAGAGGCGGATGCCGACCTGGGCCGCGTCGACGAGCGTCCTCGTCGCCGCCGTCCTGCTGCTGCTGTCGCTGGTCGTCGCGATCGGCATCGCGATCGCACAGCTCGCCACGCTCGTCCCGACCTACGCGCCCGACCTCGACGACCTCGGCACCGACATCGCGAACGCTTTGGAGTCGGTCGGCCTGGGTCCGGACCAGACCGACGCGATGGCGACGGCGCTCGATCCCCAGCGCCTCGTCGACCTCGCCGGCTCGGTGTTCGGGAGCGTGCTGTCGGTCGTCTCCGGTCTCGTGTTCATCGTGACCGTGCTCGTCTTCTTCGCCTTCGACGGCGCCCGGGTCGACCAGCTGGCCGCCGGGGCGTCCCTGCAACGGCCGCTCCTGGTGCAGAGCCTCTACTCCTTCGCACGGGGCACCCGCAGCTACTTCGCGGTGTCCGCGGTCTTCGGTCTCATCGTCGCGGTGATCGACGCCGTGCTGCTCTACCTGATGGGGATCCCGGGGGCGTTCATCTGGGGCGTCCTGGCGTTCGTCACCAACTTCATCCCCAACATCGGCTTCGTCATCGGAGTCATCCCACCCGCGCTCATCGGCCTGCTGGAAGGCGGTCCGGGGCTGATGCTCGCGGTGATCGTCCTGTACTCCGCGGTCAACGTGGTGATCCAGTCCTTCATCCAGCCCCGCTTCGTGGGTGACGCCGTGGGGCTCTCGACCAGCCTCACGTTCCTCTCGCTGGTCTTCTGGACCTGGATCCTCGGGCCGCTCGGCGCACTGCTGGCCGTGCCGATGAGCCTCCTGGTCCGGGCGCTGCTCGTGGAGGCCGATCCCGACGGTCGCTGGCGGCTGCCGCTCATCAGCGGCGCCCCCGACACGGTGCGCGTGCCCGAGGTGGTCGATGACGAGCCGGATGCCAAGCCGGATGCCAAGCCGGACGCCGACGTCGACGCCACGGTCGACGACACGACCCAGGACGGGACCCGCAGGCCCGCACCCTGATGTCACCGGCACGCCGCGTGCCGGGGTCAGGGGCGGGTCAGCTTCGCCGGCCGATCAGGGAGCCGAGGTCGCTCGCCCGGTAGTCGAGCTCCCCGAGGGCGGTCTTCACCGCGGCCCGGACCGCGAGCCTCCCCACGGCGACCACCACGACTCCCGTCGCCAGTGCCGCCAGCGGGCCCCAGGGGACATCAACTGTCGTGGACATCAGGCACCTCCCGCGCCTCCGGATGACTCCTTCCATGGTCAGCGCCACGGGTCGGTCGTGGATCACCCGTCACGGAGGAGGTCGCGACACCCCGGTGGCGCGATGCTCGGTCCGCCCGACACGTGGAGGAACCATGGGATTTCGCGACCGGGGCCTCGACGGCCCCACCTTCCGGATGCGCGAGAAGCTGATGTCGGTCGGTGACGACTACTGGATCGAGGACGACAGCGGCCACCGGCTGTTCAAGGTCAACGGCAAGGCCGCACGGTTGCGCGAGACCTTCATCCTCGAGGACGCGAACGGCGTCGAGCTGTGCAAGATCCAGGAGAAGAAGCTCTCCGTGCGGGACAAGATGACGATCGAGCACGGCGACACGACCGCCACCGTGCACAAGCGGCTCCTGGGCATCCGCGACCACTACGTCATCGACGTCGAGGGCGGCGAGGACCTCAAGGCCCACGGCAACATCCTCGACCACGAGTACGAGATCGAGCGCGACGGCGACACCGTGGCCAAGGTCTCGAAGAAGTGGTTCCGGGTCCGCGACACCTACGGCGTCCAGCTCGCCTCAGGCCAGGACGTGGCCCTCATCCTCGCCATCACGGTGTGCGTCGACGCCATGGCCCGCGGCTGAACAACCCCGCCTCCACCCTGCACGGGCGGAGGCTTCGGGCTCACCTCACGGCGTACGCCGGGTCGCGCGTGCCCACCTTGCGGGCGACCGCGAGGTGACCGCCGAGGTAGCCGCCGAGGGTCGCTACGCCGGCACCGACGAGGGCACGACGTACGCCGCCCGCGTGGTCGCCCCGACGGCGGGCCAGCCACGACGAGGCGTAGACGCCGATCGCGACGGCGTTCGTGGCGGCGTGGACCAGCCCCACGCGCTTGTCGCGCTCCCCGCTGGCCGCCCACTCCGCCCACCCGGTCCACGCCGTGGGTCCCACCGCCAGCAGGCTGACACCGAGCAGGCGCTGCGCCGCTCGTCGCGAGTCGGGTCCACCGACGAGGTCCAGGACGGTCGCGGACGTCCAGCTGCCGAGGACCAGGTCGGTCAGCGTGGGATGGACCGCGTGCCCGAGCCACTCGCCGCGCAGCAGCCGACCCCGCGCGCCGCTCGCGAACACCGTCTCGACGGCCGGCTCCACGGCGCGGACCACGCCGTCCAGCCCTTCGGCGCCCTCGAGGGCAGAGGTCCAGCGAACGAGCCGAGTCTCCATGACCCCACCCTGACCCGGCCGGCCGACGCGGTCAACGGCTCGATGGCCGACACTGGGGTGCCGTCAGCGGAGGCGGCAACAACAGAGCCGCGCTACCCGTAGCGCGGCTCTGGTGGTCTCTCGGGTGGGCGATACTGGGTTCGAACCAGTGACCTCTTCGGTGCGAACAGCAGAGCCGCGCTACCCGTAGCGCGGCTCTGGTGGTCTCGGGTGGGCGATACTGGGTTCGAACCAGTGACCTCTTCGGTGTGAACGAAGCGCGCTACCACTGCGCCAATCGCCCGAGCTCGGCAGAACGGTATCCCATGATCCCGCCCGTGCCGGAATCGGGTCGGGTTCGGGTCGGACTTCAGGCCGGGTCCTAGTCAGGAATCGGCCCCGACCGTGCTGTCGTCGGACGCGCGGCCACGCTTCTTGATGTCGCGGCGCAGCTGGTCGGCCTTCTCGGGGTGGCCGTGGAAGCGCCGGTAGCTGTAGATCAGCAGCGCGATGGCGATGAAGGCGGACAGCACCTGGGTGACGCCTGTCCAGATCCCGCCGGGGAGCCACCACGTGTCGGACAGCGGCCACCAGCCCGGAGCCGGCGGCCGGATGATCCAGACGACGCCACATGCGGCCAGGACGACCGCGCCGAAGCAGGAGACGATGACGCGCGGCCAGGTCTCGACGCTCTCCGCGGCGCCGAGCATCGCGCGCAGCCGGACCGGTTCGACGCGCCGCTCCGCCCAGTCGTACTGCTGGGAGAGCAGGGCGAGCCCGGCGAAGATCCCGAGCAGCCCTGGTCCGGGCAGGAAGACCGCCGCGATGCCGAGCACCAGCAGGGTCCATCCCAGGACCTCGAGACCGATGCGCTTGGCTGCCCCCGTCATGAGGAGAACCTACCCGGCCGGACTAGGGACTACGTAGGACGCGAAACGTCGGGTTACCGTCAAGTTCCCCCCGAGCCAGCTTCAAGATCCGGTCTGGACCAGCTCGGGGCAAGTTTTGCCGTTTTGCATCACGAGCGTGCCGGGATGCCGTCTCATGAACACGCAACCTCGGAGAACCCCCTACTCCGGGCGACCACAAGGAGCTCTCGATGACCCCGTCCGGTAGCGGGCACACCCTGGCCGACGTCGCGTTGGACATCACCGTCGAGTGCATGGACGACCGTGGCATCCGCCACGAGATCGACACCGTGCTGAGCTATGCGGCCTCCGACCCCTTCGCGGTGGCCATGACCTTCGTCACCTCGGACGGCGACCTGGTGTGGACCTTCGGTCGCGACCTGCTCATCCGCGGCACGGAGGCGCCTGCAGGTGACGGCGACGTGCACGTCTCCCCCGCCATCGGCCTCAGCGGCCGCGCCATGGTCTCCATCGAGCTCAGCTCTCCCGACGGCCACCTCGTGCTGCACGCGCGCGCCACGGACGTCCTCGACTTCATCGCCCGCACCGTCGCCGTGGTCTCCCCCGGCACCGAGTCCGACGCCTTCGACGCCGACCTGCTGATCAGCCAGCTGCTCGCTTCCTGAGGCCGGCCCCTGCGCCGCGGGTCAGACCCGCGAGTGCTGCGCGACCCAGCTCGCGTGCAGGCCGGCGTAGATGCTGCCGGACTGGGTGACGAGCTCGCGGTGGGGCCCCCGCTGCACCACGCGGCCCTTGTCGACCACGATCACCTCGTCGGCGCCCTCGGCCGTCGAGAGACGGTGAGCGATGGTGACCGACGTCCGTGACTGCATCAACCGCTCGAGGGCGCGGCCGATCTGCATCTCCAGTGCGGGATCGACGGCGCTGGTGGCCTCGTCGAGGACCAGCAGGTCGGGGTCGGCGAGGTGGGCCCGCAGCAGGGCCACCAGCTGGCGTTCGCCGGCCGACATCGACTCACCGCGCTGGCCCACCTGGGTGCGTAGCCCGCGCGGGAGGCCTCGCAACCAGTCGTCGATGCCCAGCTCCACCGCGGAGGCGCGGATCTCGTCCTCACTGGCGTCGAGCTTCCCGTAGCGCACGTTGGCCGCGATGGTGTCGTCGAAGAGGAAGCCCTCCTGCGGCACGAGCACGACGCTGCGCCGCAGCGACCGCGCCTCGATGCGGCGTACGTCGACGCCGTCGAGCAGGACGGCCCCGTGGGTCGGGTCCATCAGGCGGGTGAGCAGCTTGGCGAAGGTGGACTTGCCCGAACCGGTCTCCCCGACGATCGCCACCCGGGTGCCGGCGGCGATGGACAGGTCGATCTCGCGGAGCACCGGCGGACCGTCGGGATAGGCGAAGGTGACGTCGGCGAAGCGGACGTCGACAGGTCCACGGGGCAGGACCTCACCCTCGGGCCCCGGGTCGACGAGGTCGGCAGGCGTCTCGAGGATGCCGAGCACGCGACGCCAGCTTGCGATGGCGTTCTGCGCGTCGGTGAGGATCTGGGTGCCCATCTGGACCGGGCCGACGAACAGCGTGACCAGGAACGCGAAGGCGAGGACCCGCCCGGGCGTCATGTCGCCGGTGAAGCCGAGGAGCACCCCGATCACGATCACGCCGGCGTTGGCCAGGCCGGCCGACAAGCCGCCCAGGGAGAACGAGGTGACGGTGTAGGTCTGGGCGTGGGTGTAGGCGTCCTGCCAGTCCTGGATGGCGGTGTCGATGCGTGCCTGGGTGCGGTCCTCGACGCCGTAGGAGCGGACGACGGCGGCCCCGACGACCGGCTCGGAGATGGCGCCGAGCAGCACGCCCACCTGGTGGCGTACGACGGTGTAGGCGGACGACAGCTTCTTCTGGAACCAGCGGATCGACAGGAACAACGGGGCGAAGGCCAGCCAGACCACCAGCGCGAGCTGCCAGCTGTAGACGACCATCAGCACCGTCGCGACCATCACCTGACCGATGCTGACCACGAAGATGAGCCCGCCGAAGACCAGGAACTGGCTGACCTGGTCGACGTCGCTGGTCACCCGGGAGACGAGTGCACCGCGGCGCTCGGTGTTCTGGGTGAGCAGCGGGAGGTCGTGGACGTGGCGGAACGCCTTGGTGCGCAGCGTCGCCAGCCCGCGCTCGGACGTCGTGAACAGCCGGCTGGTCATGAGGTAGGACGCCCAGCTCGTCACCGCGATCGCGAGGGCGGCGAGCACGCCCATCCAGGCGACGTAGTCGAGGCGGGGACCGCCGGGGCCGTTGAGCCCGCGGTCGAGGGTCTGCTGCACCGCGATCGGGACGACGATCTGCCCGCACGAGGCGATCACCGCGTAGAAGAGCGTGAGACCGAGGCCGTCGCGGAGCTCGGGCGAGTAGGCCATGCCGAGCCGGATGGTGGCGATCGCGCCGATGTCCTCGCCGGTGTCCATCCGGGTGCCGGCGGTGGGAGCGGTGGTGCTCATGGCTGTGTCCCTCCGTCGGTCTCGGACCGGGCGTCTGACCTGGTGTCTGACCTGGGGTCGGCGTCGAGCGCGGCCTCGGTCTCGTAGGCGTTGACCAGCTGGGCGTAGGCCGGGCTGGTGGCGAGCAGGTCGGCGTGGGTGCCCCGGGCGACGACGCGCCCCTCGTCGAGGTGGACGACCTCGTCGGCGAGCGAGATCGTGGCCTTGCGGTAGGCGACCACGACGAGCGAGGCGGCCGAGCCCTCGCCGTCGGCGCCACCGGCCCCGTCCCGGTCGTCGCGCAGGGACGCGAGGATGCGTGCCTCGACCTCGGGGTCGACGGCGGACGTGGCGTCGTCGAGGATCAGCAGCCGCGGACGGCGCACGAGTGCGCGCGCGAGGGAGAGTCGCTGGCGCTGGCCACCGGACAGCGAGGTGCCGCGCTCGCCCAGCCGCGTATCGAGGCCCTCGGGGAGGGCAGCCACGAAGCCGTCGGCCTGGGCGGTGCGGAGCGCGGCCCACACGTCGGCGTCGGGGACGTCGGCACCGAGGGTGACGTTGCCGCGCACGGTGTCGTCGAACATGAAGGCCGTCTGGGGGACGAGCGCCACGTCGCGCGGCAGCTCGCCCCGGCGCAGACCCCTGAGGTCGTGGCCGTCGAGCCGGATGCTGCCCGAGTCCGGGTCGACCAGCCGGGTCATCAGGCTGGTCAGCGTGCTCTTGCCGGAGGCGGTCGCACCGACCAGTGCCACGGTGCGCCCGGGGCGTACGTCGAAGTCGACGCCACGCAGCAGCGGGGCGTCGGCGTCGTAGGAGTAGTGGAGGTCGGCGACCTCGAGCAGGGCGCCCGTCGTGCGGGGCGGCAGCACGTCGTCGCCGTAGGCCATGCTGCCGGTCGCGTCGAGCACCGCCTTGGCGCGGCGGTAGCCCACGACGGAGCGCGGGAACTCGCCGAGCAGCCAGCCGATCGCCCGGATCGGGAAGGACACGATCGTGAGCAGGTAGGCGACCGTCACGACGTCGCCCGCCTCCGTCGCGCCGGTGGTGACGCGCGAGGCGCCCACGGCCAGGACGATGAGCACGCCGAGGTTGGGGAGGCTGGCCAGCGTCGGGTCGAAGATCGCGCGGAAGCGACCGGCGCGGATGTTGACGTCGCGCAGCTCCTGGGCCTTCGCGCGGAACCGGTCGGTCTCCTCGGTCTCGCGCCCGAGGGTCTTGACGACAATCGCGCCGTCGAAGGACTCGTGGGCGATCTCGCTCACCTCGGCCCGGAGGCCCTGGGCGCGGGTCATCAGCGGCGAGGAGAAGCGCTGGTAGAGCAGGTTCGCCACGACCACGGCCGGGAAGACGAGCAGGCCCACCAGCGCCAGCACGACGTCGGCGACGAACATCTGGACCACCGCGACGACCATCATCACGACGGTGCCGAGCGCCATCGGCAGCGGCATGATCGGCGCCCACGCCGCCTCGACGTCGGAGTAGGCGTTGGAGAGCAGCTGGCCCGTCGGGTGACGCTGGTGCCACTCCATGGGCAGGGAGAGGTACTGGCGGGTCACGCCACGCCGCGTGTGTGACTGCATCCGGTAGTACATGATGCCGCCGCCGAGACGACGCGCGACGATGCCGACGGCTCGCAGGATCGCGACACCCATGAAGAGGGCGACCACCCAGATCAGCATGTCGGTGCCGATCTCGCCGGTCTCGAACGCCGGGATCAGGACGTGCTGGGTCGCCCAGCCGAGCACCCACGCATCGGCCACCGTGAGCACCCCGAAGAGCACGGCGCCGAGCGTCGCGACCGTGAAGACGATCGGCTCGCGCTTGATGCCGACCCACAGGACCCGGAAGCCGTCGAGAGTGGTGCTGCCCCGGTGCTCCGTGTCGTCGCTCACCGGTGTCGCCCGCCTCCTCGTGGTCCGTCGTGCCGTGGTCGGTTGCCGAGCGCAACCAACCAACCGGGCAAGGCTATTCCTCGCCCCCGACACTCCACGAATCACGCGGAGGAGCGACCCCGGTCAGGAGGCGCGGATGCGGGACAGGAAGGTGCGCGTGCGCTCCTCCCGGGGGTCGCCGAGCACCTGCTCCGGCCGGCCGCGCTCGTGGATGTGCCCGTCGTGAAGGAAGCAGACCTGGTCGGCCACGTCGCGGGCGAAGCCCATCTCGTGGGTGTTGAGCAGCATCGTGACGCCCTCGGCCTTGAGGTCGGTCAGCAGGTCGAGCACCTCGCCGACGAGCTCGGGGTCGAGCGCGCTGGTGACCTCGTCGAGGAGCATCAGGCGCGGGTTCGCGACGAGCGCCCGGGCGATGGCGACGCGCTGCTGCTGCCCGCCCGACAGGTCGTCGGGACGCGCCTGCGCCTTGGCGGCCAGTCCGACCCGCTCGAGCATCGCCGTGCCGCGGGCGCGGGCCTCGTCTGCCCCGACGCCGTGCACCAGCCTCAGCGCCATCGTGACGTTGCCGATGACGTCGAGGTGCGGGAAGAGGTTGTAGGACTGGAAGACCATCCCCATCTGCGAGCGCACCTCGTCGCCGTCCACCCGCGGGTCGGTGATGTCGCGCCCCTCGAAGGTGATCACGCCGTCGTCCACGACCTCGAGGAGGTTGACGCAGCGCAGCAGTGTCGACTTGCCCGACCCGGAGGCGCCGATCAGCACGACGCACTGGCCGGGCTCGATGGTGAGGTCGACCTCCCGGAGCACCACGTGGTCGCCGAACGACTTGCGGACGCCGTCGAGGCGCAGCAGCTCGGTGTTCACGGGGCCTCCGCGGCGTTGTTCGGAGGAGCGAAGCGGAGGAGAAGAACGTCGTGGGGTGTTCTCACAGGTGGCCTCCGGCTCCGTGGTAGCCCTTCCGGCGGGCGTACCGGTCGGTGAGCCGCGCCATCGGGATGGTGAGGCAGCAGAACAGGAAGCCGGCGACGACGTAGGGCGTGTAGTTGAAGTCGATCGCCGTCTCGATCTGGGCCGCGCGGATCGCGTCCACGACGCCGAGGACCGCGATGAGGCCCGAGTCCTTCTGGAGCGAGACCAGGTCGTTCATCAGCGGCGGGATCACCCGGCGCCAGGCCTGCGGCAGCACGACGTGGCGCAGGGTCTGCCCGTAGGTGAGCCCCAGGGACCGTCCGGCGAGCCGCTGGCTGGGATGGATCGACTCGATGCCGGCCCGGAACACCTCGGCGACGTAGGCGGAGTAGGACAGGACGAGCGCCGCGCACCCCCAGAAGAGCGCGGAGGTCGGCAGCCCGGACAGGCTGAGCGCAGGACCGCCGAAGCCGAGCAGGAAGATGACGAGCAGCAGCGGCAGGCCGCGGAAGATGTCGACGTACGCCGTCCCGAGGAGGCGCAGCGGGAACGCGACCGGACCGCGGATCGTGCGCATCACCGCGATCGTCAGGCTGAGCGCGACGATGAGGACGGCGCAGAGCGCCATCACCCGGATGTTGAGCCAGAGCCCCTCCAGCACCGCGGGGAACGACGAGACGGCCTTGTCCCAGTCGAAGTAGGTCTCCTTGACGCGCTCCCAGCCCGGCGAGCTGACGACGACGCCGCCGACCACGACGAGCAGCACCAGCGTGCTGCCGGCCGCGATCGCCGCGCTGCGGATCGTGCGCCGGCGCCGCCACTCGTCGCGCTCGCGCTGGACCCCGGAGGGCTCCCAGGCGGTGTCCACCTGGCCGGTCATCCCGTCTGCCCTCAGGACAGCTCGGGAGCGCCCTGCTGGGCCAACCACTCCTGGCCGATCTGGTCGAGGACGCCGTCCTCGCGAAGGGTGTCGACGGCCGACGAGACGCAGTCGGTCAGCGGGCTGTCCTTGGCCAGGACGGCTCCGAACTGCTCCGGCTCGCCGTCCGGCAGCGGCAGCTGGCCGACGATCACGCCATCATCGAGCTGCACCGCCGTCATGAAGTAGGCCGTCGGCAGGTCGACCACGATGCCGTCGATCTGGCCGTTCTTGAGCGCCTGGACCGCCTGATCGTTGGTGTCGAAGACGGCCGGGTCGGTGGACGGCTGGATCTGGTCGGTGATGGCGGTGTAGCTGGTGGTGCCGACCTGCGCGCCGAGCTTGGCGTCGGCGAGGTCGTCGATGCTGGTCGCCCCGTCGATCGCGCTGCCCTTGT
>DASTPB010000222.1:0-7470 GCA_035762385.1 Nocardioides sp. | reverse complement strand
AGCTTGTCGACCTCCGCCATCGCGTCGCGCAGCTGGCCGAGCCACTCGTCGGCGTGCTGGCCGACCAGCCGCACCGACCACGCGAGGGCGTCGGAGCGCGACCGGGCGACGCCGGCGTCGACGAGCGTGTCGAGCACGCGCCGCTCGGGCTGCCGCAGCCGCGTCATGACCGGTGCCGCGACGTGGGTGAAGAGCGCCTCGGTGTCCCCGAGCCGCACCCCCCACGACACCTTGCGCTGGTAGCGCGCCTGGGCCTCGCGGGCGATCTCGATCCGCTCGGCCTTGGTCTCGGAGCGGAAGCGGCCGATGCGGCCCTCCGCCTCGGCACCACTGACGTCGTCGGCGTCGGCCAGCGTGCCGACGACCAGGATCTCCTCGCGGTCGACGGTGACGTCGACCGCGCTGAACCATGCCTCGGGCAGCCGCCCGTGGAACCACTCGGACGCATCGGAGGCGTCCGGCAGGTCGGCGACCTGCCACCCGCCGCGGCGACCGCGGCGGCTCTCGTCTGGCTTCATGCATTACATGATTACACCGCAACACCAAGTCGCGCCAGTATCCTCTCCGCGTGCTCACCGAACCCTGCCCGTGCGGGACCGGGACGTCCTACGACGCGTGCTGCGGACCGCTGCTCGCCAACGTCGCGCAGGCGTCGACGCCCGAGCAGCTGATGCGCTCGCGCTACACCGCCTTCGTCAGGGGCGACGCCGACCACCTCTTCCGCACCTGGCACCCGCGGACCCGGCCCGACGACGTCCGCCCCGACCCCGGCACCCGGTGGACCGGGCTGCGGGTCGTGCGGGCCGAGGGCGACACCGTCGAGTTCGTCGCCCAGTGGGAGAGGAGCCAGTGGGAGGGCGGTTCGATGCACGAGGTGAGCAGGTTCGAGCGGCGCGCCGGCAGGTGGGTGTACGTCGACGGCGAGGGGCCCGCGATCACCCGGTGACGTCGACCCACCGCTCGCCCACCGGGACGGCCCGGGACCGACCCCCTGTCGCGGCGGCGACGAGCTCGTCGAGCCTCTGCACCTCATCCGCCGGTGCTGCGAGCAACAGCCGCACGCGGGCGTCGTACGACACCTCGAGCACCACGACACCGCGCGAGCGCAGCTCGCCCTCGACCCGGCCCGCCTCGGCGTGGTCGAGGTCCAGGGCCAGCTCGGTGAGCAGCGAGCGGCGGAGCACCCCGGCCTCCCCCACGGCGCCCCGCACCGCGTCGCCGTAGGCCCGCACCAGGCCACCGGCCCCGAGCAGCGTGCCACCGAACCAGCGGGTGACGACCGCGGCGACGTCGCTCAGCCCGGCCCCTCGCAGCACGTCGAGCATCGGTGCCCCTGCGGTGCCCGCCGGCTCGCCGTCGTCCGACGACCGCTGGATCGCTGCGTCCGGGCCCAGCACGAAGGCGGAGCAGTGGTGCCGGGCGTCGTGGTGCTCCCGTCGCAGGTCGGCCACGAGCGTGCGGGCCTCGTCCTCGGTGGCGACCCGGCGCAGCGTGCAGAGGAAGCGCGACCCGCGGTCCTCGACCTCGGCGGTCGTGTCGCGGGCGACGGTGAGGTACGACGTCACGCCGGGCGCTGGGACGGCTCGTCCGCGGACTCGCTCGGATGCTCCGCCGGGGGCGCGCCGTCGAGCTCGGCCCGCGATCTGTCGTCGAGCTCGGCGGCGGACTCGGGCGCCCGTTCCGCCGGCCCGGGGTCCCAGCGCACCAGCACCTTCTCGAAGCCCTTGTGCCGCTGCATCCCGGCGTAGAGGGCGTAGGCCTTGCGGTCGGCCTCGGTCAGCTCCACGTTGTCGGTGAACGGGGTGAGCAGCGCCCGCGGCCACAGCCGCCGCGACAGCACCACGTTGATCTCGATGGCCAGCACCGCCATCACGGCGCCGATGTAGAGGAAGCCGACGAGGCCGAGGACGAGCCCGAAGGTCTTGGTCATCGACGACGTGTTCACCAGCACGCGGTCGACGTAGGCCGCGCCGCCGAGCTGGAGCAGCTGCCACAGGACGGCGAGCGTGTAGCCGCCCGGCGCCGCTCGCAGGAACGAGTGCTGGCCGGTGGCGGCGAGCGCGAACAGGTAGGTCAGGCCGGTGCCCACCACCAGCACCGTGAGGATCGGCAGGAGGGCGTTGAGCCCGCCACCGATCAGCTCGGTGAACACGTCGGTGGTGCTGGCGATCGTCGAGACGACCGTGACGGCGAGGAGCAACAGCCCCGCGGTCACGAGCAGCAGGAGCGTCTTGCCCCGCGCGTAGAGCGGGTTGGGCCGGCTGTTGCGCGGCACGGACCAGGCGACGTGCTGGGTGTTCTGCAGCGCCTGGCCGAGGCCCATGGTGCCGTAGAGGGCGGCGAGCGCACCGACCACGACACCGGACACCGAGCCCTGCAGCCCCTCGGGGCGACCCAGCTCGTCACCGATGATCGGGAACTGCGACAGCGCGGAGTTGAGGATGCTCTCCTGCCACTGCGGCTCGCCGCGCAGGAACAGGCCCAGGATGGAGGTGCCGAGCAGCATCAGCGGGAAGATCGCGACGAAGGCGTAGTAGGTCAGGGCCGCCGCGAGGTAGGCCCCCTGGTCGTCGACGTACTTGTAGACGACCGCGATGGGGAAGCCGAGCCACGGCTGGCGCCGTTGGAACCCGTCGACCCTCGAGACCGCTCCCACGAGGCGAGGCTACCGTCACCACCAGCCGAGCAGGCCTCCGCCGAGCCTGACCACGAAGCCCGAGACGACGACGAGGAAGAACGCCCGGACGAAGCGCGCCCCGCGGGCCACGGCCGTCCGGGCGCCGAGGTAGCCGCCCGCCACGTTGGCGGCGGCCATCACCAGCGCGAGGTCCCAGATGACGGCGCCCTGCGGGATGAAGACGGCGAGGGCCGCCAGGTTGGTCGTCCAGTTGGCGAGCTTGGCCTTGGCGGAGGCCTCGAGGAAGTTGTAGCCGAGCAGCCCGACGAGCGCGAAGACGAGGAACGACCCGGTCCCCGGGCCGATCGCACCGTCGTAGAAGCCGATCGTCAGTCCGGTCACCACCACGGCGGTGAGGTGCTTGCCGCCCTGGAAGCGGAGGTTGGTCAGCTCCCCCACGCTCGGCTTGAACCACACGTAGCCCCCGACGAGCACCAGCACGACCAGGATGATCGGGTCGAAGGCACTGCGCGGCATCGCCGAGGCGACGAGGGCCCCGCACGCCGACCCGATGCCGGCGGCGAGCATCAGCGGCAGGACGGTGCGCGGGTCGGGGCGGATGCGACGGACGTACGTCCCGGCGCTGATGGAGGTGCCGCAGAACGACGACAGCTTGTTGGTCGCCGCGATCTGCACCACCGACGCGCCGGGCAGGCCGATCAGGAGCGCCGGCAGCTGCACGAGCCCGCCGCCGCCGACGACGGCGTCCACGAAGCCAGCGACCAGGGCCGCCAGCACGAGGAAGAGGATGACCTCGATCGAGAGGTCACCCATGCCGAGGGCCCACGTCAGCCGGAGGCGGTGTCGCGGCTGAACTGCTGGACGACGATCGCGTCGTAGTCCTCGGGCATCGTGGCGCTGAGGCCGGGGCAGATGAACAGCTGGGACTGGTCGGTGACCATCTTCGGAGCCGAGCAGCTGAGGGTAGCGACCTCCGACCCGCCGTTGGAGAAGACCATCTGGAAGAGCGCCGCCCGCTCCTCGTCCGAGGTGTTCTTGATCGTGCCCCTCACCTCGGGCGTGGTGACCTTCTCGTCGATGCCGACCGCGCGCTCGACGCCCTCGAGGGTCCACCCGTCCTCGACGCTGAAGTCGTTCCAGGTGAAGGCCTTGCCGAGCTCGACCTCGACCGGGTCGGTGCTGCTGCCGCCGTCGTCGCCGCACCCCGCGAGGGCACCCACGCAGGCGAGGGCCGCCAGGCCGGCGGCCAGCCTCGTCGTACGGCGCCTCACGACGCGGCCACGAAGGTGAGCAGGTCCTGCCGGGTGAGCACACCGATGGGCTTGCCGTCCTCGTGGACCAGCACCGCGTCCTCGTGCTCGAGCAGCGACACCGCGTCGGCCGCAGCCTCGGTGGAGCCGATCGTCGGCAGCGCGGCGGACATGTGGTCCTCGACCCGGTCGGTCAGCTTGGCGGTGCCGGCGAACAGGGCGTCGAGGAGGGTGCGCTCGGAGACCGACCCCGCGACCTCGGCCGCCACGATCGGCGGCTCGGCGCGCACGACCGGCATCTGGCTGACGCCGTACTCCTGGAGGATGTGGATGGCCTCGGCGATCGTCTCGCCGGGGTGGGTGTGCACGAGGTCGGGCAGCTTGCCGGACTTGCCGCGCAGCACCTCGCCGACCGTGCGGTGGTCAGCCTCGGCGCCGGTCGCGAAGCCGTACTGGGCGAGCCAGTCGTCGTTGAAGACCTTGGTGAGGTAGCCACGACCGGAGTCGGGCAGCAGGACCACGACGACGGCGTCGGAGCGGCCCTCGGCCGCGAGCTCGTGGGCGACCTGGCGCGCGGCGAAGGCCGCCATGCCGGCGGAGCCGCCGACGAGCATGGCCTCCTCCCGCGCGAGGCGACGGGTGAAGGCGAACGAGTCGGCGTCGGAGACCTCGATGACCCGGTCGGCGACGGACCGGTCGTAGGTCTCGGGCCAGAAGTCCTCACCGACGCCCTCGACGAGGTAGGGGCGGCCCGTGCCGCCGGAGTAGACCGAGCCGGCGGGGTCGGCGCCGATGACCTGGACGTCGGGCCCACCCCTTTCGGCAGCGCGCTCCTTGAGGTAGCGCCCGACGCCGCTGATCGTGCCGCCAGTGCCCATGCCCGTGACGAAGTGGGTGATCTTCCCCTCGGTCTGCTCCCAGATCTCCGGGCCGGTGGTCTCGTAGTGGGAGCGGGGGTTGTGGGGGTTGGAGTACTGGTCGGGCTTCCAGGCGCCGGGCTGCGAGGCGAGCCGGTCGCTCACGTTGTAGTAGGAGTCCGGGTGCTCGGGTGCGACGGCGGTCGGGCAGACCACGACCTCGGCGCCGTAGGCCTTCAGCACGTTGCGCTTGTCCTCGCTGACCTTGTCGGGGCAGACGAAGACACACTTGTAGCCCTTCTGCTGGGCCACCATCGCGAGCCCGACGCCGGTGTTGCCCGAGGTCGGCTCGACGATCGTGCCGCCGGGCTGCAGCTCGCCCGACGCCTCCGCGGCCTCGATCATCCGGCTGGCGATGCGGTCCTTCACCGACCCGCCGGGGTTGAGGTACTCCACCTTCGCCAGGACCAGCGGCGCGTCTGCGCCACCGTCGGGGAGGTCGAGGGTCCGGCTGAGCCGGACGAGCGGGGTGTTGCCGATCAGGTCGAGGAGCGAGTTCACGTACTGCACCCGGTCAATCTAGCCGTCCACCTGCCCGGAACCGTCACTGCCGGTTGCGTAGCATCGAGGCGTGGGGGCAACAGGAGCAGCACGCAAGCTGGCATCCGCCGCGGCGCTGGGCGGCGGTGGACTCTCCGTGCTCGGCGCCGGGCTCTACGGGGTCCTGGTCGCCGAGGCGAAGATCGCACGGCGGCTCATCGGCAACGCGAACGACGTACCTCCGCAGGCGACGGGCTGGTACGGCCGAGGGCGTCCCGGGCCGGCGATCCGCATCGCCCTCCTCGGCGACTCCGGCGCGGCGGGCTACGGGGTGCAGCGGGTCGAGGAGACCACCGGCGCCCACCTCGCCACCGGCGTCGCTGCCCAGGCCGACCGACGGGTGCACCTCCGCTCTTTCGCGGTGGTCGGCGCCCAGTCCAGCGCGCTGGCCGAGCAGGTCGACGCCGCCCTGACCACCCACCCCGACCTCGCCGTCGTGATCATCGGCGCCAACGACGTCACCCACAGCGTGCTGCCGTCGGCGTCGGTGCGCCACCTCGCCGAGGGCGTACGACGCCTGCGCGAGGCGGGCGTGCAGGTCGTGGTCGGCACGTGCCCCGACCTCGGCACCGTCCGGCCCATCCCGCAGCCGCTGAAGAAGGTGGCGCGCGAGTGGTCGCGCCGCCTCGCCGCCGCCCAGACCATCACCGTCGTCGAGAACGGCGGCCGGTCGGTCTCCCTCGGCGGCATCCTCGGCCCCGAGTTCGACGCCGCCCCGACCGTGCTGTTCGGCCCGGACCGCTTCCACCCCTCGGCCGACGGCTACAAGCAGCTCGCGTCGGTGCTCGTCCCCTCCTGCCTCGCCGCACTGGACCTGCTGCCCGACGACGAGGCGCTGCCCGAGCCGCGCCGTCGGGAGGGCATCCTCCCGGTCGCGGCCGCGGCCGTGCGCGCCGCCCGTACGCCCGGCACCGAGGTCGACGGCACCGAGGTGGGCGGCACCCAGCGCGGCCTCCGCGGCCGCTGGGTCGAGCTGCGCCACCGCCGACGCCGGCCGGCCACCGAGGCCGAGTCCCCGGTCGAGGACGAGGCTGCGGTGGAGGACGCACCGGCCGACTCCTTCCCCGCGGGCGGTGCCTGAGCGACATTCCCGGCGGGCGGGATGTAGGTGGACCACCGCTCCCCGGCACATGCAGCCGGCCCGCCCGAGCTGAGCTCGAGCGGGCCGGCGGAGTGGTTCAGTCCCTGTGGTGAATCAGGGGCCGTGCTGCATCAGTCGCCCCGCAGGATCGCGAGGATCCGGAGCAGGTTGGTGTAGATCCAGACCAGGCTGACGGTCAGGCCGAAGGCCGCACGCCACGACTCGCGCTCTGGGAGGCCGGCGGCGACGCCGTTCTCCACGAAGTCGAAGTCGAGGATCAGCATGAACACACCGAGCACCAGACCGGCGAGGGCGAAGAGGAAGCCGATCCCACCGTTGCCGTAGATGCCGGTGTTGATCCCGAAGAAGCCGAGCACGAGCGAGAGGAGGCCCAGGCCCACCATACCGAACATGGCGGCGATGACGCCGCGGCGGAACTTGTCGCCGACCTTGATGTCGAGGAACTTGTAGACCGCCAGCGTGCCGATGAAGGCGGCGAACGTGCCGAGGACCGCGCTGGTCACGATGCCCGGGTACTGGGCCTCGAACAGCATGCTGACAGCACCGAGGGCCACACCCTCGGCGATCGCGAACAGCATCACCAGGGCCGGGCTGATCACCCGCTTGAACGAGTTGGCCAGCGACAGCAGGAAGGCGGCACCGGCACCCAGCGTCGCCAGCAGGCCGATTCGTCCGAGGTCGGCGTCGCTCGACACCTCACCGATGTAGGACCAGGTGGCGAACGCGGCGATGAAGACGAGCGCGACCGAGATCGCGGTCTTCTGGACCACCGAGTCGACCGTCATCCGGCGCTCGTCCACCTGCCCGGGCGTTCCGGTGCCCCAGGTCGAGGGGTCGGTGCCGGCGTCGCCGTAGCCGGGGTAGGACGAGCCGCCACCGGGATAGGTCTGGTTGCCGTAGGCGTTGGAGGAGGTTCGGTTGAACTCCTCGGAACGGGCGAAGACGGGGTTGTTGCTCTTCATGGTCTCTCCTTGGAGGCCGCCTCCGGAGGTTCCGGAGGGTCGACGCCGTCGCGGTGACGGC
>DASTPB010000221.1:0-2745 GCA_035762385.1 Nocardioides sp. | reverse complement strand
GACCGGGTGCGCCTCGAGCGCCGACTACGCCGCCGTCTGCGTCGACCCCGACACCCGGGAGCGGGTCGCCGACGACCAGTGCGACGA
The DNA here is from genome assembly GCA_035762385.1 of Nocardioides sp. Classification (GTDB taxonomy): domain Bacteria; phylum Actinomycetota; class Actinomycetes; order Propionibacteriales; family Nocardioidaceae; genus Nocardioides. The sequence goes on along the minus strand of DASTPB010000221.1, from coordinate 2,658 downwards.
CGACTCCGACTACAACGGCACCGGCACCGGGTTCTTCTGGTACTACCTCGCCGGCAGGGCGCTCGTCCCTCCGGTCGGCAAGGTCGCGACCGGCGGCACCTTCCGAGGCAGCAGCCTGACAGGCGTCGTGCAGCGCGGCGGCCTGCCGACCACCGGCGGCTCGACCGTGCGGTCCGCCACCACCAAGGGCGGCTTCGGCGGCAGCAGCCGCGGCTTCGGCTGAGCGCCGTCACCCGTCCACCCCGCTCGCTTCCAGGAGACTCCCCGTGACCGACCTGCTCGACGCCCTCCTCCACGCTGTCGCGTACGCCCTCGTCGGGGGCGCGATGCTCGTGGTGGCCTACTTCGTCCTCGACCTCGCGACGCCCGGCCACCTCGGCACGCACCTGCGCGGCGTCGACGAGAACGGAAACGAGTCGGTGCACGCCCACTCCAGGAGCGCCGGCCTGGTCACCTCGGCGTGGCTGGCGTCCAACGCGGCGGTGCTCTTCACCGCCATCTGGACCAACGGCGAGACCTCGCTCGGCTCCGCGCTGGTGTGGACCGTCGCCTTCGGTGCGGTCGGCATCGCCCTCAACACGCTGATGTTCTTCGCCGTCGAGGCGATCACCCCGGGCGACCTGCGCCAGATCGTCACCGCCCCCGGGCCGGTCCGCCCCCTCGCCCAGGTCGCCGCCGCGGTCGCCCTCTCGGTCGGCGCCATCGTGTGCGCCAGCATCGCCTGAGGACCGGGTCGGCTGATGTGGCGGCACCGGTCGCGGGCGCGTGAGGCCTGGCGCGAGACCGTCGTCGAGCAGGGGCTGGTCTTCCCGACGACCAAGATGCCCGACGGCTCCGAGCTGCCCTACTGGAACGAGGACGCCTGGTACGAGGTGACCATGGAGGAGGTGGAGGCCCTCGAGGCCGCCACCGAGGAGCTGTGGGCGATGTGCCTGCAGGCCGTCACCCACATGGCCACGACGATGACCGACGAGCGGCTCGGCCTGCCGCCCGGCTCGCTGGGCGTCGCACGACGCTCGATCGAGGCGGGCGACCCCGCGCTCTACGCGCGCTTCGACCTGGCGTACGGCGCCGACGGGGCGATCAAGATGCTCGAGATCAACGGCGACACCCCCACCGGCCTCGTCGAGACCGGCATCGTCCAGTGGAACTGGATTCAGGACGTGATGCCGGAGATGGACCAGTGGAACTCCGTGCACGACCGGCTGGTGGCCGGGTGGCGCAAGCTGCGGCGGTCCGGGCACTTCGACGGCGACCGGATGCACTTCCTCTACGACCTCGGGGAGGAGGACTCCTACGACGGCGGCGAGATGGAGATGACCGTCCACTACCTGATGGACACCGCCGTGCAGGCCGGCTGGATCACGATGGCGCACCCGATGGCCGAGGTCGGCTGGAACCCCGACACGCGCGACTACCGCGACGTCCACGACGAGCCGCTGCGCAACGCGTTCAAGCTCTACGCCTGGGAGGAGATGCTGGCCGAGCCGTTCGGTCGCTTCGTCCTCGAGCAGCAGGAGTCGCGGCCGACCCGCTGGCTCGAGCCGGCGTGGAAGGCGCTGCTCAGCACCAAGGCGCTGCTGCCGGTGCTGTGGGAGCTGTTCCCGCGGCACCGCCTGCTGCTGCCGGCGTACTTCGACGAGCCGCGCGACCTCGAGCGCTGGGTCGCCAAGCCCCTGCACGGCCGCGAGGGCGACAACATCCGCGTCCACCTCGGCGACTCGCTCGACGACGTCGTCATGCCCGGGGCGTACGGCGACGAGGGCTGGGTCTACCAGGCCTACACCGACCTGCCGAGCTTCGAGGGCAACCGCGTCGTGCTCGGCTCGTGGATCGTCGACGGCGAGGCCGCCGGGATGCTCGTGCGCGAGTCGGACAACCTCGTCACCGACTACTTCTCGCGCGTCGCGCCGCACGTCATCAGCGACGGGCTCGCGCCCTCGGAGGAGCAGGTCGCCGCGTGGCTGGCCGAGCGGGTCGGCCCCGACGCCCCCTCCCTCCCCTAGCGGGCCGGAGCGGCCTGCAGCGCCTTCTCGATGTCGTCGGCGAGCTTCTCGGGCTCGGTCTGGGGGGCGTAGCGGTCGATGACCTGGCCGTCGCGACCGACGAGGAACTTGGTGAAGTTCCACTTGATCGCGCTGCCGAGCAGGCCGCCCTTGGAGTCCTTGAGCCACGCGAACAGCGGGTGGGCGTCGTCACCGTTGACGTCGACCTTCGAGAAGAGCGGGAACGTCACGCCGAAGTTGCGCTCGCAGAAGTCGGAGATCTCCGCGTCGTCGCCCGGCTCCTGGTTGCCGAACTGGTCGCACGGGAACCCGAGGACCACCAGGCCCTGGTCGGCGTAGCTGTCGTGGAGCACCTGCAGCCCCTTGTACTGGCCGGTGAAGCCGCACTGCGAGGCGGTGTTGACGACGAGCACGACCTTGCCGTCGTACTGCGCCAGGTCTGTCTCCGTCCCGTCGATCGCGGTGGCCGAGAAGTCGGTGAGAGAGGTCATGCCCCAGAGTCTGCCAGCGGTGCTGTCACGAACGGCTCCCCGAACCGCTCGCCGAACACCCACTCCTCCAGCGGCCTGCGTGCCCGGTCGCGGTGGTCGCGGGCCGCGGTGCGCTCGTCGACCTCGGCCGGGTCGCCCGGCAGTCCGACCGCGATGCCCGT
>DASTPB010000220.1:0-3411 GCA_035762385.1 Nocardioides sp. | reverse complement strand
GAGATCGTCAACGAGGTGGCCGGCGTCGACGCCGACGACGTCCAGCTGGACAAGTCCTTCGTGGACGACCTCGACGTCGACTCGCTCTCCATGGTCGAGGTCGTCGTGGCCGCCGAGGAGAAGTTCGGCGTGACCATCCCGGACGACGAGGTCAAGAACCTCAAGACCGTGGGCGACGCCGTCGCCTACATCGAGCGCGCTCAGGGCTGACGCTCGCCCCCACGTCACGGGTGGCCGGTGTCCAGCCCCGGCCCCCGTGACCCCGGAACTTCCACACCCGCGAGAACGGAACCCATCAGATGCCCTCGACCCGCGTAGTCGTCACCGGCCTCGGCACCACCTCCCCCGTCGGCGGGGACGTCGCCTCCACGTGGCAGGCGATGCTGTCCGGCACGTCCGGCATCAAGCGCCTCACCGACGAGTGGGCCGACCAGCTGCCGGTCAAGATCGGTGGTCGTGTGGCCGTCGAGCCGACCGAGGTCCTCGAGCGGGTCAAGGCCCGCCGCCTCGACCGCTCCAGCCAGTTCGCGATGGTGGCCGCCGAGCAGGCGTGGGCCGACGCCGGTCTCGAGGACGCCGGCCTCGAGGCCGAACGGCTCGCCGTCGCACTCGCCTCGGGCATCGGCGGCGTGACCACGCTCCTCGACAACTACGACACCCTCCTCGAGAAGGGTGCGCGCCGGGTCTCGCCGCTCGCGGTCCCCATGCTCATGCCCAACGCCCCGGCCGCCAACGTCAGCCTCAAGTACGGCGCCCGCGCGGCGGTCCACGCGCCCACCTCGGCCTGCGCCTCCGGCAACGAAGCCATCGCGATGGCGCTCGACCTGATCCGGCTCGGCCGTGCCGACGTCGTGATCGCCGGTGGCACCGAGGCCGCCATCCACCCGCTGCCGATGGCGGCGTTCGCCAACATGATGGCCCTGTCGAAGACCGGCAGCGAGGACGGCGGCGACCCCACGACCGTGTCCCGCCCCTGGGACACCGGCCGGGACGGCTTCGTCCTCGGTGAGGGCGGTGCCGTGCTCATCCTCGAGTCCGAGGAGCACGCCCGCGCCCGCGGTGCGAAGGTCTATGCCGAGGTCCGCGGCGCCGGCATCAGCAACGACGCCCACGACATCGCCCAGCCCGACCCGGAGGGTCGTGGTGGCACCCGCGCGATCAAGATGGCCCTGCGCGAGGGCGACGTCGACCCGGCCACGGTCGTCCACGTCAACGCCCACGCGACGTCCACGCCGAAGGGCGACATCGCCGAGGGCCTGATGCTCCACGCCGTCCTCGGCGAGCACGTCGACCGCTGCGTGGTCACCAGCACCAAGTCGATGACCGGACACCTCCTGGGAGGCGCCGGGGCGCTGGAGGCCGTGGCCACCGTGATGGCGCTCCACGACCGCGTCAGCCCGCCGACGATCAACCTCGACGACAAGGACCCCGAGGTCGACCTCGACATCCCGACGTCGAAGCGCGACCTGCCCGACGGCGACGTCGTTGCGCTCAACAACTCCTTCGGCTTCGGCGGCGCCAACGTCGCGGTCGCCTTCGGCAGCGCCTGAGAGACGAGGACCCACCGATGACGACGACGGCCGCCAAGCCCGCCAAGCTGCCCCGTGAGCAGGACCCGCGCAACCCGGTCCACCGGCTCACCGCGCTCTTCGACGAGGGCACCCTCGAGCTGCTGACCCCCGACGACGACTCGGGGATGCTCGCGGCCACCGGCCGGGTGGACGGCACCTCCGTCGTCGCGTTCTGCAGCGACGCCACGGTGATGGGCGGCGCGATGGGCGACCTGGGCTGCCGGGTCGTCGTCGACGCCTACCACCGCGCGATCACCGACGGGGTGCCGATCATCGGCCTGTGGCACTCCGGCGGCGCCCGGCTCGCCGAGGGCGTCCTGTCCCTGCACGCGGTCGGCCGCATCTTCCAGGTGATGACCCAGGCCTCCGGCGTCATCCCCCAGATCTCCGTCGTCCTCGGCCCCGCCGCCGGTGGTGCCGCCTACGGACCGGCTCTCACCGACGTCGTCATCCTGGGCCCCGAGGGCCGCATCTTCGTGACCGGACCCGACGTGGTCCGCTCGGTGACGGGCGAGGACGTCGACATGCTGCGCCTCGGCGGCCCCGAGCCGCACGGCCGTCGCTCGGGCGTCGTCCACATCCTCACCGAGTCCGAGCGTGAGGCACTCGACCGCGCCCGCACCGTCGCGACGCTCCTCGGGGCCCAGCACAGCCTCGACGTCGACGCGGTGGAGGACCGCGACCTCGGCGCCCTGCTGCCGGAGTCGAAGAAGCGCGCCTACGACGTGCACCCGCTCGTCGAGGGCGTCCTCGACGAGGGCACGATGCAGGAGCTGCACGCCCGCTGGGCCCCCAACATCGTCACCGCCCTCGGCCGCTTCGGTGGCCGCACCGTCGGCGTCGTGGCGAACAACCCGCTGCGCCTCGGCGGCTGCCTCGACTCGCTGTCGGCAGAGAAGGCGTCCCGCTTCGTGCGCATGTGCGACGCGTTCGGTGTGCCGCTCATCGTGCTCGTCGACGTGCCGGGCTACCTCCCCGGCGTCGGTCAGGAGTGGGACGGCGTCGTGCGTCGCGGCGCCAAGCTGCTCCACGCCTTCGGCGAGTGCGTCGTCCCGCGCGTCACGCTGGTGACCCGCAAGACCTACGGCGGCGCCTACATTGCGATGAACGCCCGCTCCCTCGGCGCCACCCGTGTGCTCGCCTGGCCGGGCGCCGAGGTCGCCGTCATGGGAGCGGTGGCCGCCATCCGCATCCTGCACCGACGCAAGCTGGCCGAGGTGTCACCCGAGATCCGGCCTCAGGTCGAGGCCGAGCTCGCGGCCGAGCACGAGCGGATCGCCGGCGGCGTCGACAAGGCCGTGGAGATCGGCGTCGTCGACGAGGTCGTCGAACCGACCCGCACCCGCAGCGCGATCGCGCACGCCATGCGCGACGAGATCGACACGGCGGGCGTACGCCGCGGCCGGCACGGCAACATCCCGCTCTGAGGTAGGCCCCTCAGACCACCTGGTGCAGCCAGCGGACGGGTGCGCCCTCGCCGGCGTGGCGGAAGGTCTCGAGCTCGTCGTCCCACGGCTTGCCGAGCAGGTTGTCGATCTCGAGCAGCAGCGTCGTGTCGCCGAGCGCGGCCTTCACGACCGCGGCCTTGAGCCGGTCCTCGGGGATCAGGATGTCTCCGTGCGGTCCGGTGATCGCGTGGAAGATGCCGAGGTCGGGCGTGCACGAGAAGCGCGTGCCCTCGCTGGAGCTGGTCGGCTCCTCGGTGATCTCGAAGCGGAGGTGGTTCCAGCCACGCAGGGCAGAGGCGACCGCGGCTGCGGTGCCGGCGGACCCCGTCCAGGACAGCTCGGCGCGGTAGGACCCCGGCTGGGCAGGCTGGGGCGTCCAGTCCAGCGAGACG
>DASTPB010000219.1:0-2641 GCA_035762385.1 Nocardioides sp. | reverse complement strand
CAAGTCCGTCTCCTGACCGGGCTACTTGAGCTCGGCGCTCGTCAGCCCCAGCACCCGGCGCGCGACGATCAGCTGCTGGATCTGCTGGGTGCCCTCGAAGATGTCGAGGATCTTCGAGTCGCGGGCCCACTTCTCGAGCAGCTCGGCCTCGCTGTAGCCGAGCGTGCCGCACAGCTGGACGCAGGAGAGCGTGACGTCGGACCCGACCCGGCCCGCCTTCGCCTTGGCCATCGACGCCTCGAGCGAGTTGGGCTTGCGGTTGTCGGCCATCCACGCCGCCTGCATCATCAGCAGCCGGGCGCCCTCCCAGTCGGCCTCGAGCCGCAGGAACGTCGCGGCGGCAGCGGACTGCGACTGCGCCGGCCGGTCGTAGTCGACCACCACGCCGGCCTGCTCGAGCAGGTCGCGCGTGAGGTCGAGCGCGGCCCGGGCGCACCCGACGGCCATCGCGGCGACCAGCGGGCGCGTGTTGTCGAAGGTCGCCATCGCGCCGCCGAAGCCCGACTTCGTGTCGATCTCGGGTGAGCCGAGGAGGTCCTCGGCAGGCACCCGGCAGTCGGTCAGGGTGATGGCCGCGGTGTCGGAGGCGCGGATGCCGAGCTTGTGCTCCAGCCGCTCGACCTTCAGGCCGGGGTTGTCCTTGCGGACCAGGAACGACTTGATCGCCGCCCGGCCCTGCTCCTTGTCGAGGGTCGCCCAGACCACCACCGAGTCGGCCCGCTCGCCGGAGGTGACGTAGATCTTCTCCCCGTTGATGACGTAGTGGTCGCCGTCCTTCACCGCCGTGGTGGTGATGTTGGCGGAGTCGGACCCGGTGCCCGGCTCGGTGATCGCCATCGCCGCCCACGTGCCCGCGTAGCGCTCGAGCTGCTCCTCGGTGGCGACCGACGCGATCGCTGAGTTGCCCAGGCCCTGGCGTGGCATCGAGAGCAGCAGCGCGGTGTCGCCCCAGCACATCTCGGCAACGGAGAGCACCGAGGCGAGGTTCGTGCCGTTGGTGACCGTCCCGCCGTCCTCGCCGGCGTCGCGTCGTACGCCACCCGCCCCGGCCCCACCGGTCGCCCCGGTCTCGGACACGCCGTCGATCAGCGCGGCGAGCATGTCGAGCTCCTTGGGATAGGTGTGCTCCGCGCGGTCGTACGTGCGCGAGATCGGACGGAGCATGTTCATCGCCAGCTGGTGCGCCTGGTCGATGAGCGTCGCGTGCTTCCTCGGGATCTCCAGGTTGATCATCAGACCAGCACCGCACCTTCCATCACGCCGACGGCCCGCAGGTCGCGGTACCACCGTTCGACCGGGTGTTCCTTCACGAAGCCGTGCCCACCGAGCAGCTGCACGCCGTCGAGGCCGATCCGCATCCCCTTCTCGGCGCACAGCTGCCGGGCCAGGCCGACCTCGCGGGCGACGTCCTCACCGCGAGTGGCGCGGGAGGCGGCCCGCCACGTCAGCAGGCGCATCGCCTGCACCTCGATGGCCATGTCGGCGACCATGAACGCCACCGACTGGCGGTGGCTGATCGGCTCGCCGAAGGCAGTGCGTTCGTTGACGTAGTCCTTGACGTGGTCGAGCACCGCCTGGCCGGTGCCGACGGCAAGGGCGCACCACGCCAGGCGGGAGAGGCGTACGCACTCGGCGTACGCGACGCCATCGGTGTCGCCGAGCAGCGCATCGGCCCCGACCCGCACGCCGGCGAGGTGGAGGCGCGACAGCCCGGCGGCGCGCACGCCCATCGACGGGTCGGCCTCGACCTCCAGCCCGTCCGTGCCGGACTCCACGAGGAACAGGGCGGGCGTGCCGTCGAGCATCGCGGCGACCACGAAGAGCTCCGCCTCGGCGCCGCGGACGACCGCCGACTTCAGCCCGTCGATGACGAAGCCGTCGCCGTCGCGCCGGGCTGTGGTCGCGAGGTCGAACGGGTCGAACAGCACCGTGGGCTCGGCGAGCGTCAGCGCGGCCGCGGGGGCAGTCGATCCCTCACCGGTGAAGGCGGGCAGGTAGGTCTGCTGCTGGGCCTCGGTGCCCCACAGCGCGATCGCGGTGGCGACGGCGCCGGGCGCGAGGGTGGCGACGGCGAGCCCCATGTCGCCGTGCGCGAGGGCCTCGGCGACCAGTGCGCCGGCGGTGGCCGAACGCTCGTGCATGATGCCGCCGAGCTCCTCGGGCACCCCGAGGGCGGGCAGCCCGATGTCCTGGGCAGCGCCGAGGACCTCCGCCGGGGGCGCGCACGCCTCGTCGGCTGCGGAGGCCGCGGGCCGCAGCACCTCGGACGCCAGCTCGCGGACCACCTCGAGGAGCATGGTCTCGTCCTCGGTGGGTGTGAGGTCGAAGACCCCGGCCGAAGCGGCGGGTGCGGGACGGGCACCCGGGGTGCGCCGTCCGGCGCGGGCGAAGGTGCGCCCGGCGGCGGTCGCCACGCGGAAGCCGTTGCGGGTGGTCGAGTAGACCGCCTGCTCGGCCTGTTTGCGCAGGCCCACCCGGTCGATGAGATCGCTCTGCGCCAGCCGGCTGACCGCGGCGACCGCGAGACCGATCGCGTCACGGGTCTCGCGGGACGACAACCCGTGGCGGCCACCCGGACGGAGGCTGCTGATGAAGGACATGGAACCAATGTAACTGTGAGTTACAGTTCTCGCCAGCACCC
>DASTPB010000218.1:0-3169 GCA_035762385.1 Nocardioides sp. | reverse complement strand
CAGCGCCTCGAGCACGAGGGTGACATCGCGGCGGACTACCTCGAGGAGCTCCTCGACATCGCCGACCTCGACGGTGACCTGGACATGGACGTCGAGGGCGACCGCGCCAGCGTCCAGATCGGCGGGGCCGACCTGAGCCAGCTCGTCGGAGACAACGGCGAGGTGCTCGAGGCGCTGCAGGAGCTGACCCGCCTCGCGGTCTACCGCGAGACCGGTGAGCGGTCGCGCCTGATGCTCGACATCGACGGTCACCGCGCGCAGCAGCGCGAGCGTCTCGTGGCCCTGGCCGAGACCTCGATCGCTGCGGTCAAGGAGTCCGGCGAGTCCGTCTCGCTGGAGCCGATGAGCGCGTTCGAGCGCAAGGTGGTCCACGACGCGGTCGCCGCTGCCGGGCTGACCTCGGAGTCCGAAGGTGCGGAGCCCCGGCGCCACGTGGTGATCCTCCCGGCGTGACCGACGACGTTTCACGTGAAACCGGCGGGTCGACCAGACCTGCCGGTGCAGTGTCCGGACCACCCTCCACGCCTGACGAGGCGCGGAGGGTGTTCGCGTCCGATCGACTTCCCCTGGCCGAGCGCTACGCCGAGCTGCTGGGCAGCGAGGGCGTCGTCCGCGGGCTGATCGGACCGCGGGAGGCGCCGCGGCTGTGGGACCGGCACCTGCTCAACTCGGCCGTGCTGGGCGAGGCAGTCCCGGAGGGTGCGTCGGTGTGCGACATCGGGACGGGAGCCGGGCTCCCGGGGATCGTCCTGGCGATCGCCCGACCGGACCTCTCGGTCACGCTCGTCGAGCCGCTGCTCCGTCGTACGACGTTCCTCGACGAGGCCGTTGCGGAGCTCGAGCTCGACCACGTGGCGGTCGTCCGTGGTCGTGCCGAGGACCTGCACGGCTCCGCGACCTTCGACGTCGTGACCTCGCGGGCCGTGGCCCCGCTCGAGCGGCTGCTCGGGTGGTCGATGCCCTTGGTGGCGCCGACCGGTGCGACGGTGGCGATGAAGGGCCGGTCGATCCTCGACGAGATCGAGGAGTCGCGGGCCTTCCTCACCGCGTGGCGCTGCGGCGAGCCCGAGGTGCTCGAGGTCGGCGCGGGACTGGTGGATCCACCCACCACGGTGGTGCGGGTCCCTTGGGCCGACCCGTCCCGGATAGGTTGGCCCCTTGCCCGTGAACCACAGCGGCGCTCCGGGCGTCGGCGTACGGCCAAGCGAGAGGTGAGCTGAGTTGAGCGAGGGCCCCAGCGACGACATGGGTTGGCGTGCCACGGGCGGCGACCCGTACCCGTTTTCCACCGCTCCAGACAGGCCCGCTGAGCGGGAGTATCCACAAGACGCCCCCACTTCTCCACAGGTCGGGGACAGTTCGGCTGTTTCACGTGAAACCCCGGATCCCGGTGTTTCACGTGAAACACGACCCGCGTGGCAGGTGCGCACCGCCGGGGACCTCGCGGGTCAGGACACCGACTTCGCCGATCACGCCACACCCCTCGCGCAGGCCGCACAGCACTCGGTGCTGGCGCGCACCGGTGGGCTGCGGCGCCAGGGCGTTCCGCGGCCGAGCGCCACCCGGGTGCTCGTCGTCGCCAACCAGAAGGGGGGCGTCGGCAAGACCACCTCGACGGTCAACGTGGCAGCCGGCCTGGCGCAGCTCGGCCAGAAGGTCCTCGTCATCGACCTCGACCCGCAGGGCAACGCCTCGACCGCGCTGGGCATCGAGCACCACCGTGGGGTGCCGTCGACCTACGACATGCTCGTCGAGGGTGCTCCCCTCGCCGACGTGATGACCGAGTCCTCCGACCTGCCCGGCCTGTGGGTCGTGCCGGCGACGATCGACCTGGCCGGCGCCGAGATCGAGCTCGTGAGCGTCGTGGCGCGGGAGCAGCGCCTGGACCGGGCGATCAGCGGCCACCCGCTCGTGGGCACCGCGGCCGACGTCGGCGAGGACCGCTTCGACTACGTCTTCGTCGACTGTCCTCCCTCGCTCGGCCTCCTCACCCTCAACGCGCTGGTCGCCGGGCGGGAGATGTTCATCCCGATCCAGGCGGAGTACTACGCCCTCGAGGGCCTCGGCATGCTCCTCGAGACGGTGGACATGGTGCGCCAGCACCTCAACCCCCGGCTGACGATCTCGACGATCCTGCTCACGATGTACGACGCCCGCACGCGCCTGGCCGCAGGGGTGGCCGACGAGGTCCGGGGCCACTTCGGCGACCAGGTCCTCAAGACGGCGGTGCCGCGGTCGGTGCGCGTCTCGGAGGCGCCGTCCTACGGCCAGACGGTGATGACCTACGATCCGGCGTCGGCGGGCGCGCTCTCCTACCTCGAGGCCGCCCGCGAGATCGCCAGCAAGGGAGCACCCGCATGAACGAGGTCGTGTCATGAGCACCAACGCACCCCGACGTGGGCTGGGGCGTGGCCTCGGGTCGCTGATCCCGACCGCTCCCAGCCAGCCCGCCGCGCCGGCCGTACCGTCCGAACCGGCACAGGTCGCTGCTCCGGGCGGCCGGAGCCCCCAGGGCGGCAGCCCGGCGGAGCCGGTCGAGCCCGCGGTCGGGTCGGCGGCCGCGAACGGCACGGTCGCCGGCGCCTACTTCGCCGAGCTCCCCATCATGCAGGTGCGTCCCAACGCTCGCCAGCCGCGTCAGGTCTTCGAGGAGGAGGCGCTCGCCGAGCTGGTGCACTCCATCCGCGAGGTCGGCCTCCTGCAGCCCGTCGTCGTACGCCGTACCGGCGAGGAGTCCTACGAGCTGATCATGGGCGAGCGCCGGTGGCGCGCGTCCCAGCAGGCGGGTCGCGACACGATCCCCGCGATCGTGCGCGAGACCGACGACGACGACATGCTGCGCGACGCGCTCCTGGAGAACCTCCACCGTTCGCAGCTCAACCCGCTCGAGGAGGCGGCCGCCTACGGCCAGCTGCTCGAGGACTTCGGCTGCACGCACGAGGAGCTCGCCCAGCGCATCGGGCGGTCCCGTCCGCAGATCTCCAACACACTGCGGCTGCTGAAGCTCTCCCCCGCCGTCCAGCGCCGCGTCGCGGCCGGGGTGCTGTCGGCCGGGCACGCCCGCGCGCTGCTCTCCGTCGACGACGCGAGCCTGCAGGACAAGCTGGCCGCGCGCGTGACCGCGGAGGGCATCTCGGTCCGCGGCCTCGAGGAGATCGTGTCGATGGGG
>DASTPB010000217.1:0-13012 GCA_035762385.1 Nocardioides sp. | reverse complement strand
ACGCCCTGGTCGTGCGCGAGGTCGACGAAGACCTGCTCGGGTCGGATCATCAGGGCGACCGGTCCGCTGGTCGGCTCGGTCAGGACGACCTCACCGAGGGCGCACGTCGCGCGGGCGTCGGTGGCGGTGCCCGGCAGCACGACGGCACGACCGACGAACTCGGCGACCTGGGGGTCGGTCGGGGAGAGGTAGACCTCGCTGGGCGTGGCCGACTGCACCAGGCGGCCGGCGCGCATCACGGCGACCTGGTCGGCGAGCGAGAGCGCCTCGTTCTGGTCGTGGGTGACGAGCAGGGCGGTGGTGTTCGTCGCCTCGAGGGCGCGTCGCACGGCCCGCGAGGTGCTGCCGCGCAGGCTGGCGTCGAGGGAGGAGAACGGCTCGTCGAGGAGCACGACGGCGGGCTGGGGCGCGAGCGACCGGGCCAGCGCGACGCGCTGCTGCTGACCTCCCGACAGCTCGTCGGGCCGACGTTCGCGGAAGTCGGCCGGCAGCTCGACGAGGTCGAGCATCTCGGCGACGCGGTCGCGACCCTCCTGGCTCCCGCGCGCCTCGCGCGGCAGGCCGAACGCGATGTTGGCCGACACGTCGAGGTGCGGGAACAGCGCCCCCTCCTGGGGGACGTAGCCGACCCGTCGCGCCTGCGGGGCCACCGGACGTACGCCCGCGCCCGCGACGGTCGTGTCGCCGAAGGCGATCGTGCCCGACTCCGGCACCAGGAAGCCGGCGATGAGCCGCAGCAGCGTGGTCTTGCCGCACCCGGACGGGCCGAGCACCGTGGTGAACGAGCCGTGCGGCACGTGCAGGGTGACGTCGTCGACGGCGCGGGTCGCCGACGGTCCGGAGCCGAAGGACTTCGTGACGCCGGTGATGGTGAGCGAGCTCATGCGGGGTCCCTGCGGCGTTGTTCGGGGGAGCGAAGCGGAGGAGAAGAACGTCGGGGGGTGCTCATACCGGAACCCTCTCGGTCTTGGTGGCGGGGCTGTCGGTGCGCATCAGCAGCACCGTGGCGGGGATCGAGACGAGCACCAGCAGCAGCGCATAGGGGGCGGCGGCGCCGTAGCGAAGCTCGGAGGAGGCCGACCAGAACTCGGTGGCCAGGGTGTGGGTGCCGATGGGGGAGAGCATGAGGGTCGCGGTGAGCTCGGTGGAGATGGCGAGGAAGACCAGCGCGGCGCCCGCGCCGAGGCTGGGCGCGATGAGCGGCAGCGTGACCCGGCGCGCGGTGGCGAGGGGGCCGGTCCCGAGGCTGTGCGCGACGTCGTCGAGCACGGTGGGCGCCTGCTCCAGGCCCGCGCGGACCGTCACCACGGCTCGCGGCAGGAAGAGGATGACGTACGCCGCCACGAGCAGGGCGGCGGTCTGGTAGACCGCCGGCACGAGACGGAGCGACGCCACGACGAGGGCGAGGCCGACGACGATGCCGGGCAGCGCGTTGGCGATGTAGGTGCTGCGCTCGATCACGGTGCTCGCCCACCCGCGGTAGCGCACGGCGAGCCACACCACGGGGATCGCGGCGAGGGTCGTGGCGATCGCGCCGGCGACCGCGAGCACGACCGTCGCGACGAGCGCCTCGGCCAGCTCGGCCATCGGGAACTCGGTCGACGTGCCCACCACCAGCCAGCGAACGAGCGAGTAGGCCGGGACACCGAGGGCGAGGGCCACGACGGCGCCGACGGCGCCGAGGAGCGGCCACCGCCACGGTCCGACCGCGAGGGGTACGGCGCTGCGGGCGGCGCCGCGGCCCAGCCGGGCGTACCTCCGGTCGCCCCGCAGGCGCAGGTCGGCGAGCAGCAGCACCAGGCAGAGCAGCACGAGGACGACGGCCATCGCGGTGGCAGCGGCACCGTTGAACGTCGAGCCGTACTGGTCGTAGATCGCGGTGGTGAAGGTCGGGTAGCGCAGCAGGGACAGCGCGCCGAACTCCGCCAGCAGGTGCAGTCCGACGAGCAGCGCACCGCCGAGCAGGGCGGGGCGCAGCTGCGGGAGGACGACCGTGCGGAAGGTGCGCGCTCGGGAGTGGCCGAGCGACCAGGCCGACTCCTCCAGCGCTGGGTCGAGGCGGCGGAGCATCGCGACGACCGGGAGGTAGACGAGCGGGTAGTAGGACAGCGTGACGACCGTGAAGGCGCCGCTGAAGCCGTGGACGCTCCGGTCGAGGGAGACCCAGGCGTAGCCGTTGACGAAGGCCGGGACGGCGAGCGGGGCGACCAGCAGGCCGTGCCACAGGCGCCGCCCCGGCAGGTCCGTGCGCTCGACGAGGACGGCGAGCGAGACGCCCAGGACGGCGGTGGCGGCCATGCACGCGATCGCCAGGGTGACGGTGTTGCGCAGCAGCTCGGCGATGCGTGGCCGGGCCAGGAGCTGCCAGAGGTCGACCGGGCCGATGATGACCACGTAGGCGGCCACGTAGGCCAGGGGCACGAGCGCCAGTGCCGCGACCGCCGCTCCTGCGACGAGCAGCGATCGCGGTGCGCGACGCCCGGTCCGGGCGGCGTACGTGGTCAGAGGAGCCCCGCATCGGTCATCAGCTCGGTCACCTTCGGTCCGTTGAGCGCGGCCACGTCGACCGTGGGCGGCTCCAGCTCGTCGAAGGGCTTGACCTCGGGCGGGAGGGTGGCGTCCGGGTTGAGCGGGTACTCCAGCGCGTACGACTGCGCCATCGCCTGCTGCGCGTCGGTGCTGGTCAGCCAGGTGACGAACTCCTCGGCGGCGTCCTTGTGCTCGCTGCTGTCGAGGATGCCGGCGCCGGAGATGCTGAGGAACGCGCCCGGGTCCTGGTCGCCGAAGAAGTGCAGCGCCGAGCTGTCGGAGTCGGAGCCGTTCTCCTGGCGGTCGCGGTACCAGTAGTAGTGGTAGGCGATGCCGGCGTCGACCTCGCCCGAGTCCACGGACTGCATCACGACGAGGTTGTTCTGCACGATCACACCGTTGGCCTCGAGGCCGGCGAGCCAGTCGGCCGTGGCCTCCTCGCCCTCGAGCTCGAGGACGGCGGACACGATGGCCTGGAAGTCGGCGCCCGTCGGGGAGAAGGCCACGCGGCCCTTCCACTCGGGGTCGGCGAAGTCGAGGATCGAGGCAGGCATGTCGGCCTCGGTCATCGTCTGGGTGTTGTACATCGCCACGGTCGACCGGGCCAGGAAGCCGGTCCACGCGCGGTCGGAGGGGACGTACTCGTCGGGGATCGGGGCCGTCGCGGCCTCGGGCAGCTCGGCGAACAGGCCGGCGTTGTCGACGATGCTCATCGCGGGCGAGTTCTCGGTGAGGAACACGTCGGCGGGTGAGTCCTCGCCCTCCTCGACGATCTGGTTCGCCATCTCGAGGTCCTTGCCGCTGCGCAGCTCGACGTCGAGGCCGGACTCCTCCTCGAAGAGCGGCACGATCTCGTCGAGCAGCTCCTCGTGCTGGGCGTTGTAGACGACGAGGTCGGGCGAGCCGAAGACCCCGCACCCCGACAGGGCGGAGGAGGCCAGGAGGGTCGCGGCCAGGGCCACACTGGCGCGCGCGGGCGCGCGTCGCGGGGAAGTCGTCACGGGGGAAGTCCTTACTTTGCTTAGGCTGCCCTAACTCTAAACCGGGACGACGGCGTCCGCAGAATTGCGTACGTCACACGGCCGGTCTGCCGGACCTCCGACGGGAGCGGTCCGTCGGGGGGGGGCGGCCCGGGGGTTAGCGATCGCTAACCTGCGGCGCTATCGTGCGGACATGACCTTCGAGCTGTCCCCCGAGCACGAGCAGTTCCGCCGCAGCGTCCGCGACTTCGCGGAGGCCGAGATCGCGCCGCACGCCGCGCAGTGGGACCGCGACCACCACTTCCCGACCGACGTGGTCAAGAAGATGGGTGCGCTGGGGCTGATGGGGCTGACCGCTCCGGAGGAGTTCGGCGGCGCCGGGATGGCCGGCGAGGACGGCGGGTTCACGTCGCTGTGCCTGGCGATCGAGGAGGTCGGCCGCGTCGACCAGTCGATGGGCATCACGCTCGAGGCGGCGGTCGGGCTGGGGATCAACCCGATCCTCACCTACGGCACCGACGAGCAGAAGAAGACCTGGCTGCCCGAGCTCGTCGCCGGCGAGAAGATCGCCGGCTTCGGTCTGACCGAGCCCGGTGCCGGCTCGGACGCCGGGGCGACGAAGACCAAGGCGGTGCTGGACGGCGGCGAGTGGGTCGTCAACGGCTCGAAGCAGTTCATCACCAACTCGGGCTCGGAGATCACCTCGCTCGTCACGGTCACCGCGCGCACCGGGGAGCGGGCCGACGGGCGTCCGGAGATCTCGACGATCATCGTCCCGTCCGACACTCCTGGCTTCACCGCGGAGAAGGCGTACGACAAGCTCGGCTGGCACGCCTCCGACACCCACCCCCTGTCGTTCAGCGACGCGCGTGTGCCCGAGGCCAACCTCCTCGGCGAGCGGGGGCGCGGCTACGCCCAGTTCCTCGCCACCCTGGACGACGGTCGCGTGGCGATCGCGGCCCTCGCGGTCGGGTGCATCCAGGCGTGCCTGGACATGTCGCTGCAGTACGCCGGTGAGCGGCAGACCTTCGGCGGGCCGATCGGTCGCAAGCAGGGCCTGGCGTTCCAGGTCTCGGACCTGCAGGTCATGCTCGACGCCTCGCGGCTGCTGACCTACAAGGCGGCGGCGATGAAGGACGCGATGGACGCCGGGTCGTCGTCGGTCACCATGGCCTCCTTCAAGCAGGCAGCGGCCGTGGCGAAGCTCTACGCCACCGAGTCGGCGGTCACCGCGACCCGCATCGCGACGCAGGTCTTCGGCGGCTACGGCTTCATGGAGGAGTACCCGGTCACGCGGTTCTACCGCGACGCGAAGGTCCTCGAGATCGGCGAGGGCACCTCCGAGGTCCAGCGGATGCTCATCGCCCGCGGCCTCGGGCTGCCGGTGGAGTAGTCGCTCGTCAGGAGGGTCGCGGGGCGTACATGATCACCGCGACCCCGACCAGGCAGATCAGCGCGCCCGCGACGTCGTAGCGGTCGGGCCGGAAGCCGTCGACCACCATCCCCCACGCGAGGGACCCGGCGACGAACACGCCGCCGTAGGCGGCCAGGATGCGGCCGAAGCTGGCATCCGGCTGGAGGCTGGCGACCAGCCCGTAGAGCCCGAGCGCGATGAAGCCGGCGCCGACCCACACCCAGCCGCGGCCCTCGCGAACGCCCTGCCAGACGAGCCACGCACCCCCGATCTCGAAGAGCGCGGCGAGGGCGAACAAGACCAGCGAGGCGACGACGGGCACGCCGCGAGTGTGACATCCACCGGGCTCAGCCGGTGAGGACGTAGTCGATGTGCAGCGCGGGCAGCGCGCGGCGGTGGATCGTCGCGATCGGCGGTGGTCTGGTGGTGAGACGGTGGCCGGTCGGGAGGGTGGTGGTCACGCTGCCGTCCGGCCGAGGTCTCGACCGCCAGCGGTGCGCGGTCTTCGCGTAGTTGCAGGCTTCGCACAGCCCTTGGCCGTTGCGGGCCGACGTCGGGCCGTCGTCCTCGCTGGCCTCGACGTGGTCGATGTGCCGCACCGGCGCGTCGCACCAGGGCGTCCGACAGGTGCGGTCCCGCAGGCGGATGAACCGGGCGAGGTTGCCGCGGAACGTGCGAGTGCGCGCGTCCATGCTGACCAGCTCACCGGTGGTGGGCGAGGTGTAGAGGCGGCGGATGCTCACCTCTTCGTCTGCGGTGACGGCCCCGCACACGATCTCCCGCGCGAGCTCGGCGGGGATCGGGCCGAACGTGTCGAGATGGGCCTCGTCGTCGGCGCCGCCGAACAGCGCGGCGTCGGTCATCACGACCCCGAGGGCGACGGGCGTGGCGGGCACGGCCGGGGCGGCGTCGGAGGCGGGGACGCCGAGCATGGTGGCGACCAGCGCGTCCGCCATCACCTGGCCGCGTCCCCGCTCCTCGCCGGAGGCGCGGGCCCGGTCTGCCTCCCGGACCAGCGTGGAGTAGACCGCCACGCCTTCCTTCACGGGCAGCAACGCGGTCAGCCAGGTCATCGAGTCGGGGGCCGGCCGCAGCGTCACGCGGCGCTCGGACTCGGCGTGGCGCCTGCGAGCCACGCAGGCCGCCGGGTCGAGCCTCTCGGCCTCCGTGCGCAGCTGGGCGAGCAGGCGTCGGGGACTCAGCTGCTCGAGCGCGTCGGGGTCGCCCGCCACGGTCTCGTCCACGGCCCGGCGGTGCTCGAGGGGGAGACACGCGGTCTCCCGCGCGATCACGATCGCGGTCCACTCGTCGATGTGGCCGTCCTGCCATGCCGCCCACGTGTGCGGGAGCTCGGTCTGGACGACCCTGGCCAGGCTGAGGTGTCGCCGGCCTCGGTGCGGGGACTCCCGACGGGCAGCGGCGACCACGTTGCCCACGCCCTTGCCGAGGTCCTCGGGCCGCGCCCCGGCGTCGGCCTGCTCCTGCGTGAGCCGTGCGTCGAGGCGAGCCGTCAGCTCGGCCTGCGCTGCGGAGACCACGCGGCCGAGCGTCTCGAGCTCCGCGATGACGTCGACCAGGGCGGTGGCGTCGAGCTCCAGCGCGGCCACGACCACATCCCGCAGCTCCGCGCGCACGGCCGCGACGGCGACGGCGGGGGCGGTGGGGACCGGGGTGGTGGTCATCGCCCCACGGAACCATCGAGGGCGGACAGCCGCGGCACCCCGCGACGTACTCCTGTGGACGACGCCGCCGGACGGGGCCCTGTGGACGACTCGTGGCCCGCAGCTCCACCTCCCGGCGGATCCGGGTGCAGCGTGCCACCCCTACGCTCGCCGCATGCCCAGCACGACCCAGCGCGCCCTCACGTGGTTCGGCGTGGACGACGAGTGGGAGCGGCCGCGGCCCCGGATCGGACGCCAGGACGTCGTCCTCGTGGCCGGCGTCGAAGCCGTCAGCCTGCTCGCACTCGAGCTGGTCCGCAGCGCGGGCGGGCTCGACCACACCGACGTACCGATCTGGACGCAGTGGCTCGGCGTGTCCACCGGGGCGGCGCTCCTCCTGGGCCGTCGACGCTGGCCATTGGTCGTCGCGAGCCTGGCCGCGCTGCACATGTTCGTCGCCGGGGTGACGATGCCGCAGGTGATGGGGCAGGTGTCGCTCCAGATCGTCTACTTCGTCGCCCTGCTGTCCGGGGTCGCCTACGCCCGCGACCGGCGCGCGATGGTGGTGGTGATCGGCACGATCGTGCTGTTCATGTTCGCGTGGATCACCTGGCAGTTCGCCGTCGGCTCGGCGGCGCAGGACATGATCGACGAGGCGGACGCAGCCGACCGGACCGGGCTCTTCGCGCCGATCCCCGCCGCCGTGGCGATGACCCTGCTGATCAACGTCATCTACTTCGGCGGCGCGATCGTCGGCGGTGGGGTGTCGTGGCGCGCCGCGCGACAGCGGACGCGGTTGCAGGAGCAGGCAGCGACCATCGCTGCCCAGGCGGGTCGGCTGCGCGAGCAGGCGGTCATCGACGAGCGACTGCGCATCGCCCGCGAGCTGCACGACGTGGTCGCCCACGGCGTCTCCGCGATGGGCATCCAGGCCGGCGCCGCCCGGCGGGTCCTCGACCGCGATCCCGACGCGGCACGGGTGGCCCTCGCGCGCGTCGAGGACGCCTCGCGGGACGCGCTCGCGCAGATGCGCCGCCTGCTCGGCACGCTGCGCGAGGGCCCTGCAGACGGCAACGAGGCCAGTGCCGGTCCGGACGGCGGGGTGCGTACGCCCGAGGCTGGCGTCGGTGACCTGCCCGACCTGGTCGCCCGGGCGAGCCAGGAGGGACTCGCCGTCCGTCTCGACGTCGTCGAGGACCCCCCGTCTGCCGCGACCCGGCTGCCGCGGGGTGTCGGGCTCGCGATCTACCGCACGGTCCAGGAGGCGCTGACCAACGTGCGCCGGCACAGCACCGCCGACACCGTCTCGGTCGTCGTGCGGGTCGACGAGTCCTCGTCGTACGCCGAGGTCGAGGTCGTCGACAACGGGCGACCCCGGCACGGCACGTCCGGCAGCGGGCTCGGGCAGCTCGGCATCCGTGAGCGGGCGGCCACCCACGACGGCCAGGTCGACATCGGGCCGCGGGTGACGGGCGGCTACCGGGTCCGCGTGCGCTACCCCCTCGGAGCGGCGTGATGGAGCGTCCGCTCACGGTCCTGCTCGTCGACGACCACGCCATGGTGCGGTCGGGCTTCGCGATGGTCCTCTCCGTGGAGGACGACATCGAGGTCGTCGGCGAGGCGGCCGACGGGGTCGAGGCGATCGAGCAGGCCCGCGCGACCCGGCCCGACGTGGTGCTGATGGATGTCCAGATGCCCCGGATGGACGGCATCGAGGCCACCCGCCACCTCGTCGCCGACGACCTCGGGCACGTCGTCATCGTGACGACCTTCGACCGCGACGACTACCTCTTCGACGCCCTCCAGGCCGGAGCGAGCGGCTTCCTGCTGAAGAACGCCGGTCCCGAACAGCTCCTCGACGCCGTACGAGCCGCCGGCCGCGGGCACGCGCTGCTCGCGCCGGAGGTGACCCGCCGCGTCATCGGCAGGATGGCCGGGGGAGCGGGCGCCGGCGCGGGGAGCACGACCACTGGTCGGAGCGAGCCGAGGGAGCTGGCGCTGCTCACCGCCCGGGAGCGGGAGGTGCTGGTGCTGCTCGGCCGGGGACTGTCGAACGGCGAGATCGCCGGAACGCTCGTGCTCGGCGAGGCGACGGTGAAGACGCACGTGTCCAACCTGCTGGCCAAGCTGCACCTGCGCGACCGTGTGCAGGCGGTCATCTACGCCTACGAGGCGGGCCTCATCCTCCCGACGGAGGACTGAGCCCAGGAGGGTCGCGCCACCGCTGGCTCCACCCCGCAGCTCCGTCGCGCGGTGGATCCCAGGCGGGTCGCGCGTCACTAGCGTCGTCCTCATGCTGGAGATCAGGGAGCTGACCAGGCGGTTCGGTGAGGACACCGCCGTCGACCACGTGTCGTTCGACGTGCCGGCCGGGCTGATGACCGGCTTCGTCGGTGGCAACGGTGCGGGCAAGACGACGACCATGCGGATGGTCATGGGAGTGCTCGGCATCGACGAGGGCGACGTGCTGTGGCAGGGCCGCCCGATCACGCGGCTGGACCGCCGCCGGATCGGCTACATGCCCGAGGAGAGGGGCCTCTACCCCAAGCAGCCGATCCTCGACCAGCTCGTCTACATCGCCCAGCTGAAGGGCATGGACCGGGTTGCGGCCCGCACCCGGGTGACCGAGCTGCTGGAGCGGTTCGGGCTGGGTGAGCGGACCCGGGACCACCTCGAGAAGCTGTCACTGGGCAACCAGCAGCGGGTCCAGATCATCGCGTCGGTGCTCCCCCGCCCCGCCGCGCTGGTCCTCGACGAGCCGTTCTCGGGCCTCGACCCGCGGGCCGTCGACTCGATGGTCGACCTGCTGCGCGAGTACACCCGCGACGGCGTACCGGTCCTGTTCTCCAGCCACCAGCTCGACCTCGTCGAGCGACTGTGCGACCGGCTGGTCGTGCTGTCCCGAGGACGCCGGGTCGCCGCCGGGACGGTTGCCGAGCTGCGCGACGCGGGGGTGCCGCGCTTCCGCCTCGTCCTCGGTGGCGACGCCGGTTGGGTCCGTGACCTGCGCGGGCTGGAGGTCGTCGACCTCGAGGGGCCCAGCGCCCTCGTGGAGGTACGCGAGGACGGGGCCGAGCAGCACCTCGTCGCCGAGGCGACCAGGCGCGGCGACGTCCACGAGTTCGTCCGGGTCCGCCCGGCCCTCAGCGAGATCTACCGGGAGGCCACCGCATGAGCACGCAGACCCCGAGCACCGGGACCGACAGCGTCCACGGCGCCGATACCCCGGGCGGTGACGCCCCGACCACCGACAGGCGCGACGAGCCGGCCTGGCTGCTGGTCACCCGCCGCGAGGTGGTCTCGCGGATCACCGACAAGTCGTTCCTCCTCGGTACGGCGTTCATGGTGGTGCTGATCGCGGGGTTCATCGGCTTCAACGCGTGGCAGGAGGAGCGGACCGAGACCGTCACCCTGGCCGCCACGCCCGACGCGGCCGCCATGGCGACCGCGATCGCCGACGCCGCTCCGGACGTGGACGAGGACGTCGAGGTGACGGTCGTGGCGGTCGACGACCGGACCGCCGCCGAGGCGGCGCTGCGCGACGACGACGTCGACGCCTGGCTGCACCCGACCGAGGACGGCTGGCAGCTGACCTCGGAGTCGAGCGAACAGGGCTCCCTGACCGACGTCGTGCGCACCGTCGTGAGCCAGCAGGTGCTGGCCGACAACGCCGCCGACGTCGGGTCCACGGTGGAGGACCTGCAGGCCGGCAGCACGGTGACCACCGCCTTCCTGCGCGGCGACGCCGAGAAGGCAGGCGTGGCCGACGCCGTCGGCTTCGTGTTCGTCTTCCTGTTCTACTTCGCCGCCCTCGTCTTCGGCATGCAGCTCGCGTCGTCGGTGATCGAGGAGAAGCAGAGCCGCATCGTCGAGATCATCGCCGCCGCCATCCCGCTGAGGCACCTCCTGGCCGGCAAGGTGCTCGGCAACACGGCCTTGGCGATGATCCAGCTACTGGTCTACCTCGCGGTGGGCTTGGTGGGACTGTCGTTCACCTCCTACAAGTCCTACGTGCCGGCGCTGTCCGGACCGACGGCCTGGTTCATCGCCTTCTTCCTCGCCGGCTTCGTGGCGCTCGCCTGCCTGTGGGCGGTCGCCGGGTCGCTTGCCTCGCGCACCGAGGACCTCCAGGCGACCTCGACCCCGCTGACGATGCTGATGCTGGTGATGTTCTTCGGCGGGCTGTCCCTCGACGGCCGCGGCCAGGTGATCGCGTCGTTCGTCCCGCCCGTCTCGGCCGTCGTGATGCCCAAGCGGATCCTCGCCGGCGGCGTCGAGTGGTGGGAGCCGCTGCTGGCGCTCGGCCTGCTGGCCGCGTTCGCCGCGGTCACGGTGTGGGTGGGGGAGCGCCTCTATCGTCGGGCCCTGCTGCAGACCGGTGGGCGGGTCAGCCTCCGCCAGGCGTGGTCCGCGGCCGAGTGACCGGGCCAGGTGGGTCGGGACCTCAGAACAGGTGCACGAGCGACGAGGTCCCCGACACCACCGCCCAGAACCGCAGCCCGCGCCCGGCCAGCCCGGTCAGCATGAAGATCCAGAACGGCACGCGCAGCGTCCCCGCGAGCACGGCCGTGACGGCGTACGGCGGGACGCCGGTGCTGGCGGAGAAGAAGAGCAGTCCGGCCGTGAACCACGGCCGGCCTTCGGCGCGCTCGTGCCACTTGTCCAGCGTCGCGCGCGCCTTGGGCTTCTCGAGCTGACGGTGGACCCAGGGGGCGCGCTCGACGTTCATGCCGCCCCAGTACCAGAGGACCTTGCCGAGCATCTGCCCGATCGTGGCGGCCAGGAGCAGGCCCCACAGCTGGCCCGGGGCCTGGGTGATCGCGACGACGAGGATGGCCTCGATGTTGATGAGCGGCAGCAGCGCGGACGCGATCGAGGCGCCGAGGACGCTCCAGAACAGCATCAGCGCGTGCTCCCGGGGACCGGCAGGCCGATCTGCGCGAGGCGGCGCAGCGAGACGCACTTGAGGACCAGGAGTGCCGTGGCGACCACGAGCCCGACCCACATCCAGCCGGTGACCAGCAGCAGCACGGCGAACAGGGCGCTGTTGACCGCCTTCGCGGGCTTGGACCAGTTCCACAACCAGATCGTGCGGTCGACCACGAAGAAGTAGTTGGGGCTGCGGATCGGCCAGGCGAGGAACGCGATCGACAGGAAGCAGTCGACGACCATGAACTCGGCGAGGTAGACGAAGATCGCCGGGGACAGGTCGGGCTGGAGCCACGCGAGGCCGATGTAGAACGCGGCCGCGTTCAGCCGGTCGCACATGATGTCGAGGACAGCCCCGATGCGGGTCTCGCAGTCGCGCACCCGGGCGTAGAGGCCGTCGAGCATGTCGCCGACCCAGTAGACGCCGAGGGCGACGACCAGCAGGGTCAGGTCCTGCTCGTGCGCAGCCGCGGCCGCGAGCACCACCGACGCGACGGTGCGGACGGCGGTGATGACCGTCGCGCCGGTGAGCAGTCGTTCGTCGCGCACGCCGTAGCGGTCGCCGGGATCGGCCTCCGGCTGTCCCGCCGTGCCGTGCACCCCGCTCCCCACGCCCGGGATGCTAGCGGGTCAGGTCCACAGGTCGGGCCACGCGTGGCCGAGCTCGAGGACCAGCTCGCGCAGCAGCGGCAGGCTCACGCCCACCACGTTGTGGTGGTCTCCCTCGATGCCGCGCACGAACGCGCCGCCCAGACCGTCGATCGTGAAGGCGCCGGCGACGTGCAGCGGCTCCTCGGAGGCGACGTAGGCCTCGACCTCCTCGTCACTCACGTCGGCGAAGTGCACGAGGGTCGAACCGGTCGCCGCGGCCACCCGTCCCGACGCCACCTCCCGCAGGCTGTGCCCGCTGTGCAGCACGGCGCTCCGCCCGCGCATCGCGAACCAGCGCTCGCGCGCCTCGGCCGCGTCGCGCGGCTTGCCGAGCGCCTCGCCGTGCCCGTCCGCGCCGGGTGTCGGCAGCAGCTCGAGCACCGAGTCACATCCCAGGACGAGCGCGTCGGGGGGTACGTCGTCGCGCCCGGCGACGGCGGCGCACTTGAGCTCGGCGAGCTGGAGCGCGAGCTCGGCGGGCGGCAACCCGACGACCTGGGTCTCGTCGACGCCGCTCACCATGACCGTCGGCTCGATGCCGGCGGCCCGCAGCGTGGCCAGGCGTGCGGGCGAGGCCGAGGCGAGGACCAGCGGCACGCGCGCCGTCACAGGCGCTCCAAGGCCGCGCGGAGGGGGTCGAGCCCGAGTGAGCCCAGGTCGAGAGCCGCGCGGTGGAAGGCGCGCAGGTCGAAGGCGTCGCCGTGGCGCTGCTGGACCGCGGCCCGCGCCTCCAGCCAGATCCGCTCGCCGACCTTGTAGGAGGGTGCCTGGCCGGGGAGGCCGAGGTAGCGCTTGACCTCGAACTGGATGAACTCGTCGTCCATGCGGCAGTGCAGCCGCATGAACTC
>DASTPB010000216.1:0-2405 GCA_035762385.1 Nocardioides sp. | reverse complement strand
ACCTTCGAGGGCATGGACCCCGACGGGAAGCTGCCGCCCTTCGTCACCCCCGACGAGCTCATCAGCGCCCGGGTGGACGGCACCGCCACGGTCCAGCGCAAGATGGACGCGCTCGCCAAGCACGCGACCCAGGTGGAGCCGGACGGCCACTTCTTCGCGGGCGCCGAGAGCGGTCACTCGGCGTGGGCGGAGGAGTACTACCGCCTGGCGAAGGGGACCCCCGGCCCGACGGACGCGGACGGGTTCGAGACGGACCTGTTCGCCGGGCTGTGAGGGCGGGCCTCGGGTTCGCGGCCCTCGTCGTCGGGGTCGTGTCCGGTGCCGCGGGCACGCTCGTCCACCAGCGCTGGTGGGGCCTCGCCCTGGCCCTGGGTGCGGCGCTGGCAGCGCTCGCCTGGCTGCCGCCCGGAGGCCCTCGCCTGATGTTCGCGCTCGGCTGGTGCGTGCCCGTCGCGCGCGGTGCTCTCGCGCGTCCCGGCGGCGGTTTCCTGATCAGCGCGGACGCGGCCGGGTGGTCCTTCCTGGCCGGTTCCGCGGTGCTGCTGGTGGCCGCCCTGGCGACCGCCGGAGCGGGACGTCGTACGTCTCCGGCGACCCGGCGTGCGCGCGCCGACGATCCCGGAGTTCGGGGTCTGCCCTCCTAGAGTGGCCGCGTGCCGACGAACCAGACCAGTGCCACGCAACCCCGCGAGAAGGCGGGCGCGAAGGTCGTGCTGTGGCTGCTCCTCGGGCTCGTGGTGCTGTTCGGCGGGCTCTACGTCGCCGCGCACCACGTCGCCGGCGACAAGGTGCCGCGCAACACCACCGTCGCCGGCGTCCGCATCGGCGGGCACCCGCAGGACGAGGCGGCCGAGCGGCTCCGGGCCGGGCTCGCCGACCGGGTCGCGCGCGACATCGCGACGACCGTCGACGGCGAGCCGGTCGCCGTCGACCCCGCCGAGGCCGGGCTGTCGGTCGACTACGAGGCGTCCGTCGCCGAGGCCGGAGGCGAGGAGAGCTGGGACCCCGAACGGCTCTGGAACTACTTCACGGGCGGCGAGGCCTTCGACGCCCAGGTGGAGGTCGACGAGGCCACCTACAACGCGTACCTCACCGGCCTCGACGAGGAGCACGGCGCCACGCCGCGTGACGGTGCGATCGCCTTCGCCGGTGAGCAGATCGAGACCACCGACGCGCGCACCGGTCGTGCGCTCGACCCCAGCGACACCCTGAGGGCCCTGGAGGGCGCCTTCCTCGACGAGGACCCGGAGGTCGTCGCCCTCGACATGGCCGAGGTGCAGCCCGCCATCGACGCCTCGGACGTGCAGGAGGCGCTCGACGGCTTCGCGTCGCCGGCCGTCGCCGCGCCGGTGACGCTGACCTTCGAGGGGTCGGACGTCAAGGTGTTCCCGGCCGACTACACGGCGGCCCTCTCGCTGGTCCCGACCAACGGCGAGCTCGTCCCGACCCTCGACCCGGCGAAGCTCGACGAGGTCGTCGGCGCGTTGATCACGCAGGGCGCGCCGGTGGATGCCACCGTCGCACTCGTCGACGGGCGGCCGCGGGTCGTCCCGGCCAAGCCGGGCGTCACCTACGACCCCGCCGAGCTCGAGACCGGCTTCCTCGCCGCTGTCGCGAAGCCGCAGGGCGAGCGGACCCTCGTCCTGGGCGCGAAGGTGGCCGAGCCCGACTTCACCACGAAGGAGGCCCGCGCGCTGCGGGTGCGCGAGCGGGTCTCGACCTTCACGACCTACTTCCCCTACGCGGAGTACCGCAACGTCAACATCGGCCGGGCGGCGGAGATCATCGACGGCACGCTGCTGAAGCCGGGGGAGACCTTCTCCCTCAACGACACGGTCGGCGAGCGCACCGAGGCCAACGGCTTCACCAAGGGCTACGTGATCAACGACGGGATCCTCGTCCAGGATCTCGGCGGTGGTGTCTCGCAGATGGCCACCACGTTGTTCAACGCGATGTTCTTCGCGGGCCTCGAGGACGTCGAGCACAAGCCGCACTCCTTCTACATCGACCGCTACCCGATCGGTCGCGAGGCGACCGTCGCCTGGGGCGCCGTCGACCTGCGGTTCCGCAACGACACCCCCTACGGCGTGCTCATCGACACCGCGTTCACGGACTCGACGCCGTCGTCGTCCGGTGCAGTGACCGTCACCATGTACTCCACGAAGTACTGGGACGTCACGACCACCACGGGCGAGCGCCACAACCTCACCCCGCACAAGACGCGACGCATCGACTCGCTGACCTGCCACCCCAACGAGGGCTTCGGCGGCTTCGACATCGACGTGGTGCGCTACTTCCAGCCGGTCGGTGAGAACACCGAGTCGCGGGACGACGAGGTCTTCAGCACCACCTACACCCCCAGCGACACGGTGATCTGCACCAACCCCGACGCCGTCGACGAGTAG
>DASTPB010000215.1:0-33895 GCA_035762385.1 Nocardioides sp. | reverse complement strand
GTGTCGACGAGGATCAGCTGCGCGTCGTCGCGGTGGACGATGCCGCGCACCACGTTGCGCGTGGTCTGCGGCTTGGACGAGGTGATGACGATCTTCTGGCCCACCAGCGCGTTGGTCAGCGTCGACTTGCCGGCGTTGGGGCGCCCGACGAAGGACGCGAAGCCGCTGCGGTAGCCCTCCGGCGCCTCGTAGAACGCGCCCGCCGGCGCCACCCCGGAGAGGTCGAACTCGCCGTCCAGCTCGTCGTCCCGCTCGTCGTCCAGCTCGTCGTCAGCCATCGTTCGCCTCCTCGCCCCGGGCGGCGTCGTAGTCGGCCCAGATCTGCTCGTCAGTCTTGCCTGCCGCCTTGCCCGCGCGCCAGATCGGTCCGGGGTCGACCGCACGCGGCTGGCGGGCGGCCGTGGCGCGCCAGTAGCCCATCACGTCGTAGTGGCTGGTCGGCAGACCGACGTCGCGCATCAGGTGCTTGCGGATCGCCCGCATCTGCGCGGACTCCCCTGCCATCCAGAAGTAGCCCTCTCCCTCGGGCCACTCGAGGCCCTCGACGACCTCGGCCAGCGCGCTCTGCCCGGGTGCCGGCGGGGCCAGCCAGGTGACGTCGGCCCCGTCCGGCAGGTAGCCGGTCAGGTCGTCGGGCACCTCCGCCATGACGTACGTCGTCAGGTCGGGGCGCGTCTCGGCGATGCGGGCCATCGCCGGCATGGCGGTCAGGTCGCCGACGAGCAGCAGCCACGACGCCCCGGCCGGTGGGGCGAACGACGCCTTGGGCTCGGTGATCGTGACGGTGTCACCCACGCAGTCGCGCATCGCCCACTCGGTGACCAGGCCGACGTCGTGGACCACCACGTCGAGCGTGAGCTCGCCGCGGTCCCACGACCGCACCGTGTAGTAGCGGCTCTGGAACTGCCCGGGCACGACGAGGCCGACCCACTCGTCGGGGACCCCGGTCGAGGCGAAGCCGTCCAGGTCGTCCAGCACGAGCCGGACGAGGTGGTCCGAGAGCGGTTCGCGGCGACGGACGGTCGCCTGGAACTGGGCTGCTCGGGTGCTCACCCGAGGAGGCTATCGCCGCCTCACCACGTCGGGCGCATCGGGAAGTCCGAGCGCCCGTCGTCGTGGTTTCGGGTGGCCAGGACCTGGTGGAGCTCGACCTCGTCACGCTCGAAACCGACCCGCGAGCCGGCGATGTAGAGGCCCCACACGCGTGCCGTGCCCTCACCGACCTCGGCCACGCACTCGTCCCAGTGGTCGACGAGGTTGCGGTTCCAGTCGCGCAGCGTGGCGGCGTAGTGCAGGCGCAGGTTCTCGCTGTGCTGCACCTCGAGGCCCTGGTCCTGCGCGGCGGTGATGATCGTCCCCGAGCCGATCAGCTCGCCGTCGGGGAAGACGTAGCGGTCGATGAAGTGACCCGTCTCCGTCCGGCGGTTGTGCCGCCGGGTGATGGAGTGGTTGAGCAGCCGCCCGCCCGGCCGGAGGCGCTGACGGAGGTGGTCGAAGTAGGCGGGGTAGTTGCGCACGCCGATGTGCTCGGTGAGCCCGATCGAGCTGACGGCGTCGAAGTGCGACTCGGTGACGTCGCGATAGTCGAGGTGCCGCACCTCGGCGAGGTCGCCGAGGCCCTCGCGCTCGATGGCCTCGTTGGCCCACTGCGCCTGCTCCAGCGACAGCGTCACCCCCAGCGCGCGTACGCCGTGCTCGCGGGCGGCGTGGCGGACCATCGTCCCCCAGCCGCAGCCCACGTCGAGCAGGCGCTGGCCGGGCTGCAGGTCGAGCTTGCGGCAGACCAGCTCGAACTTCGCCGCCTGCGCCTGCTCGAGCGTCGCGTCGGGCGTCTCGTAGAGCGCACAGGTGTAGGCCATCGACGGCCCGAGCACCAGCTCGTAGAAGCGGTTGGACACGTCGTAGTGGTGGGAGATGACCTCGGCGTCACGGGTCATCGAGTGCCGCAGTCCCTCCATCGCGCGCCGCCAGCGGGGCAGGTGCTCCTGGGGCGGCGGTGCCGGTGGACGGAGGTGGCCGAGGCCGAGGCTGCGGGCGATGTGCACCGCCTCGGACGGTGCGGGGAACCGGAACTTCGTGTGGTCCTTGAGGAGGACGAGGGCGTCGTAGGGGTCGCCGGGGTGGACGCCCGAGAGGGTCAGGTCGCCACTGACGTAGGCCCGGACCATGCCGAGGTCGCCGGGCGCCGTCATCAGGTAGGAGAGCCCGCGCTCGTTGTGCAGGTGCATCCCCACCTCGGCGCCCGACGGGCCCGCGCTGCTGCCGTCGTAGGCCGTGAAGCGCAGCGGCAGGCCTCCCCTGACCAGGCGGTCCATCGCGTCGCCGATCGTCAGGCGCGCACGGGTGCCCGAGTTGAGGTCGGAGCCCAGGGTCATCGTCGCTGCACCACCTTGTCGTAGAGGGACGTCAGACGGTCGTCGGGGTCGTGGGTGGCCTTCACGCGGGCCAGGTGGTCGCCGCCGTAGAGCCGCTCGAACTCCGCGGGCGCGTAGAAGGCCTCGGAGTAGAGGCTCTTGTGGCCACCGAGCTCGCTCACCTTCGCCTCGATCGCCCGGTTGCGCGGCGACGTGGGTGCGTCGGGGCCGACGTTGACGATGCCCCAGAAGCCCACGTTGACGTAGGTCGTGGCCGCGCTGAGCGGGTAGCCGGGCCAGGGCCGGTCGCCGGAGCCGTCCGCGCCGCGGCGCAGCCGCAGCGGGCACAGCCACACGGGGCGCATGCCGACCTCGCGGTCGAACCAGGCCAGGAACTCGGGGAGCCGGTCGACGGGGACCTCGACGTCCTGGACGACGCGCTCGCCCTGGGGACGACCGGCGCGGCGGTCGAGCCGGTCGGCCACGCCGAGGCGGCGGTCGAGCGCGACCAGCTTCCAGTAGACGTCGGAGCGGCGCAGCCGGCGCGGCCAGACCCGGCGCACGAGCGGGTGCTGGGCGCCGAAGGCGCGTGAGCACCAGAACCAGTCGGTGTCCCAGCGCCAGAGGTAGTCGTTCACGGTCAACCGGTCGGTGCTGCGCTGCTGGAGCGAGCGGTAGAAGACCTGCTGGCCCGTGTAGTCGCTCGTCGGTCCGGGGTCGTCGGTCCACCGGGCGAGGGTGAGGTAGAGCTCGTCGGGGGCGAAGGCGACGCCGTCGACCGCGTCGACGCGCTCCCCCGCCCACTCCCGCTCCTCGACCACGCGGGTGACGGCCTCGGCGAGGGTCGCCGCGTCGGTGAAGCGGACGTGCCGGAGGGCGACGTACGACGGCACCTGCTCGAGCTCGATCCGCAGCCGGGTCGCGTAGCCCAGTGAGCCGTAGGAGTTGGGGAAGGCGTCGAACAGCTCGTCGCCGGGCTTGGTCGTGACCACCTCGCCGGCACCGGTGAGCACGTCCATCTCGAGCACCGACTCGTGGGGCAGCCCGTTGCGGAAGCTCGTCGACTCGATGCCCAGACCGCTGACCGCGCCGCCGAGGGTGATCGTCCGCAGCTGCGGGACGACCAGCGGGATCCGACCGTGCGCGAGCGTGACCTCGACGAGGTCCTCGTAGGTGCACATCCCCTGCACCTCGGCCACGTCGCCGTCGATCTCGACGACGCCCGTCAGGCCGGTGACGTCGAGGCCCGCCTGCGACTCCGACCGGCCACGGAAGAGGTTGCTGGTGCGCTTGGCCAGCCGCACCGGCGCACCGGGCGGCAGGGCGGCGTACGACTCCCGGAGCCTCGCCTCTCCGGCAGCGTGCTGCTCGAGGCCGACCGTGGTGCGCACACCACCACGCTAGCGAGCGGGGGCAGCGCGCGCGAGCAGGTTGCGGTCGAGCCGGCTCTCGCGCCTGTCGAGCCGCGCCTGCAAGCGCACGAGAGCCTCCTCCTGCCGTCCGGCCAGCACCAGCGACTCGAGGAGGGTGTCCTCGAAGACCTCGCGCTGCGCGTGCGACCCACCGAGACGCGCGACGTCGCGCTCGTGGTCGAGCAGCAGGTCGCTGGCGCGGGCGTGGTCGCCCTCGACGAAGGCCGCGAAGCCGTGGGCGAGCGGCGGGAGCAGCTCGGCTGCACCGGGGGCCTGCACCGTGGCCGCGGTGGCAGCGAAGCGGCGCAGCCCCTCGGCGTCGCCGGCCGCTGCCAGCCCGAGCACCACGTGGGCACCGACGAAGGTGAACGGCACCCCGGCCGCGAGCGGGGCGACCTGGTCCCCGACGGTCGGGGGACCCTCGGGATCGACGCCCGCGCCGACCAGCCCGTGGAGCTGGCAGCGCCACAGCAGCGACGTACGGTCCGCGAGGGTGCGGGGCTCGGCCCGGCCCGTCACCCGCCGGTAGCGCTCGAGCGTGCCCTCCTCGTCGCCGAGCGCGAGGCGGTGGAGCGCGGAGTGCCACACGAGGTGGCCGTGGAAGGGCGCCGCGTCGTCGGCGCCCGGCAGCCAGTCGTCCAGCCAGGCCGACCCGGCCGCGTGGTCACCCGCCTCGAAGTGCACGTGGGTCATCGGGTGCGCCCCGTCGAAGCCGGTCGGCTCGAGCTCGAGGGAGCGGAGCGCCAGCCGCTCCGCCTCGGCCAGGTCGCCCAGGTCCTGGAGCACCATCGCCTCCAGCCCCAGCAGGACCGGGTGCTCCCCCACCGCGTCGGCGCTGCGACGGACCATCGCGAGCACCTGCTGGTGACGGTCGGGCTCGGTGCTCATGAAGGTCAGGAAGACCAGGACGACGAGGCCGGGCAGGTCGGCGGGGAAGCGGTCGTGGTGACGCACCCACGCGTCCCGGGCGCCCCACACCCCCTGGCGGTGGGTCCGGGCGACCACGTCGACGAACGACTGCTCCCACTCCTGGTCGGCACGGCCGGCGAGGCTCGCCTCGACCGCGGCGTCCCGGTCCACGTCGGCGCCCTCGAAGACGGCGGCGAGCACGCGCCACGAGTGCGCGACCGCGAGACGCGGGTCGCGCTCGACGACGGCGGCGAGCAGGGCCGGGGTGCCGGAGCGACGACGCAGGTGGGCGGCCCGCCAGGACGCCCAGGCGGCGGCGGTGTCCGCGTCGGTGGAGACGGGCAGGCCCTCCATCCGCTCAGGGTAGGGCCGAGGTCGCCGGATCGGCAGGTGGCCGGACGCTCAGGTGGCGAGCGACCGGGCGATCGCGCCCCGTGCGTCGCCGACGTGCACCGGCACGCCCGGACCCGCGAAGTCACGCACGGCATCGAGGACCGGCTCGTGGGCCGGCTCGTGGACCGGCTCGTGGGCCGGCTCGCCGTCGACGAGGACGACGGCGGCCTCGAGGCCGCTCGACCCGGACGACACGGCCATGGCCACGCACACCTCGAGCGCCGACAGGTCGAGGTGCGCGAGGCGCACGCTCGCGGCGGCGTACGTGCGTCCGTCGAGGTCGCGCACCGCGGCGCCCTCGTCGGCGCGGGCCCGCGCCTTCGTGGCACGGGCGAGGGTCACCAGCTTGGCGTCCTCGACGCTGAGGTCGGCGGCGTCGCTCTCCATGCGGGGAACCCTAGTGCGGTCGGTCTCAGCGCCCGTTGGAGGTGGCCGGGGCGTCGTCGTCGGCCGCGTCGGGGTCGGGCGCGACCACGGTCACCAGGACGGTCTCGATCTTGTTGCGGCGGCCGGTGGCGCGCTCGGCCTCCAGCCGCAGGCCGTGGCACTCCACGACCGAGCCGGGGATCGGCACCTTGCCGAGGTGCTTGGCCATCAGCCCGCCGACGCTGTCGACGTCGTCGTCCTCGACGTCGTAGCCGACGAGCTCGTCGAGGTCGTCGACCGGGTAGCGCGACGACACCCGGATGGCACCGCCCTCGAGGTGCTCGACCTCGGCCTCCTCGGCGTCGTACTCGTCGGTGATCTCGCCGACGATCTCCTCCAGGACGTCCTCGATCGTGACCAGGCCGGCGGTGCCGCCGTACTCGTCGACGACCACCGCGATGTGCTGGCGCCGCGCCTGGAGCTCGGTGAGGAGCGCGTCGACGGGCTTGGAGTCGGGGACGTAGTGGACGGGCCGCATCACCTCGTCCACGCGCTGGGTGAACTCGACGTCGGGGGCCTCGAAGTCGCGGCGGACCAGGTCCTTCAGGTAGGCCATGCCGACGATGTCGTCGAGGTTCTCGTCGATGACGGGGATGCGGGAGTAGCCGCTGCGCAGGAACAGCGAGAGCGTCTGGCGGATGTTCTTGTGACGCTCGACGTAGACGACGTCGGGGCGCGGGACCATCACCTCGCGGGTGATGGTGTCGCCGAGCTCGAAGACCGAGTGGATCATCTTGCGCTCGCCCGACTCGATGATCGCCCCGGCCTCGGCCAGGTCGACGAGCTCGCGCAGCTCGGTCTCGGTCGAGAACGGCCCCTCGCTGAAGCCCTTGCCGGGCGTGATCGCGTTGCCGAGCAGGATCAGCAGGGCCGGGATCGGTCCGAGGATCGTCGTCACGAGGGACAGCGGGCGGGCCGACGCCAGCGCCACGCGTACGTCGTGCTGGCGGCCGATGGTCCGTGGGGCGACGCCGATGACGACGAAGGACACGACCAGCATCACCCCGATCGTGGTGAGGAACGTCGGCACGGGCGAACCCTGGTAGGCGTCGCGCGCCCAGGTCGCGACGAGCACGATCGCGCTGATCTCGCACAGCAGGCGCATCAGCAGGGCGGTGTTGAGGTAGCGGGCGGGGTCGTCGAGGATCGTCACCAGGCGCGCGGCACCGGGGCGCCCCTCGGCCTTCAGCTCCTCGGCGCGGGCGCGCGAGAAGCCGCCCAGGGCGGCATCGGCAGCCGAGAAGAGCCCGGCGAGGACGACCAGCAGTGCGGCCGAGCCGAGCTGCCAGAGGTCGGCGGTCATCTCAGGAGGGCTCGGCCGACGCGCGCCACTTCTCCAGCAGCTCGCCCTGCAGACCGAACATCACCGCGTGCTCCTCGGGCTCGGCGTGGTCGTAGCCGAGGAGGTGCAGGATGCCGTGGACGGTCAGCAGGTCGATCTCGGCCTCGCGTCCGTGTCCCGCCTCCTCGCCCTGCCGCTCGGCCACCGCCGGGGAGAGCACCAGGTCGCCGAGCACACCCTCCTCGGGCTCCTCGTTGACCTTGCCGGGACGCAGCTCGTCCATGGGGAAGGCCAGCACGTCGGTCGGGCCCTCCTTCTCCATCCACTGGCCGTTGAGCTCGGCGATGGTGTCCTCGTCGACGCCCTTGATGCACAGCT
Source organism: Nocardioides sp. (assembly GCA_035762385.1). Lineage (GTDB taxonomy): Bacteria > Actinomycetota > Actinomycetes > Propionibacteriales > Nocardioidaceae > Nocardioides. The sequence goes on along the minus strand of DASTPB010000215.1, from coordinate 26,741 downwards.
CGGCCTGCGGGTGGACCCGCATCTCCTCCATCACGAACCGCGCCAGCCGGGAGAGGCGGCGTACGTCGAGCTCGACGCCCGACTCGTTGAGGACCTCGATGCTCATCGCTGCCCCCGAGGTCCGGCCGTGGTGCCCTTCGGCCCCGGTGCCGACCCGGCGCGCTTCGGCGCGGTCTTCGGCCGGCCGGCCTCGCGCTCGGCGTCGAACACCTCGTAGGCCTCGACGATGCGGCCGACGAGGCGGTGGCGTACGACGTCGGTGCCGGTGAGGCGGCAGAAGGTGATGTCGTCGACCCCGTCGAGGATGCCCTCCACGACCCTCAGGCCCGACTGCGTGCCCGACGGCAGGTCGACCTGGCTCGTGTCGCCGGTGACCACGATCCGCGAGCCGAAGCCGAGGCGGGTCAGGAACATCTTCATCTGCTCCGGCGTGGTGTTCTGCGCCTCGTCGAGGATGATGAACGAGTCGTTGAGCGAACGGCCGCGCAGGAACGCCAGCGGGGCGACCTCGATCGTCCCGGCCGCGAGCAGCTTGGGGATCGTCTCCGGGTCGACCATGTCGTGCAGCGCGTCGTAGAGCGGGCGCAGGTAGGGGTCGATCTTCTCGCTGAGCGTGCCGGGCAGGAAGCCGAGCCGCTCGCCCGCCTCGACGGCCGGACGGCTGAGGATGATCCGGTTGACCTCCTTGGCCTGCAGCGCCTGCACGGCCTTGGCCATCGCCAGGTAGGTCTTGCCGGTGCCGGCGGGGCCGATGCCGAAGGTGATCGTCGACCGGTCGATGGACTCGACGTAGCGCTTCTGGTTGAGCGTCTTGGGTCGGATCGTGCGCCCGCGGTTGGAGAGGATGTTGAGGCTCAGCACGTCGGCCGGGCGCTCCTGCGTCTCGGTGCGCAGCATCTGGATGATCCGCTCGACCGTCTCCCCCGTGACGCCCTGGCCGGTGCGGACCAGCGTCACGATCTCGTCGAGGAGGCGCTCGGCCATCGCGACCTCGGCCGACTCGCCGGCGAGGGTGATGCGGTTGCCGCGGACGTGGACGCTGGCGTCGAAGGCCCGCTCGATCAGCCGGAGGTGCTCATCCCCCGGGCCCAGGACCGAGACCATGTCGATGCTGTTGGGGACGACCACGGTGTGGGTCGGTCGCTCCTGGGCGGAGCCTGGCTGGTTCGTCGCAGTCATGGATGCCCGTGCGGGCGGCCTTCCGGGTCGGTGGTAGAGCCCCACCATGCTACCGAGCCGGTCACGCTCGGCCCACCTGGACGGGTGTCACGCCTAGGGACGCGTCACCTGCAGCATCCCGAGGCACATCTCGTCGGTGGTGCCCTCGCCCCACACCACGTAGCGGTCCGGCTGCCCCTCGAAGGAGGGCAGCTTGTCGCGCAGCCACTGGACGTGGCGGCAGGTCACCTTGACCTGCTCGAACGGCTCGAGGTGGATCGGGGCGATCGGGCGGCTGCCCTGGTCGTCGAAGTCCCAGACCGGGATGTCGAGGATGGTGCGTGCCCGTGGGGTGCCGGGGTCGACCTCGATCGTGAGCGAGCGGCCGAGCAGGTGCATGTGCCCGGCGACGCCGTGGATCGTGATCGGCTCGGAGAGGGTCCGCACGCACGACTGCACCTCGCCGGCGCGCGGCTCGCCACCGCACAGGAGGTGGAGGAGGTCGGCGGTGTTGCCCTCCGCGCCGAAGCGTTCCTTGACGTCGGCCACCGCCGCGTCCCGGTCGCACAGCTCCCCGTCGGAGTGCTGCGGCCGGCACGGCAGCTCCACCGGCGCGGGCAGCAGCATGGTGCTGAGCGCCTCGTAGTCGCGCGTGCCGGGCGCCAGGCGCAGCTGGGCGGAGGAGGTGTCGGGCTGCTGGCCGGCGAGCAGGTTGTAGTGGACCTGCATCACGATCCGGCTGCCCTTGCGCAGGCGGACGCCGTAGCCGGGCTTGGTGACCGACTCCTCGCTGCCCGGCGCCCAGGCGCCGATCCACGAGGACCTGTCGACGTTCTGGAAGCGGTCGAGCCCGGCGCCGCCGAAGCAGGTCCAGCCCTCGTCCTCCTCGGCGGCGTCCTTGGCCTCGGCCGCCTCGACCTGCCCCGGGGGCACCTGGAAGAGGATGACGTGGTGCACGACCTCGGGGTTGCCCGGCAGCACCTGGGTGCCGGTGAGCCAGGCGTCCTGGTCGAGCTGGGGGTCGAGGAGGAAGCATCGGTAGTCGTCGGTGCCGGTGCCGTAGGGGGCGGACGGCGTGTAGGCGGCGGGCATCGCGATCGTCGTACGGGTCTCGCCCGCGCGCAGCGGGCGTGACCTCACCGGCTTCGCCTCGTGGCCGCTGTGGCCGGACTGCCCGGCCTGCGCGGAGTCCTCGCCGTCCCCAGCCTCACCAGCCTCCCCAGCCTCCGCAGGCGCATCGGGGCTGGACGCGGTCGAGGCGCTCGTCGGGGAGTCCGCCGGCTCCGTCGCCGTCCGGTCGGTCGCCCCGGCGCCGTCTTCCCCGCTGCAGGCCGAGAGGCTGAGGAGACCGGCGGCCAGCAGCGCGGCGAGCGTCGTACGCATCAGACCAGGTGCTCGGACATGCGCGACGACCCGCCGAGCACGTGGAGGTGGGTGTGGAACACCGTCTGGCCGGCGCCTGCGCCGGTGTTGGCGATGATGCGGTAGTCGGTGTTGCCCGACCCGCGGGCGACCTCGTCCGCCAGGGCGACGAGGTGGCCGATGCTGGCCGGGTCGGCGGCCGCGGAGGCGGCGGCGTTGTCGTGGTGGTCCACCGGGATCACCAGCGCGTGGAACGGCGCCTGCGGGTTGAGGTCCTTGATCGAGACGGCGTGGTCGTTGCGGCCGAGCACGTCGGCCGGCACCTCACCGGCGACGATCTTGCAGAAGATGCAGTCGGAGGCCGTCGTGCTCATGCACCCAGCCTAGGCTCTGGCGGCGCGGCGTGGGACCGGAAGCGACCGCCGGGCGTCCTACTACCGTGACGAGCATGACCTTCCCCGCCCCCGCCCGACCGGTTCGCGCCCGCTCCGTACGACGCTGGGCGGGCGCCGCCGCGGTCGTGGTGGCGAGCAGCCTGGCACTCACCGCGTGCAGCGACGACCCGACGCCGGTGTCCGACGACACGGGCACGGCGACCGAGGACCCGCAGCCGGACCCGTCCGGGTCGGAGTCCCCGTCGACGTCCGAGTCCCCTGCGTCGTCCGAGTCCCCCTCGGACCCGGCCACGTCGGAGCCGGCCGCACCCGGCACCACGGTCCCGGTGTACGTCGCCGGGGACGGCCCGGGCGGCCGCACCGTCCTGTTCCGCGAGTTCCAGCGCGTGGAGGGCGACCCGCTGACCGGGACCGCCCGCCTCGTCGCCGGTGGCCAGCCCGTCGACCCGGACTACCGCACGCTCTGGCCGGGCGTCGAGATCGCCTCGGTCGAGGCGACCGACGGGCTGCTGCTGGTCGTGATCCCCGGTGACGGGTTCACCGACCGCCCCGACGGGATGTCGAGGCGCGACGCGCGTCTCGCCGTCCAGCAGCTCGTGTACTCGCTGCAGGGCGTGCAGCAGGAACGCGTGCCGGTGCAGGTGCAGCGCGACGGCGGCGCGCCGCTCTTCGGGCTGCCCACCGACGTGCCCTTCGAGGCGGCGGGAGCACTGCGCACGCTCAACCACGTCAACATCACCTCGCCGGCCGAGGGCGACACCGTCACCGGTGACACCGTCACGGTGACCGGGGTCGCCAACTCCTTCGAGGCCTCGGGGCCGTGCCGGTTGCTGCAGGACGGCACCGAGGTGGCGCTGGAGCCCTACCAGACCGAGGGCTGGATGGCCGACCGGTTGTTCCCCTTCGAGGTGGAGCTGCCCCTCGACGGCGTGAGCGGCGAGGTCGTCGTGCAGTGCGAGACCGACGACCCGAGCGGTGGCGCCGAGGGCAACGGCCCGGCCGTCGACACCAAGACGATCACCGTCCAGTAGCCGACGCGTCCGACGCGCCGTCAGGACCAGCGGCCCGTGCGCGTCAGGAGAGCGGCGACCGCGACGACACCGGCGGTGGAGGTGCGCAACACCTCGGCACCGAGGCGTACGACGTGGGCGCCGGCGTCGGCGAGCAGCGCCAGCTCCTCGGGCGTGAGGCCGCCCTCCGGCCCGACGACCACGACGAGGCGCCCGGCGGGGGGTACGTCGATCGCGCTGAGCGGCACGCTGCCGTCCTCGTGCAGCACCACCGCCAGGTCGGCCTCCGCGACGACCGCCGCGAGGTCGGCCGTGGTCGCCAGCGGGGTGACGGTCGGCAGCCAGGCACGGCGCGACTGCTTGGCCGCCTCACGAGCGGTGGCCTGCCACTTCGCGTGGGACCTCGCCGCCCGCTCGCCCTTCCACACCGCGACCGAGCGGGACGCCCCCCACGGCACGATGCGGTCGACACCGACCTCGGTCAGCACCTCGACCGCGAGCTCGCCGCGGTCGCCCTTGGGGAGGGCCTGCACGACGGTGATCGCGGGCTCGGGCCGGGCGTCACGCGAGACGGACGCGACGGTGACGGTGAGGAGCCGCTTGCCCGTGGACGCCACGGTCCCCGTGGCCGAGGAGCCCCGGCCGTCGGCGAGGACGACGTGCTCGCCCTCGCGGAGACGTCGTACGGCGACCGCGTGGTGGGCCTCGTCGCCGGTCACCTCGACGAGCGTGCCGGGCGCCACCCCGTCGAGGGACTCGACGAGGTGGACCGGGAGCGACACGGCTCAGCCCTGGAAGGCGTCGCGGAGCCGGCCGAACATCGACTTGTGCGGCGCCTCGTTCTTGCCGTCGGGCTGCTCCTCGCCGCGGATCGCCGCGAGCTCGCGCAGCAGCTCCTCCTGGCGCGGGTCGAGCCGGGTGGGGGTCTCCACCGTGATGCTGACGACGAGGTCGCCGCGACCGCCGCGCAGGCTCGGCACGCCGAAGCCGCGGATCACCTGCTCGCTGCCCGACTGCGTGCCGGGGCGGATCTCGAGGTCGTAGGTGGTCACCGTCTCGGAGGACTGCTCCGACGACGCGGGCAGGTCGGCCTCGAGCAGCGGCAGGGTGAGCTGGGTGCCGAGGGCGGCGGCCGTCATCGGCAGCGAGACCGTGGTGTGGAGGTCGTTGCCGTGGCGGGTGAAGGTGGGGTGCGCGTCGACGTGGATCTCGACGTAGAGGTCGCCGGCCGGACCTCCGCCGGGGCCGACCTCACCCTGGCCGGTGAGCTGGACGCGGGTGCCGTGGTCGACGCCCGCGGGGATCTTGACCGTGAGGGTGCGGCGCGAGCGCACCCGGCCGTCGCCGGAGCACTCCCGGCAGGGGTCCGGGATGATCGAGCCGTAGCCGCGGCACGCCGCGCAGGGTCGCAGGGTGCGGATCTCGCCGAGGAACGAGCGCTGGACGACGGCGACCTCGCCCTGGCCGTGGCAGGTCTCGCAGGTCATCGGCCTGGTCCCGGGAGCGGTGCCCTCGCCCTCGCACGCCTCGCACCGCAGGGCCGTGTCGACCTTGAGGTCGCGGGTGACACCGAAGGCGGCCTCGGCGAGCTGGACGTCGAGCCGGATGAGCGCGTCCTGGCCGCGGCGGGCGCGGGAGCGCGGGCCCCGGGTCTGGGCGCCGCCGGCGGCGCCGCCACCGAAGAACGCGTCCATGATGTCGGTGAAGCTGAAGCCCTGGCCGGCACCGCCGAAGCCCTGGCTGAAGGCGTCGCCGCCGCGGTCGTAGGCCGCCCGCTTGCCGGGGTCGCTCAGCACCTCGTAGGCGCGCGAGACGTCCTTGAAGCGCTCCTGCGTCTCCGGGTCGGGGTTGACGTCCGGGTGCAGCTGGCGCGCGAGCTTGCGGTAGGCCTTCTTGACGTCGTCGGCGCTCGCGTCGCGCGAGACGCCGAGGATCTCGTAGGGGTCCTGGGTCACTGGTTTCCTTCATCGAGGATCCGGGAGACGTAGCGCGCGACCGCGCGGACGGCTGCCATGGATCCGGGGTAGTCCATGCGGGTGGGGCCGACGACGCCCAGGGAGCCGAGGTGGAACTCCTGCGGGCCGTAGCCGGTGGCCACGACGCTCGTGGCCGCGAGCTCGGAGTAGGGGCCTTCGTGGCCGATGCGCACCGTCAGCGCGTCGGTCCCCGACTCCCCCAGCAGCTTGAGCAGCACGACATGCTCCTCCAGCGCCTCGAGCAACGGTCGGACGGCGGTGTCGAAGTCGCCGTAACGGGCGAGGTTGGCCGTGCCGCCGACCGCGACGCGCTCGTCGCTGCGGTGGTCGGACATCGCGTCGGTGAGCACCCCGACGATCGCGTGGGCCGAGTCGGCCTGCTCGGGGCGTACGCCGTCGGGCACGTCGGCCAGCGCCGCGGCCGCGGCCGCGATCTGCACGCCGGCACTGGCCTGGTTGACCGCGACCCGCAGCTCGGCGAGGTCGGCCTCGACCACCGGTGCCTCGAGCTCGACGAGGCGCTGCTCGACCCGGCCGGTGCTGAGGATGAGGATCACCATCACCCGGGTCGGGGTGAGCGACACCAGCTCGATGTGGCGGACCGTCGAGCGGGAGAGCGTCGGGTACTGGACGATGGCGACCTGGCGGGTCAGCTGGCTGAGCAGCCGCACCGAGCGCTGCACCACGTCGTCGAGGTCGACGGCACTGTCGAGCAGCGTCGCGATGGCGCGCCGCTCGGCCGCGCTCATCGGCTTGAGCGTGGCGAGCTTGTCGACGAAGAGCCGGTAGCCCTTGTCGGTGGGGACGCGCCCGGCGCTGGTGTGGGGCTGGTGGATGTAGCCCTCGTCCTCCAACGCGGCCATGTCGTTGCGGACGGTCGCCGGCGAGACGCCCAGGCCGTGCCGCTCGACGAGCGCCTTGGAGCCGACCGGCTCCTCCGTGGCGACGTAGTCCTCCACGATCGCGCGCAGCACGTCGAGCTTGCGGTCGTCGACCATCGAGCCCTCCTCTGCACGTTCGGTGTCTGGCACTCGTTCGCCCTGAGTGCCAAGACTACTCGCAGTCCGTAGGCTCGCCGACATGCCCGACGACACCCCTCGGTTCACCGAGGTCGCCCCGCGCGTCTGGGTCGCGCACTACGACTGGATGCACGTCAACATCACCCTCGTCGGAGGCTCCGCCGGCCTGCTCATGGTCGACACCCACGGCTCCGCCGAGCAGGCCCGGGTGGTCGCCGACGACGTACGCCGCCTCGGTGCGGGTCCGCTGACGGGGTTGGTCAACACGCACGAGCACTGGGACCACCACTTCGGCAACGCCACCCTGGTCGAGCAGTTCGGCGAGATGCCGATCCACGCGACGGACTGGGCGGCCGAGCACATGGAGGAGTCCGCGGCGCACACGTTCGAGCAGTACGAGCAGGACACCACCCACCCCCGGCGCGAGGAGGTCCTCGCGACCACGCTCCGCCTGCCCACCCGCACGTTCTCCTCCGCCGTCCAGCTCGACCTGGGCGACCGGGCGGTCGAGCTGATCCACCCGGGGCGCGGGCACACGGCCGGCGACCTCGTCGTACGCGTGCCGGACGCCGACGTGCTGCTGGGCGGCGACCTGGTGGAGGAGTCCGACCCGCCCTTCATCGGCGACGACTCCTGGCCGCTCGAGTGGCCGTTGACGCTCGACCTCGTGCTCGGGCTGATGACCGACGAGACGGTCGTGGTGCCGGGCCACGGCAAGGTCGTCGACAAGGCGTTCGTGCAGGACCAGCGCGTCGAGCTGGGCGTCATCGCCGAGACGATCCGCGACCTCGCCTCGCGCGGCGTGCCGCAGTCGGAGGCGCTCGCCGCCGGCGAGTGGCCGTGGGAGCGCGAACGGCTGGAGAGCGCGGTGCGGCTGGGCTACGAGCACCTGCCCCGCAGCCAGAAGCGGCTGCCCCTCATCTAGTGGCCCACACCCCGCGGGGGCTGGTCCGGCCGGGCCCGGGCCAGTAGGACTGGTCCATGACCGACAACAGCGAGTCCCAGACCGACAACACGGAGTCGACCGACACGCCCAAGGCGGGCAGCGGCACCAGTCCCGCCGACTCCGACCACTCCGGCGACACCGCCTCGCCCGACGACGCCACGCTCGGCGGCATCTCCGACGACCAGCTGCCGGAGGACCTGCAGCCGGGTGAGGACAACCCGCTGGCCGAGCCGCTCGACCCCGACGACGAGGCGACCAAGAGCCGCGAGGAGCTCGAGATGGACGCCACGCAGGAGGACCTGGGCAACGACGACGCCGGCGACGACGCCAACAGCGGGGACGGCGCCGAGGGCCAGGGCATCGCCGGGGGCTGACCCGGCTCACGACGGGTCGGCGTGTGATCCACGCCTCGACGGCGTGCCACCCGGATCGTGGGCGGGTGGCCGCCTAACGTGGACCGGTGCCCCACGATCGCTACGGAACCGACGTCCTCTCCGGCGACTGGCGTGTCCCCAGGAACGGCCGCGCCACCGAGGTGCCGACCGAGCTCGGGATGGTCGTCGAGGAGGTCACCACCGACTGGTGCGGCGAGGTCGTGGCCGTCGACCGCGACATCGACACGCTGACGCTGGAGGACCGGCGCGGCAAGCGGCGTACGTTCCCGCTCGGCCCCGGGTTCCTGCTCGAGGGGCGGCCGGTGATCCTCACCCGGCCGGTGCGGGCGGGTGCTCCGGCGGCCCCCACGCGTACGGCGTCGGGCTCGGTCGCGGTGCCCGGTGCGCGCGCCCGCGTCGCCCGGGCCAGCCGCATCTTCGTCGAGGGCCGGCACGACGCCGAGCTCGTCGAGAAGGTCTGGGGTGACGACCTGCGGATCGAGGGCGTCGTCGTGGAGTACCTCGGCGGCGTCGACGACCTCGCGGAGCACCTGCGCGACTTCCGGCCCGGCCCGCAGCGGAGGGTCGGCGTCCTGGTGGACCACCTGGTCCCCGGGTCGAAGGAGGCGCGCATCGCCCAGGGCATCGCCCGCTCCCCCGTCGGCAAGCACGTCCTCGTGGTCGGGCACCCCTTCATCGACATCTGGCAGGCGGTGAAGCCCGACCGGCTCGGGATCGAGAAGTGGCCGACGGTCCCCCGCGGCATCGACTGGAAGAAGGGCACCTGCCAGCAGCTCGGCTGGCCGCACCGCGACCAGGCCGACATCGCCCGCGCCTGGAAGCACGTCCTCGGCCGGGTGTCCTCCTTCGCCGACCTCGAGCCCGCCCTCCTCGGTCGGGTCGAGGAGCTGATCGACTTCACGACCCAGCCCTGACGGGCGCGCTGGTCAGTCGACCAGGTCGCGCACGATCGCGTCGGCGAGCAACCGGCCCCGCTGGGTGAGCACGAGGCGCTCGGCGACGAGCTCGACGAGCCCGTCGGCGACGAGGCGGGCCACGTGGGAGCGGCCGGTGGCCTCGAGGGCGGTGACGGGCAGCCCCTCCACGAGCCGGATCTCCAGCAGGATCCGCTCGACGCGCTGGTCGTGGAGGCCCAGCACCTCGCGCGCCAGGGCCGGCGAGACCCCGCTCGCGAGCCGTTGGGCGTACGCCGCGGGGTGCTTGACGTTCCACCAGCGCACGCCGCCGACGTGGGAGTGCGCTCCGGGACCGACGCCCCACCAGTGCCCGCCCGTCCAGTAGAGGAGGTTGTGGCGGCACCAGTGGTCGGGCGACGTGGCCCAGTTCGACACCTCGTACCAGCTCATCCCGGCGGCGCCGAGCTTCTCGTCGACGAGGTGGTACTTGTCGGCGAGGTCGTCCTCGTCGGGCATCGGGAGCTCCCCGCGCCGGACCTGGCGGCCCATCGCCGTCCCCTCCTCGACGATGAGGGAGTACGCCGAGACGTGGTCGGGGCGGCAGTCCAGGGCGACGTCGACCGAGGTCTCCCAGTCGGCCAGCGACTCCCCCGGCGTGCCGTAGATGAGGTCGAGGCTGACGTCGTCGAACCCGGCCTTCCGGGCCCAGTCGACGACGGCGGGCACGCGCATCGGGTCGTGGGTGCGGTCGAGGGTGCGCAGCACGTGGTCGACGGCGGACTGCATGCCGAAGCTGATCCGGTTGAAGCCGGCGGTGCGGAGCTCCTCGAGGTCCCAGGCGGCGACACTGTCGGGGTTGGCCTCGGTCGTGATCTCGACGCCGTCGACGAGGCCGAACTCGGCCGCGGCGCTGGCCACGATGGCGCCGAGGTCGGCGGGCTTGAGGAGCGTCGGGGTGCCGCCGCCGAAGAAGATCGTCTCGATCGGGACGTCGCGGTGGCCGAGCACGTGACGCGCGAAGCGGATCTCCCGGATCGCTGCCTCGGCGTACGACGACCGGCTGGCACCGACCTCGTCGCCGAGCTCCTGCGCGGTGTAGGTGTTGAAGTCGCAGTAGCCGCAGCGCACCGAGCAGAACGGGACGTGGACGTAGAGCCCGAAGGGCTTGCTGCCGAACTCGGCCCACGCCTCGTCGGGGAGCAGTCCGTCCTCGGGGGCGACGTCGCCGTCGGGCTGGGCGGGGGACACGCGGGTATCCAACCACGCGGCAACGCCCGCCCGGACGTCAGATGGGCACGTTCAGGGTCGCCGTGTACCCGTCGGTGACGCTGCCCTTCATGGTCGCCATCTGCAGCGAGTGACCGTCGGAGAAGACCCCGTCGGAGTCGAGGCTGACCTGCGAGAGGTTCGCCACCGACGCCTCGTAGCCCTCGGTGGCGTACACCGTCTCGCAGACGTCCTGCGGGAAGGCGAGCTGGGAGGTGCGGAGCTTGTCGGACACGTCGGTGGCGGCGTCGAGGGACTCGTAGACCTCGAAGTGCACGTGCGGCCAGCGTCCGGCGTAGCACCCGGGGAAGACGGACGTGAACTCCACCCAGCCGTCCTCGTCGGCCTCCTGGACGCCGCGGAGGTAGTTCTCGTCGGCTGCGTCGCCGTCGTACATCGAGTAGCTGCCAGCGCGGTCGCAGTGCCAGGCGTAGATCGCGGCGCCGGGGAGGATCTTCACGTCCTCGCCGGTGAGGTCGTAGACCCTGAACCGCAGGGTGAGCGGCACGCCCTCGGCGCGACCGGACGCGGAGCCGAAGCTCTGCGTGATGTCCGACCTCACGACGCCGCTCTCGCCCAGCACGTCGGGGCCGTTGGAGCCGTCACCCGGGAAGGGTCCCGCGGTCTCCTCGGGGATCTCGCCCTCGGCCACCGCGACCGAGGAGTCGCCGCCGATCGCTCCACCACCGGGACCGCCGGGGCCACCGGGTCCACCGGCGGGCGGCCCGCCCGTGGTGCTGGAGGTACCGGCGCCGGAGGTGCTCGTGTCGTCACCGGCGCATCCGGCGACCGCGGCGACACCCAGGCCACCGAGGACGCCGAGCACGCCGCGACGGCCCATCCGGGAGAAGCCGCGACGCTCGATGGTGCCGAGGTCGTGCTGGAGGCCCAGGTCGTGCTCGTGCACCTCGCCGTCGTCGTGGTGGCGGGCGTGCGGGCGGTGGTCTGCGGTCATGCGTTGCTCCTGGGGTGCCGGAGGGAGGTGGACGTGCGAAGGGGTGCCAGCGGGATCTCCCACTGGCACCCCATTCGACCGCCGCGCCCTGTGCGCCTCCTGTGAGGCGGCTGGGCTGCGGATCTGACCTGCTGACCTCCCGCTGCGACCGCGTGTGGTCAGGCGTACATCTCCTCGATGAGCGCCTGGTTGTTGTCCTGCACGACGTTGCGCTTGACCTTCATCGAGGGCGTGAGCTCGCCCGACTCGACCGTCAGGTCGTGGTCGAGGAGCCTCCACTTCTTGATGGTCTCCCAGCGGTTGAGGTGGCTGTTGAGCTCGTCGACGTAGTCGCCGACCATCTTCTGCACCTTCTCGGACTGCACGATCTCGGTGTAGGAGCTGCCGCCCATGCCGTTCTCCTCGGCCCAGCCCGCCATCGCGTCCGGGTCCAGGGTGATGAGCGCGACGCAGTAGTTGCGCTCGTCGCCGAAGACCATGAACTGGCTGGCGTAGGGGCACACGGCCTTGAACTTGGACTCGATCGCCGGCGGGGCGATGTACTTGCCGCCGGAGGTCTTGAAGAGCTCCTTGATCCGACCCGTGATGACCAGGTGGCCGTCCTCGTCGAGGGCGCCCTTGTCGCCGGTGTGCAGCCAGCCGTCGGAGGTCAGCGTCCTCGACGTCTCCTCGGGCAGGTTGTGGTAGCCGTCCATCACGCCGGGGCCCTTGATCATGATCTCGTCGTTGTCGCCCAGCTTCACCTCGCTGCCGGGGAAGACCGGGCCGACGGTGCCGAACTTGTTGCGGTCGGGGTGGTTGACGAAGGAGCCCGCCGACGTCTCGGTGAGGCCGTAGCCCTCGAGGATCGTGATGCCGGCCACGCCGAACCACTCGGCGATGTCGCGGTTGAGCGCCGCGGCGCCCGAGATGAAGAAGCGCACGTTGCCGCCGAAGCGGTCGCGGATCTTGGAGTAGACGAGCTTGTCGAACAGGCCGTGCTGCAGCTTGAGCGGGATCGGCACGGAGCGGCCCTCGCGCTTGCGGCGCTCGACCTCGAGGCCGACGTCGAACGCCCGCTTGAAGATCTTCTCCTTGGCCCCGCCCTCGGCCGCCTGCATGGTGATGATGCGGCCGTGGGCCTTCTCGAAGATGCGCGGCGCGGCCCCCATGAAGGTCGGCTTCACCACGCCCAGGTTGTCGACGATCTTCTCGACCCGGCCGTCGATCGCCGCGGCGAAGCCGCAGGCCATCTGCGTGGACATCAGCACCTTGCCGAACGAGTGGGCCATCGGGAGCCAGCGGAACTCGAGGTCGTCGGGGCCGAGGATGCCCTGCGCGCGGATCGCCTCGCCCTCGTAGACCCACGAGGAGTGGCGCAGCCGCACGCCCTTCGGCCGGCCGGTGGTGCCGGAGGTGTAGATGAGGGTGGCCAGCTGGTCGGGACGGATCGCCTGGGACGTCGTGCGCACCACGTCGGGCTGCTCGGCGAGCAGCTTCGCGCCCAGGGCGGCCAGGTCCTCGAGGGTGATCACCCAGTCGCCGTCGGCCTTGCCGTCGAAGATGACGACCTTGCTGACGTGCGGCAGCTCCGCCCGGTGGGCGGTGAGCTTGGCGAGCTGGCCGTCGTCCTCGACGAAGACGACCCGGCTCTCGGAGTCGCCGAGGATGTAGACGGTGTCCTCGTCGTTGGTGCTCGGGTAGACCGTCGTGGTGGCGCCGGCGGCACACATGATCGCCAGGTCGGCGAGGATCCACTCGTAGCGGGTGCCCGACGCGATGCCGACGCGCTGCTCGGGCTCGACGCCCAGCGCGATCAGGCCTGCGGCGAGCGCCTCGACCTTGTCTCCCGCCTGCCCCCAGGTGACGGACTCCCACGCCTCGCCGCGCGGGAAGCGGAAGGCCTCGCTGTCCGGCGACGCCGCGACGCGGTCGAAGAACTGGACGGCCACGTTGGCCGGCATGGTGTCGAGGAAGGCCGTGTCGATGGTGGTCGGCATCTGTTACCTACTCATTCGTCGGAGCATGGCGCGGAACGCCACGCAGCGGGCTGGCTGCTGACTTGGGCTGTAACCTAGATCACGGGGTTTACCCAGCGGTAGCAAACGCGGCGAATGTCCCGTCAGACGAGCGACTTTCCGACTTTGGTCAGTCCTGGACGGCCTTGGTGATCGCGATGCACCGCGTGATCCAGTCCTGCTCGTCGGCACTGAGGCCGCGGCCGGCCCGGCGCGCGTCCTGCACGGACCAGCCGGCGTTGAGCACCATCCGGACCACGACCCAGTCCCGGGCGCGCGCCTCGTCGAGCCCGGCCGCGTCGACGATCGTGTGGAAACGACGGCGCAACCCCTCACGCACCGAGCCGACCGCGATCGGCCCGGTGAGCTCGTCCATCCGGTTCCACAGCATCGGCGCCGGCTCGTAGTGCGGGTCACCGGCCATCGGCTTGGGGTCGATCGCGAGCCACTCCCCCGCAGCGTCGGCCATCACGTTCGCGTAGTGCAGGTCACCGTGCACGACCACGGGCGCCCTGTCCTCCGCGAGCAGGTCGGGGCCGAGCGACAGGGCCTGCTCGACGTAGCGACGTGGTACCGGGAGGTCGCGTCCCAGCTCGCCGAGCTCGCGCAGCCACCGTTCGACGTACGCCGACACGGTGGCCAGCTGCGGCATCGCCGGGACGTGGAGCCGCCCGTAGAGCTCGCCGACCACCTCGCACGCCTCGACGTCCCAGGAGTCGCGGAGATCGGGGCCGGGCAGCCAGTCCAGCAGGAGCGCGCGCCGGCGTGGGTCGGCCCGCTGGAGCCGTACGGCACCCCTGCCGGCCCACTTCTGCAGGGCGAGCCCCTCGTGCAACGACTCGTCATCGCCGTCGAAGGAGATCTTCAGCGCGCCGGGCGTGCCGTCGGCGTCGACGACGGGCAGCACCAGCGAGCAGAAGCCGTGCCTCGGCGCACCGGTCGGGCGCAGTCGCCAGTCGTCGAGCAGCTCGACGGCGAGCCGCGGCAGCCGGTCGAGCCAGCGCCCCCAGTCGTCACCGAGCTGCCGCCGGGTGAGCAGCTCGGCGGGGATGGTGACGGTCACCCTGCGAGCCTAGGGTGGCGAGCATGAGCGCGGGCACGAGCGAGCCGAGGCAGCAGCCGTGGTCGGACGACCGACGGGCGCACGGCCGGATCCTGGTCCTCACCGACAACCCGATCGCGCGGTCGATCGCGGCCATCGCGTCCACGGTCGGGCGCGACGTCGTGGTCGAGCCCGCCGACGACGGCGGGCCGGGTCTGGCCCCGGAGCCGGGTGACGCGGTGGTCCTGTGCGACCACGACGCCCCGGACGCGCCCGCCGTGCTGCGGTCGGCGCTCGCCTCGCAGGCGTCCTACGTCGCGATGATGGCGAGCCGGCGTCGGGCGGCCGGATTGCTCGACGAGCTGGCCGAGGAGGGCGTCGACGTCTCGACGCTGCACGTCCCGGCCGGCCACGACCTGGGAGGGAAGGGGCCGGGCGAGATCGCGCTGTCCGTCGTCGCGGAGATCGTCGCCGAGTCCTACGACCGCCCTGGCGGTCCGATGCGCGGCTGAGCCGCGGCATGCTCAGCTGGGAGGACCTGGCCGCCGCAGCACTGGCCCGGCAGTTCCCCGACGACCCGGGCACCGTGGCGGCGCGGGTGGACGCGATCGGCGACCTGCAGACCCAGACCGCCCGCTCGGCCTTCATCGGTCTCGGCGCACGGTTCCCCGGCGTGACCCACGCGGACATCACCGCCGCCTACGAGAGCGGCGAGATCGTCCGCGGCAGCACGATCCGCGGCACGGTGCACACCGCCTCACCCGCGTCGTACACCGTGCTCGCCGAGGCCACCCGCGTCGGCCAGCACCCGCGGTGGGCCCGGACCCTCGGCGTCACCGACGCCCAGCTGGCCGACCTGTGGGTCTCCGTCGAGGCCTACGCGCGCGAGTGGCGCACCCCCGACGACCTCCGCGCGCACGTCGACGAGTGGCTGGGCATCCACGCCCCCGCCGCGCTGGACGCGGCGGGAGCCGGACCGGGCCGCTACCTCGGCTTCGCCCACGGCGGGCTGGTCCGCAGGCCGGCCTCGGGAGACCGGTGGGAGGGACAGGGCAGGCCGGTCTACGGCACCTTCGACCGGACCGGGCCGGCCACGCTCGCCGACGTCGTACGACTCCACCTGCGTGCCCACGGTCCCTCCTCGCGGCAGGACGTCGCGTGGTGGGCCGGGATCCCGCTCCGCGCCGTCGACGAGGGCCTCGCGGGCCTGGACACCGTCGAGCACGCGGGACCTGACGGCAGGGCGTACGTCGACCTGCCGGACGCCCCGCCACCGCGCGACCTGCCCGGCGTGCGCCTGCTCCCGGAGTTCGACGCGCTGCTGTGCGGCTACGACTCCAAGGCCCGCGACCGGTTCGTGACGCCCGAGCACCACCGACGGCTGTGGAACGAGTCCAACGGGATGCTGCTCCCGCCGCTGCTCGTCGACGGACGGATCACCGGGTTCTGGCGCGCCGGTGGCACCGCGAGGCGACGACCGCTCGAGGTCACCTGGTTCGCGCGGACGCGGCGACCGCGCAGGGCCGAGCTCGACGAGCCCGTCGCGGCGCTGGAGGCGGCGCTCGGGATCACCATCACCGGGGTGACGATAAGCCGCGAGACCCCCTGACGGGCTGGTCCCCGCGCCCGACGACGCCCCCACGTCCGACCGGCTCCTGGCGCGGCTCGGCCGCGACCGCGGTGGGCGTCGGCCCGTCCTAGCGTCGTACGCCCCTCCGGGCCCGCCACGAGTCGGTGAGGATCTCGGTCAGCTCGCTCCGGTCGAGCAGCTCGAGGCGGGCCCAGACCGACGCCTTCACCGAGAACGTGTCCACCCGGACGAAGGTCTCGCGACGGTCGGCGAGCGCCGCCTCCGAGTCGAGGTCGAACGACCAGAACTGGAGCAGCTCGCGGCCCTCGTCGTCCCACCGCAGCCGCGCGAACGGGTGCCGGCCGACCTCGATGGCGGGGTCGCCACCGTGCGAGAGCGCCGTCCGCGCGCCGTCGAGCCCGAGGGCGATCTCCTCGACGTCCTGCCAGGTGGCCACCCGACCACTGTGCCGGACACCGGACTCGAGCGCTGACGCGCGGTCAGGTCCGCTCGAGGGTGACGACCGCGACCGTGCACCGGCCGCCGACCTCGCCCGGCCCGACCATGAGGGTGCCGGACCGCTCACCGGTGAGGACGTAGGCCGCCTGGTCGGCCGCCAGCGGCAGCGTCGAGGAGCGGCCCAGCTCGAGCACCGTCACGAACGGCGCGACGAGCGCCGGGTCGACCAGCACGTTGAGGGCGCGCACCGGGCCCTCGGGCACCGCGCCCACGACGGTCGCGTCGCCGGAGAAGGCGAACGGCCGCTGCGGCTCGACCACGTGCGGCTCGCCGTCGACGGCCAGGTCGAGCACCGGCCCGTCGACCACGGTGAGCACGCGGTGGCGACCGGCGAACGTCGAGAACGGCCCGTCGCGGTCGACGTCGGCCAGGCTGATCCGCCACGCGCCGTCGTCGGCGACCGCGAGCTCGCGCGTCGTACCGCCCCCGTTGGCCCACGGCGTCGGGCGCACGTCGGCGGCGCGGACGGTGCGGCCGGGCGTCACTTCTTGCCGGACTTCTCCGCGGGCTGCGTGGTGGACAGCGCCGCGACGAAGGCCTCCGGCGGCACCTCGACCGAGCCGATGTTCTTCATCCGCTTCTTGCCGGCCTTCTGCTTCTCCAGCAGCTTGCGCTTGCGGCTGATGTCGCCGCCGTAGCACTTGGCCAGGACGTCCTTGCGGATCGCGCGGATGGTCTCGCGGGCGATCACGCGGGCGCCGATGGCGGCCTGGATCGGCACCTCGAACTGCTGGCGCGGGATGAGGTCCTTGAGCTTGCCGGCCATCATCACGCCGTAGGAGTAGGCCGCGTCGCGGTGCACGATCGCGCTGAACGCGTCAACCGGCTCGCCCTGGAGCAGGATGTCGACCTTGACGAGGTCGGCGGCCTGCTCGCCGGACCGCTCGTAGTCGAGGGAGGCGTAGCCCTTCGTGCGCGACTTCAGCTGGTCGAAGAAGTCGAAGACGATCTCGCCCATCGGCAGCGTGTAGCGCATCTCGACACGGTCCTCGGAGAGGTAGTCCATCCCCTGCAGGTTGCCGCGCTTGGTCTGGCAGAGCTCCATGATCGTGCCGATGAAGTCGGACGGCGCGAGGATCGTCGCCTTCACGACGGGCTCGCGCACCTCGGCCACCTTGCCGTCGGGGTACTCGCTGGGGTTGGTCACCTCGATCTCGCGACCGTCCTCCATGACGACCCCGTAGACCACGTTGGGCGCGGTCGAGATCAGGTCGAGGCCGAACTCGCGCTCGAGCCGGTCGCGGGTGATCTCCATGTGGAGCAGGCCGAGGAAGCCGCAGCGGAAGCCGAAGCCCAGTGCGCCCGAGGTCTCCGGCTCGTAGGTCAGCGCCGCGTCGTTGAGCTGGAGCTTCTCCAGCGCGTCGCGCAGGCCGGGGTAGTCGTCGCCGTCGATCGGGTAGAGCCCGGCGTAGACCATCGGGTTGGGGTGCTTGTAGCCACCGAGCGGCTCGGTCGCGCCGTGGTGCTGGGAGGTGACGGTGTCACCGACGCGCGACTGGCGCACGTCCTTCACGCCGGTGATCAGGTAGCCCACCTCGCCGACGCCGATCTCGCCGGCCTTGACCGGCTCGGGGCTGATGACGCCGACCTCGAGCATCTCGTGCACGGCGTTGGTGGACATCATCCTGATCCGGTCGCGGTGGCTGAGCTTGCCGTCGACGACCCGGACGTAGGTGACCACGCCGCGGTAGGTGTCGTAGACCGAGTCGAAGATCAGCGCGCGGGCCGGCTTGTCGGCGTCGCCCACCGGGGCGGGCGTCTGCTGGACGATCTCGTCGAGCAGGGCCTCGACGCCGACACCGGTCTTGGCGCTGGTCAGCAGCACCTCCTCCGGCTCGCAGCCGACCAGCCCGGCCAGCTCGGCGGCGTACTTCTCGACGTTGGCGCTCGGCAGGTCGATCTTGTTGAGCACCGGGATGATGTGGAGGTCCGCGGCCATCGCCAGGTAGAGGTTGGCCAGGGTCTGGGCCTCGATGCCCTGCGCCGCGTCGACGAGCAGGATCGCGGCCTCGCACGCCTCGAGGCTGCGGGAGACCTCGTAGGTGAAGTCGACGTGACCAGGCGTGTCGATCATGTTGAGCACGTAGGTGCCCGGCTCCGCGCCGGCGGCGTTGTCGGGCTTCACCGTCCACGGCATCCGCACGGCCTGCGACTTGATGGTGATCCCGCGCTCGCGCTCGATGTCCATCCGGTCGAGGTACTGCGCCCGCGCCGCCCGCTCGTCGACGACCCCGGTCAGCTGGAGCATCCGGTCGGCCAGCGTCGACTTCCCGTGGTCGATGTGCGCGATGATGCAGAAGTTGCGGATGATCGACGGGTCGGTCGAGCCAGGCTTCGGCGCGTTGGTGAGGCTCACGGACTGCTTTCAGGAGTACGACGGCGGGGTCGGGTCATTCTTCCACGCGGGCCCTGCCCCACCGAACCGGCGCCGACGCCGCCGGACCACCTCCACCAGGGCCGCGAGCGCGTAGACCCCCCAGAAGCCGAGGAGCACCGGTCCGCCGTAGACGACGAGCAGCGCGGCCACCAGCATGTCGGCGCCGTGCATCTCCAGCCAGGCGATCACGAGGAGCGACACGGCGAACGGCAGGGCCGGCACGGCCAGCGCGAGGGCGTACCACCCGCGAGGGGTGTCGTCGCGGACGACCGTCACGCCGGCCGCAGCCGCGAGCACGACGAGGCCCGGGACCGAGAGCAGGGAGCCGGGCAGGACGAGCCCCACGGAGAGCAGCACCGCGCCGGCCAGCCAGGCGCGTCGCAGCGCGTGCGGCACCGACCGCCCGACCGGTGCCGATGCCTCCATGGACGGACGCTAGCGTGCTTCGGTGACATCGCGGACCGGATCGAGCCTCCCCCTGGTCCCTGCTGCCGCGTTCGTGCTCGTCTGGTCGTCGGGCTACATCTCCGGCCCGGCGGCTGTCCACGCCGCCGGACCGTTCTCGGTGCTCGGCTGGCGCTTCCTCCTCGCGGCCCTCCTCGCCGCCGGCCTCGCCCTCGCACTCCGGCGGCCGACCCGCATGGACCGCGGCACGCTGGGCCGGGTGGCTGCCGTCGGCTTCGTGATGAACGCCGTCCAGTTCGGCCTGATGTACGTCGCGTTCGACCTCGGGCTGGGTGCGACGCTGGCCTCGCTGCTCCACGCGCTGAGCCCGGTCCTGACCGCCCTGCTCGCGGCCGTCATCCTCGGCGAGCGGGTCTCGGCGCTCCAGGTGGCCGGTTTCGCGCTGGGCGTGGTGGGCGTGGTCCTCGTCCTCGGCGCCGACCTCGACCACGCCGGCGGACCGGTCGCCGTGCTGGTCGCGTGCCTGAGCATGCTGACGCTGAGCCTCGGCACCCTCGGCCAGCGCTGGATCGGCGCGCAGCCCGACCTGCTGTGGTCGGCGGCCGTGCAGTTCGCCGTCTCGGCCCCCGTGCTGCTCGTGCTGGGCTGGGCCACCGAGGGCGCCTGGCCCGTGACGGACACCCGACAGGCGGTCGCGGCCGTCCTGTTCCTGGCAGTGGTGAACTCGATCGTCGGCCTGGTGCTGCTCGCCCTGCTGGTGCTGCGCGGCGGGTCGGGAGCCGCGGCCAGCCTGTTCTTCCTCAGCCCGCCCGTGACGGCGGTGCTCGCCTGGCTGGTCCTCGACGAGACGCTGACGCCCACCCAGCTCGTCGGGCTCGTGGTCGCGGTCATCGGCGTCGGCGCGGCCACGCGGACCCGGGGCGCGCCGGTGGCCGTCCCCGACGCTCGGCCGGAGGCTCGGCCGGACCCTCAGGACACGGTCGGCACCCAGTAGCGCCGCTTGGTCCCGCGCACGTCCTCCAGCACGCCACCGGCGGCTTCGATGACGCGGATCGAGCCGATGTTGTCGTCGTCGCAGGTGACCAGCGCCGGGTCGATCCCGAGCCCGCTCGCCCACGTCAGCGCGTGCTGCAGCATGGCGGTCGCGTGGCCCTCGCGCCTGCGCGTCGGGCGCACGTCGTACCCGATGTGGCCGCCCACGGCGAGCAGGAAGTCGTTGAGCTCGTGGCGGATGGCGATGCGACCGAGGTAGGCGTCGCCGTCGACCCACCACAGCGTCGTGCACGGCACGTGCCCCTCAGGTCGCGGCGTCCCCGGGAGCGCATCCGCCCTGACAGCCTCCACGAAGGCGGCGAAGGCATCGGGAGCCTTCCACCCGGGTGCGTGGTGGTCGATCCACGCGGCCGTCTGGCTGTTCCGGACCCCCTCGGCGACGAACTCGTCCATCGCCTCGAGGAACGACTCGCGGACGGTGGTGGTCGGCAGGACGAGCTCGGGCATGACGCCAGTCTCCCGGGTGGGCTGCTCTCGCCTCCACCCGATATCTGAGGACGTGGTGGACGTCGATCGACCCTCTTCCCGTTCGCCGCGTCCTCAGATATCCGGTCGTGACGCGCCACGGCGTGGTGGAGGATGCGCGCATGGCCCGCCCCTCGCCCCGCTCCTCCCCCCGCTCCTCCGCGATCGCCCCCTACCCCGCGCCGCACGCGCAGACCGCCCGCCGCCTGGAGTGGGCCTTCCTGCCACCGAACCTGCGGGCCTGGATCGAGCGCCGGTGCGGCTCGCCCGTCGTCTCCGCGATCTCCCAGACGAGCGGGTTCACGCCCGGCTTCGCCTCCGTGCTGGTCTGCGAGGACGGCTCGCGGCACTTCGTGAAGGCGGCCTCGACCAAGGCCCAGCGGCCGTTCGCCGACTCCTACCGCGAGGAGGCCCGCAAGCTGGCCGCACTGCCCCCGGAGGTGCCGGCGCCGAGGCTGCTGTGGCACCTCGACGACGACTGGGTCGTGCTCGGCACCGAGTACGTCGCCGCCCGCCTGCCCCACCGGCCGTGGCGCGCCGACGACCTCGACGCGCTGCTCGACGCCCTCGAGGTCGCCGCCGACGTGCTGACCCCGCCGCCGCCGGGGCTGGACCTCGACACGGCGGCAGACGACTTCGCCCCGTTGCTCCAGGGCTGGCCGGCGCTGCGCGAGCGGCGTACGGACCTCGGTGCCGAGCGGCTCGTCGAGGCCGAGGCGCTGGCGCAGCGCTACGCCGAGGTGGTCGGCGGCGACACCATGGTCCACACCGACATCCGGTCCGACAACGTGCTCATCGACCCCGACGGGCGGGCGCTGGTGTGCGACTGGAACTTCCCTGTCCGGGGCGCAGCCTGGTTCGACTCCTTCGCCGCCCTCATCGGTCCGCGCGGGGAGGGCATCGACGTCGACGCGGTCATCGCCGGCCGGCGCTTGCTGCGCGACGTCGACCCGGAGGCGTTCGACATCAACCTCGCGCTCTACATCGGCTACTTCTTCACCCAGTGCGAGCTTGCCGTGCCGCCGACGTCTCCGTACCTCCGAGACCACCAGCGCTGGCAGGGCGAGGTCTGCTGGGACTGGCTCGCGGAGCGGCGGGGCTGGTCGTGACGGCGCCGCGCGCGGTCGGCGTACGCCTCCCCTACGACGCCGTCCCCGCAGCGGTGCGGTCGTGGGTCGAGCAGCGGCTCGGCTCCCCCGTCGTCGAGACGGCCGAGCAGGTCGGCGGGATGTCGCCGGGCTGTGCGACACGGGTGACGTGCGCCGACGGGACCCGCGCCTTCGTCAAGGCAGTGGGCACGGAGCTCAACCCCGACACCCCCACCCTGTTCCGCCGCGAGGTCGGCGTGCTCGGCCACCTCGGCGAGCACCCGCTCTGGGCGCGCCTGCTGGCGTCGTACGACGACGGGGCCTGGGTCGCCCTCCTCATCGAGGACGTCGAGGGGCGCCACCCGGACTTCGCGCACCCCGACGAGCTCACCGCCGTGCTGGCCGGCACGGACCGGCTCTCGGCGGTCCTGCAGGAGCGTGACGTACCGGCGTCGGTGGACCTGGTCGACGTGGCCGCGGTGTTCGCGAAGTGGGCGGACTGCCTGGACACCCTGGCGGACGCGCCCCCGCAGGTGCCCGTCCCCGGTTGGCTCCGTGCCGACCCCCACGACTGGGCCGCGCTGCTGCGCGAGCACGCGAGCAGGCCGATGCCGCACGTCGCGCACTGGGACATCCGGATCGACAACCTCCTGCGTCGTCCGGGCGGCGAGGTGGTGTTCGTCGACTGGGGCGTGGCTGCGCGCGGGCCCGCGTGGGCCGACCCGCTGCTGGCCCGGCTCGAGCTGGTGGACGGGCCGGCGTTCGACGGCTCGATCGCGACCTCCCCGGCGCTGCGCGAGGCCGGCGACGACGCCGTCACTGCCTTCCTCGCCGGCTTCGGCGCCCACCTCGCGGTGCGCTCGGTGGTCGCCGTCGACGTCGGCCTCCCCACGCTCAACGATTTCCGCGTCCGGGAGTCGAGGAGGATGCTGGGGGCCGTCGCCCGACGCACCGGACGGTGAGCGCTGCTCGACCTCCGTCCTGCCCGTCCCGGCGCACGCTGTGGGCGATTTGGGCGCCTACGAGCGTGACGGTAGTGTTTCTCCCTGCATGTCCGGCACCCGACCCTCCCCGGCCGATTCTGGGAGGGATTGCCAGGCAGCCGACAAGCACCAGACTTCCATTCCAGACCAGTTCTAGCTCCGAGGATCCACACGTGGCGAACATCAAGTCCCAGATCAAGCGCAACAAGCAGAACGAGGCGCGCCGTCAGCGCAACCAGGCCGTCAAGTCGCGCCTGAAGACCGCCGTGCGCAAGTTCCGCGAGCTGTCCGAGGCGGGCGACAAGGACGCCGCCGTCGCTGCCGGTCGTGACGCGATGAAGGCCCTCGACAAGGCCGCCTCGAAGGGCGTCATCCACGCCAACCAGGCCGCCAACCGCAAGTCCTCGATCGCCAAGAAGACCGCCTCGCTCTGACGCGGACCTTCACCTGCGACACCCGCCCTCGTGGCGGGTGTTCTGCATTTCGGGGGTCTGCTCCTGCGGCGTACGTCATGGCGGTCGGCTGCCCGGGCGACCGCTGGCCATGACGTCAGCGGCGTACGTCATGGCGGGCGGCTGCCCGGGCGACCGCTGCCCATGACGTCCTCCCGGGCCGGACGGCCGAGCCCTCACTCCGAGCGGACCGCCGTCGAGGGGCCACCACCGCCGCACGTGTCCGGGAAGTGGCCCCCGGATCCCCCGCCGAGGGGCCACAACCGCCGCACGTGCACGCAGGACCGGACCGCCTGCGGTCAGACGGCGACGGGCCGCCCGGTGTCAGCGGCCGTCGCGGAGGCCGGCGACGGTGAGCACGAGCCGCTCGAGGGTGTAGGACGCGTCGTGGGCCTGACCCTTGATGTCGGCGTCGGCGTGGGCGACCGCGCGGACCGCGGCGGCGATGCCGTCGGGGCTCCACGAGCGTGACTGGTCGCGCACGGTGCGCACCTTCCACGGGGGTACGCCGAGGTCGCGGGCGAGGTCGGCGTCCCGGGCACCGCGGGGGGCGCCGAGGTAGCGGGCGAGGCTGCGCGCGGACGCGGCCATCGCCGAGGTGACCAGCACCGGCGAGGTCCCGGAGTCGAGCGCCCAGCGCAATTCCTCGAGGGCGGCGGCGCGACGACCGGCGAACGCAGCGTCGGCGACGGTGAACGACTTGGCCTCGGCACGGCCGCCGAAGTAGCGCTGGACCTTGTCGACGGTGAGCTGCTCGCCGTGGAAGTCGTTGGTCAGCTGGTCGGCCGCCGCGGCCAGCGACCGCAGGTCGGTGCCGACGGCCTGCACGAGGAAGGCGGCCGCGTCCGAGTCGATCCGCGCGCCGTGGGAGGCGACCTCGGAGGTGACGAAGCCGGCCATCTCGCTGGGCTTGACCTCCTCCGACTTCACCTCGGTCACCGGCGACAGCTTGCGCAGCTTGGTGAGCACCCCGCTCCCCTTCTGCCCGCCGGAGTGCACCAGCACGAGCGCGACGTCGTCGGCCGGGGCCCCGCAGTAGTCGAGCAGGCCGTCGACGGACTCGTCGGGCAGGTCCTCCAACCCCCGCACGATGACGCACCGGATCGTGGAGAACAGCGAGGGCGCCGACATCTCCCCGAGCGAGGCGAGGGTCAGGTCGGAGGCCATCGACTCGGCGATCTCCGCCTCCGCGTCGTGGCCCCGGACGGCGTCGCGCACCGACGCGACCGTGCGCGCGGAGAGGTATTCCTCCTTGCCCGTCACCAGGACGACGTGGCCGAGGACCTGCGCGGCGGTGGGGGTACGAGCCATGGTGCGCACAGCCTAAGGGACCGCACCCACACCAGGACCTGCTGCGCCCCACCATGCACGCACACCGGCTGCGTTGTCGTCAGTCGCCGTGACTCCGTCACGTCTCCCTCCTCCGCCTTGCCGCTGCACGCGCCTGTCGGCGCTCGCGACGGCCCTGGCGCGGGCGAGGCCCCTATCCGCGGGCGACGACACCCAGCTCGCCGTCCCGGACCACCACGACCACGTCGCCGGAGACGTCGGTGCGCCAGACGTCGGCGCCGGCCCGGGACAGCGCAGCCAGGAGGTCGGGGGCCGGGTGCCCGTAGTCGTTGTCCTCCCCCACCGACACCAGCGCCAGCCGCGCACCGAGCGAGGTGAGCCAGTCGAGGTCCTGTTGACGGCTGCCATGGTGCGGGACCTTGAGCACGTCGACCTCCAGCCCCGCCAGGTCGCGCGCCAGGGTCGCCTGGGCGGACGGCTCGACGTCGCCGGTGAGCAGGACGCGCACGCCGTCCACCTCGGCGACCAGCACGACGCTGGCGTTGTTGGGGGCGCTCTCCGCCGAGTCGGCCGGGCGGGCGCCGGGGCGCGGCCACACCGTCTGGAGCGTCACCTCGCCCACCCGGCGGGTCAGGCCGTACGTCGCCGGGGCAGGGTCGTGGCCGACCGCCCGTGCGGCAGCCGCGGCGCCGTCGGGCGGGTCCAGCAGCGCCGTGCCCTCGACCTCACCCACCTCGCGGCCGTCCAGCACGCCAGCGACGCCGCCGACGTGGTCGGCGTGGAAGTGCGTGAGGACCAGCAGCGGGACGGCGGTGACCTCGAGCCGGTCGAGGCAGGCGTCGGTCGGTCCCGGCTCCGGGCCGGCGTCGACGACGACCGCCGCCCCGGGACCGGCGCGCAGGACGACCGCGTCGCCCTGCCCGACGTCGCACATCGCCAGCACCCACCCGCGCGGCGGCCAGCCGGGGGACGGCGGCCGGACCAGCATCACGACCACCAGCAGTCCGGTGCAGGCCAGGGTCGTGGCCGGTCGGCCCAGCAGCCGGGGCGCGAGGAGCACCGCGAGCAGGCACAGCACCGTCAGTAGCACGAGGGGAACAGGGCCGGTCCCCCAGTCGACCGCCGCCGTCGGCACCCCCGCACCCCAGCGCGCGACCGCGATGATCCAGCCCGCCGACCAGGCCGCCGGCGCGGCGACCGCGACGCCGAGCGGCTCCCACAGCAGCGCCAGCAGGCCGCCGCAGAGCCCGAGCACGGTCGCGGGGGCCACGGCTGGTGCGGCCAGCAGGTTGGCGCCCACCGCCACGAGGCTGACCTGGCCGGAGATCGCCGCCACCACGGGCGTGCACGCCACCTGGGCCGCCAGCGGCACCGACACCGCCTCGGCGACCCACCGCGGCGTCCATCGCATGAGAGCGTCGCGCCAGACCGGCGCGAGCAGGAGGATCCCCGCGGTGGCCAGCGCCGACAGCGCGAACCCGGGCGTCACGGCGAGCCGCGGCCACACCAGCAGCAGGGCGAGCACCGCCACCCCGAGCCCTCGCACCCCGCGCGAGCGTCCGTTGCGCCCCATCCCGACCAGCGCGACGGCACCCATCGCAGCGGCGCGTACGACGCTCGGCTCGGCCCGCGCGGTCAGCACGAAGCCGACGATGCCGAGCACGCCGAGCGCGTACAGCCGGGGACCGCGCACGCCGGCCCAGCGGCCGAGGACGAGCAGGAATCCCACGACCAGCGTCAGGTTGGTCCCGCTCACCGCCAGCAGGTGCGTCAGCCCGGTCGTGCGGAAGTCGTCGGCCAGGTCGGGGTCGAGCCCGCCGTCGTCACCGACCACGAGCGCGGGCACGAGCTCGCGCGCGTCGACGTCACGACCGGCCACGGCAGCCCGCACCGATCGTCGTACGGCCGCCGCGGCGTCCCACCACGCGCCCGGCCCGGACATGACGCGGGGATCGCCGGTCGGGCGCACCACGGCGGCGACGTCGCCGTCGCCGGGGACGAGCCTGGCCGTCGTCTCCAGGCGCGTGCCCAGCGGCAGCCGCGGCCAGTCGGCCGCGGCCATCACCACGACGGGCGCGTCGAGCGTCCACGCGCGGCCACGCCCCTCGGCGCGGGTCACCGC
>DASTPB010000214.1:0-4580 GCA_035762385.1 Nocardioides sp. | reverse complement strand
CTCGTGCCGGTGGCGCTGGCGGCGTACCTGCTGGTGCGCTCCGGGAGCAGGGTCAAGGACGTGTGGGCCCGCGACGGCGGCTGGAGCACGATCGGTGACTGGGGCCGCGGTGCGCTGCTGGCCGCCGGCGTCGGCTCGGTGGGGGTGGTGTTCTACCTCGCCACGTTCGCGCTCGGCACCAACCTGACGGTGGTCGCCCAGTCGCTGCCGGAGGAGTGGTGGCGGGTCCCGGTGCTGGTGCTGTCGGCCGCGCAGAACGCGGTGCTGGAGGAGTTCGTCGTCCTCGGCTTCGTGCAGGTACGGCTGCGACAGATCGGTTTCGGGGACAGCGCCGCGATCGGGCTAGCTGCGCTGCTGCGCGGCAGCTACCACCTCTACCAGGGGCTCGGCGGGTTCGTCGGCAACCTCGCGATGGGCCTGCTGTTCGGGTGGCTGTTCCGCCGCTGGGGCCGGGTGATGCCGTTCGTGGTCGCGCACACGCTGCTCGACGTGGGCGCGTTCGTGGGGTACGCCGTCCTCGCCGGGCGGGTGGGCTGGCTGCCGACCCCCTGAGGCTCCACGTCCAGCGGCGCTACTCGCCCGTCTCGACCTCCTCGCGCTGCTCCTCCTCGGTGAGGACCGGGCGGCGCCGGCTCAGCAGCCCGCCCGCCCACAGCGCCCAGAGGACGAGCACCGGCTGGAAGAACAGCCGCCCGAGGCGCGCCGCGTCGGTGTCGAGACCGAAGGCGTCGTTGCCCTCGAGGTACTGGGCGATGTTGCCGGGGAAGATCGCGACGAAGAACGCGGCGAGCAGCGCGCCCACGGTGCGCCGGTGCTGCGGCATGGCGACGAACGCCCCGCCGAGCGCGACCTCGACGACCCCCGACGCGAGCACCGTGAGGTCCTCCTCGACCGGGAACCAGTCGGGCACCTGGGCCCGGAACTCCTCGCGCTGCGTGGTGAGGTGCAGCACGCCTGCGGTCACCATGAAGCCGCCGAGCACCACGCGGCCGAGGGTCTGTGCCTTCATGCCCTGCAGCGTAGGCGCGACTCTAGGACGGTGGGGGCAGGAGCACGCCCGGGTTCATCAGGCCGGCGGGGTCGAGCGCCTGCTTGACCGCGCGCATGAGGTCGACCTCGACGTCGGACTTGTACGACGCTGCTGCCGCGGCCTTGGTGCGGCCGAGGCCGTGCTCGGCACTGATCGACCCCGACTCGCGGGCCACCGAGTCGTAGATCGCGGTGGTCAGGTCGGACGCCGCGGCGCGCAGCGCGTCGTCGTCGCTGCGGCCGTCGGCCAGGGGGGCGTTGAGGTTGTAGTGCAGGTTGCCGTCGCCGACGTGCCCGTAGGTCACGGGGCGCACGCCCCGGCAGATCTCCTGCAGCAGTGGTCCCGTCGAGGCGGTCCACGCAGCGAGCCGGGCGATCGGCAGCGTGACGTCGTGCTTCAGGGTCGCCCCCTCGACCTTCTGAACCTCCGAGATGCTCTCCCGCAGTCCCCACAGCGCCGACCGCTGCCGGGGGCTCGCGGCGACGGCCGCGTCGGTCGCGTTGCCGGCCTCGACGGCCTCGCCCAGCAGCGACTCGAGGGTCTCGTCCAGCCCGTCGTCGGAGTCCGACCCGGCGAGCTCGACCAGGACGTACCAGTCGCTCGGCTCACCGAGCGGGTCGCTCGCCTCCGGCAGGTGCGCGAGGACGAGGTCGACGGCCTGCCGGTTGGCGATCTCGAACGTCGAGAGGTGCACGCCGGCGTGCTGCTGGGCAAGACTGAGCAGCGCCACCGCCGCGTCGACGGACGGCACCGCGACCCAGGCGGTCGCGTGCCGCGGGGTGGCGGGGAAGAGCCGCAGCACGGCGCCGGTGATGACCCCGAGGGTGCCCTCGGCGCCCACGAACAGCTGGGTCAGGTCGTAGCCGGTGTTGTCCTTGCGGAGGCCCCGCAGTCCGTCCCACACCTGGCCGTCGGGCAGCACGACCTCGAGCCCGAGCACGAGCTCGCGGGTCATCCCGTAGCGCAGCACCGCGGTGCCGCCCGCGTTGGTCGAGAGGTTGCCGCCGATCGTGCAGCTGCCCTCGGAGCCGAGCGACATCGGGAACAGCCGGTCGACCTGCGCCGCCGCGGCCTGCACGTCGGCCAGCACGACGCCGGCGTCGACGGTGACGGTCCCGGCGACCGGGTCGACCTCGCGCACGGAGCGCATCCGGCCGAGCGAGAGCACGACCTGGCTGCCGGAGGCGTCGGGCACCCCGCCGCCCACGAGGCCGGTGTTGCCGCCCTGCGGGACCACCGGCACGCCCGCCTCCGCGCAGGCCGCCACCACGGCCGCCACCTCCTCGGTCGAGCCCGGCCGCACCACCGCGAGCGCCCGGCCGGCGTGGGTGCCCGTCCAGTCGACGACGTACGCCGCGACGTCGGCCTCCTCGGTCAGGACGTGGTCGGCGCCGACGCTCGTGCGCAGCCGGTCGAGCAGGTCGTCCATGGGTCTTCTCCGATCGAGGGGTGCAGTCAGCCCAGCAGCACGGCGACGAGCAGCGCGACGGGGAGCGAGGCGAGCGTGGTGACCAGGATGGTCTCCCGCGCGACATCCTCGCCCACCCGGTAGCGGGTGGCGTGCAGGAAGATGTTCTGTGCGGTCGGCAGCGCGGCGGTGATGACCACGCCCAGCAGCACCCGGTCGTCCAGGCCGAGGGCCACGCCGACGAGCCAGGCGACCACCGGCATGACGGCCATCTTCAGGACGGTCGCGACGACCACCTCGCCGTTGTGCCCGGCCCGACCGATCGGCGGGCTCAGCCTCAACGCGGCGCCGTACGACATCAGCATCAGCGGGATCGCCGCCCCGGCGAGCATCTCCAGCGGTGACAGCACGGCCGCCGGCAGCCGCCAGCCGGTGGTCGCCAGCACGAGGCCCACCAGGGCCGCGATCGTGAGCGGGTTCGTCGCCAGCCGCCGGACCGCGGGGCGCACCCCCTCGCCGCGACCGGTGACCCGGTCGAGGACGACCAGCGCGGCCGGCTGCACGAGCAGCATCTGCACCAGCAGGGTCGGGACGACCACGGTGAGGTCGCCGACGACGTAGGCGGCGATGGCGATGCCGAGGTTGCCGGCGTTGACGTAGGACGACGACAGCGCGCCGATGAGCAGGGGACCGGTGTCGAGGTGCCAGCGCAGGCGGGCGACGACGACGTACGCGGCGAAGCAGGCCGTCAGCGAGATGCTCGACGCGACGAGGTTGGCGGCCGCCGTCTCGAGGTGGACCTGGCTGATGGTGACCACCATGAGCGCGGGCGAGGCCACGAAGAACGCGATCTCGCCGAGCGTGCGCTGCGAGCGGCGGTCGAGCACGCCGACGTGGGCGAGAGCGGCGCCGGCGGCGATGACGACGAGGATCGTGGTGAAGCCGATCAGCAGGTCCACGCGCGCTCGCTCCTCTCGCTCCGGCCGTCCCGGGGTATCGCGCGATAGCGAGGTCGTCTTGGACGCCGCGACCACCGCGCCGCAAGGATGTCGTGGTGACCTCCGACAGCCAGCACCCGGTCCGTGTCGTCCAGCTCGGCGGGCTGATGCCCTTCGTGCGCGAGTGGCTCTCGGAGCGGTACGACGCTCCGCTGCGGGAGGACCTCGCCGACCCGGCGGGCGTCGAGGTCGCGGTGGTCGGCGGTGGGGCGCCGGCCGGAGCGGCGGAGATGGACGCCCTGCCCGACCTGCGGGCGATCGTGAACTTCGGCGTCGGCTACGACAATGTCGACGTGGCCGAGGCGGGGCGACGCGGCATCGTCGTCTCCAACACGCCGGACGTGCTCACCGACGCCGTGGCCGACCTCGCGGCCTTCCTCGTCGTCGACGTGCTGCGCGGGGTCACCGCCGCCGACCGGTTCGTGCGGAGCGGCGCCTGGGCGCGCGGTGAGCCGGTGCCGTTGACCCGCGACGTACGTGGTGCCGTCGTCGGTGTCCTCGGCCTCGGCCGCATCGGGACGGCTGCGGCGGAGCGGCTGGAGGTCTTCGGCGCCGAGATCCACTACCACTCGCGGCGCCCCAAGGACGTGGCGTGGACCTACCACGACAGCCCGGTCGCGCTGGCCGCGGCGAGCGACGTACTGGTGGTGCTCACGCCCGGGGGCGCCGGCACCGACGGCCTCGTGGACGCCGCGGTCCTCGACGCGCTCGGCCCCGACGGCTGTCTCGTCAACGTCGCCCGCGGGTCCGTCGTCGACGAGGACGCGCTCGTCGCCGCGCTCGAGGAGGGCCGCATCGCCGGGGCGGGGCTCGACGTGTTCGCCGACGAGCCGCACGTGCCCGCTGCGCTCCTGGGACGCGACGACGTCGTGCTGCTGCCGCACGTCGGCAGCGCGACCGTGGAGACCCGGGAAGCCATGGCGCGTCTCGTGCTCGACAACGTCGACGCCTTCCTGGCGCGCGGCGAGCTGGTGACACCAGTCGGCTGACATGACCGCCTCCACGGGCTTGACGTACTTATGTAATGAGTTGCACACTCATCATACAAGTTAGCCACGACCCGAGGGACACCCCCATGACGCAGACCATGACCCAGGCCCCGACCCCACCCGCCGCGGCCGCCACCACCGGCGACCGGATCCGC
>DASTPB010000213.1:0-2113 GCA_035762385.1 Nocardioides sp. | reverse complement strand
TTCGCGACGGCGGAGGTCTACGCCAAGGCGGCGGAGATGCGTGGCGCCTGGGATGCCCGCCTCGAGGCGCTCGTCGTCGACTCGGTCCTTCGCGCCGAGGCGGACGAGACGGTCCGGTCCCGCGCGAGCGCGTTGGGCTGGCAGGCCCGCGGGGACGTGGCCGTCGTGCTCGGCCGGGTGCCGTCAGGACTGTCCGGAGAGTCCGACCGGGATCGCGAGAGCACCTTCGACGATGTACGACGGTCGGCACGGCACGCGGGCCTCGACGCGCTCTGCGCCGTGCAGGGCGACCGCCTCGTCGTCGTACTCGGCGGGGTGGACAACCCCGACAAGGCCGGGGCCGCCATCGCGGGGCACTTCGGGGACGGTCCGGTCGTGGTGGGTCCGCTCGTGCCTGACCTGGTGCAGGCACACATCTCCGCACGCGCAGCCGTCGCAGG
This sequence comes from Nocardioides sp., assembly GCA_035762385.1. Taxonomy (GTDB): domain Bacteria; phylum Actinomycetota; class Actinomycetes; order Propionibacteriales; family Nocardioidaceae; genus Nocardioides. The sequence continues at coordinate 1,673 of DASTPB010000213.1, read as the reverse complement.
ACTCCGCGCCGCCCCCGGGTGGCCGGACGCCCCTCGCCCGGTGACCGCCGACGACCTCCTGCCCGAGCGTGCCCTGTCCGGCGACGGGCACGCGCGCCGCCAGCTCGTCGTCGCGGTCTACAACCCCCTGGTCGAGGCCGGTCCCGCCACGTTGGACACCGTCTCGGCGTTCCTCGACCACGGCGGGTCGATCGAGGCCACCGCGCGAGCCGTGTTCGTGCACGCCAACACCGTGCGATACCGCCTGCGCAGAGCGGCGGACATGACCGGCCTGACTGCCACGAACCCCCGCGACGCCTACACGTACCGCGTCGCGCTGACACTCGGCCGCCTGCAGTCGCGTGAGGCGTCACCCACCGCGCCTTTGTAGGAACCCTACAAAGACCACGCCCCGATCTTCGTTCGTGCCGGTGGTGCTGAGACCGGCACCGTCCGGGCACAGTGGAGGGGTGCTAGTCATCGTCGCCCCGGGCCAAGGCGCCCAGACCCCCGGATTCCTCTCCCCCTGGCTGGAGGAGAAGCAGTTCGCCGACCGTCTCGCGTGGCTCTCCGCCGTCGCCGACATGGACCTGGCCCACTACGGCACGGAGGCAGACGCGGAGACGATCCGTGACACGGCTGTCGCGCAGCCACTGCTCGTCGCCTCCGGGCTGCTCGCCGCGCTCGAGCTCTTCCCGCACCCGGCAGACGCCTTCGGGCGGGTCGGTGCCGTCGCGGGGCACAGCGTCGGGGAGCTGACCGCCGCCGCGGGCGCAAGGGCGATCACCGCCGAGCAGGCGATGGTGCTCGTCCGCGAGCGCGGCAAGGCGATGGCCGCGGCCGCCGCCGCGACCCCCACGAGCATGACCGCCGTCCTCGGCGGCGACCGCGAGGAGGTCCTCGCCAAGCTCGCGGAGCACGGTCTCACCGCCGCCAACGACAACGGCCCCGGTCAAATCGTCGCCGCCGGCACGGTGGAGCAGCTCGCCGCGTTCGCCGAGGACCCACCCGCCAAGGCGCGCCTGATGCCGCTCTCGGTCGCCGGCGCGTTCCACACCGAGCACATGGCCCCCGCGGTCGACGTCCTCGGCCGGTTCGCCCGCTCCGTCTCGACCCACGATCCGCGGACGCCGCTGATCTCGAACCGTGACGGCCAGGTGGTCCATGACGGCCGCGACGTCGTGCGCCGTATCGTCGCCCAGGTCGCGAGCCCCGTGCGTTGGGACCTGTGCATGGAGACCATGCTCGACCTCGGCGTCACCGGCATCCTCGAGATGCCTCCTGCCGGCACCCTCACGGGCATCGCCAAGCGCGCGCTCAAGGGAGTCGAGACGTTCGCTCTCAAGACACCGGACCAGCTCGACGAGGCCCGGGCGTTCTGCGACAAGCACGGGACGGCGTCCGCGCTCGACACCTCACCCACGTGGCGGATGCTCGTCTCCCCCGCCAAGGGCACCTTCCGGGTCAAGGACGGCCTGCCCGAGGGCGGCACCATCGAGCCCGAGACGACCGTCGGCGCGGTGGCCAACCTCCGGGAGGAGACGCCGGTCAATGCGCCGCACGGCGGCACCATCGTCGAGTGGCTCGTCCACGACGGCGACCTGGTCTCCCCCGGCCAGCCGCTGGTCCGCCTCCACCCCGAGGGAGTGTCCTGATGAGCGCCTTCGGGTCGACGGAGACACCTGAGCTGCGGC
>DASTPB010000212.1:0-2983 GCA_035762385.1 Nocardioides sp. | reverse complement strand
AGCGGGCCGAGGGCGCCGGCACCCCGCCCGACGACGACCGCGGCCGCTCGCTGCTGCGCGAGATCGCCTCGGGCGACGCCCTCGCCGGCGTGCTCGCCGTGGTCCTCGCGATCTTCGTCGGCTCGGTGATGATCGCCGCGACCGACGACACGGTGCGCGAGACCGTCGGCTACGTCACCGCCCGTCCCTCCGACTTCTTCACCGCCGTGTGGGAGGCCATCTCGGGTGCCTACAGCGCGATGTTCCGCGGCGCGGTCTTCAACTACAACCTCACCGAGCCGGCCCAGCAGTGGCGCCCGTTCACGGAGACGCTGAAGTTCGCCGCCCCGCTGATCCTCGGCGGCCTCGGTGTCGGCCTGGCCTTCCGGGCGGCGCTGTTCAACATCGGTGGCCGCGGCCAGATGCTCATCGCCGGTGGCGCGGCGGGTTGGGTGGCCTTCCAGCTCGACCTGCCCCTCGTCATCCACCTGCCGCTCGCGATCCTGGTCGGCATGGCGGCCGGCGCGCTGTGGGGCGGCATCGCGGGCGTGCTGAAGGCCCGCACGGGCGCGCACGAGGTGATCGTCACGATCATGCTCAACTACGTCGCCTACTACCTGCTCTTCTGGGCGCTCACCAAGGAGTCGCTGCTCAAGACGCCCGGCTCGGTGAACCCCAAGTCGCCGCCGATGAAGGACTCCGCGACGCTGCCCAAGGTGCTGGGCGACCAGTTCAACCTCCACCTCGGCTTCGTGCTCGCGATCGTCGCCGTCGCCGTCGTGTGGTGGCTGCTCAACCGTTCGACCCTCGGCTACCGCATCCGCGCCGTCGGCGAGAACCCGCACGCGGCCCGTGCGTCCGGCATCAACGTCGGCAAGACCTACATCGTCGTGATGCTGATCGCCGGTTCGCTCCTCGGCCTCGCCGGCGTCAACCAGGTGCTCGGCACCGTGACCAGCGGCGTCTCGCTCGATCTCGACGCGTCGATCGGCTTCGACGCCATCACCGTGGCGCTGCTCGGCCGGTCCCGACCGCTGGGGATCCTGGCCGCCGGACTCCTGTTCGGCGCGTTCAAGGCCGGCGGGTTCACCATGCAGACCTCCGAGAACATCTCGGTCGACCTCGTGCTCGTGGTGCAGTCGTTGATCGTCCTCTTCCTCGCCGCCCCTCCCCTGGTGCGCGCGATCTTCCGGCTCCCCGCCCAGGAGGCCAAGTGAGCACCGTGACCGACCAGCCGACCCCCGACAGCGGCGGCCTGGCCCCCGACACCGTCGTGACGCCGACCCGCGCGTCGGGCGCCCGCAAGCTCCCGGTCGTGCTCGGTGTGCTGACCCTGCTCCTCGCGGCCATCCTGCTGCGCTCGGCCCCGTCGGGCGACACGACGTTCCAGCTCTCGGTCGTGACCGACTTCGTCACCCTGCCCGACATCGTCGTACCCTCGGGTCCCACCGCCTGGCTGATGGTGGTGATCTGCCTCGGGCTCACCGCGGAGGCCGTACGCCGCATGCTCGCCCACGTGCGCCAGCCGATGTGGATCCCGATCAGCTTCGCGATCGTGTGGATGATCGGGTTCCTCAGCTGGGCGGCCGCCGACGAGAGGATCCGCGTCGTCAGCCTGCTCGGCGGCGCCGTGGCGCTGGCGATCCCCCTCGTCTTCGGCGCGCTGGGCGGCGTGCTCGGTGAGCGCGCGGGCGTGGTCAACATCGCCATCGAGGGCCAGCTGCTCCTCGGCGCGTTCGCTGCCTCGATCACCGCCTCGCTCACCGGCTCGCCGTGGGCCGGCGTCGCGGCCGCAGCGGTGGCCGGCGCCCTCGTGGCCCTGGTCCTCGGCCTGTTCGCGATCACCTACTTCGTCGACCAGGTCATCGTCGGCGTCGTGCTCAACGTGCTCGTGGTCGGACTGACGAACTTCCTGTTCCGCCAGGTGCTCACGCCCAACGCCGAGACGCTCAACTCCCCCGAGCGGCTGCGCGCGGTGCCGATCCCGATCCTGGGCGACATCCCGCTGATCGGCCCGATCTTCTTCCGCCAGACCCCGCTCGTCTACCTGCTCTACATCGTCGTCGCGGTCGTCGCCTTCGCGCTCTACCGCACCCGCTGGGGCCTGCGCCTCCGTGCGGTCGGCGAGCACCCCAAGGCCGCCGACACCGTGGGCATCAAGGTCAACCGCACCCGCTACCGCACGATCCTGCTCGCCGGTGCGATCGCGGGCCTCGGCGGCGCCTACTTCAGCCTCGTGTCGGTCGCCGGCTTCAACCGCGAGATGACCGGCGGCGCCGGCTACATCGCGCTCGCCGCGGTCATCTTCGGCAAGTGGGACCCGATCCGCGCGACCCTGGCGGCACTGCTCTTCGGCTTCGCGACGAACCTGCAGGGCGTGCTGTCGGCGATCGGCTCGCCCGTGCCGAGCCAGTTCATGCTGATGCTGCCCTACCTCGTCACCATCTTCGCGGTGGCGGGACTCGTGGGCCGCTCCCGTCCGCCTGCCGCGGACGGTGTGCCCTACCGGCAGCAGTAGACCTCGACCGGACGTCGACCGTCAGCCACCGACCTGTCTAGACGGCTCCGGGACGACGTGATGCCGGGGCCACACTGGTGGGATGCGCCCCCGGGCTGCACTTGCCTTCAGTGTGGCTGTCCTGCTGGTCGGCTGCTCGCAGGGCAGTCCCAGCTCGGACGGCCCCAGCGCGCCGGACCCACCGGGCGCGAGCCCAGCGGCAACCGTGGGATCGAGTGCCGACGAAGCGGCCACGAGGGTCGAGGACCTGCTGGAGGCGTACCGCGGCACCTACCCGGGAGCGGTCGTGCTGGTCCGGGTCGGCGGCGACACCAGAATCGTGTCGGATGGGCAGGCCGTCGTGGGTGGCGAGGACCGCATCACCGATCGACACCGGTTCCCGATCGGCAGTGTGACGAAGACGATGGTGGCCACAGTCGTCCTCCAGCTCGCGGCGGACGGCGAGCTGGAGCTGACGGACTCCGTGGAACGCTGGCTGCCAGGCGT
>DASTPB010000211.1:0-12536 GCA_035762385.1 Nocardioides sp. | reverse complement strand
GTCGGCGATGTGGCCGGACTGCTCGCCGCCGAGCAGGTTGCCCGCGCCGCGGATCTCGAGGTCCTTCATCGCGATCGCCATGCCGCCGCCGAGGTCGGAGTGCTGGGCGAGCGTCGCGAGCCGCTCGTGGGCGGTCTCGGTCAGCGGCTTCTCGGCCGGGTAGAGGAAGTAGGCGTAGGCGCGCTCGCGGGAGCGGCCGACACGACCACGCAGCTGGTGCAGCTGGGAGAGACCGAGGGTGTCGGAGCGCTCGATGATCATCGTGTTGGCGTTGGACACGTCGAGGCCCGACTCGACCAGCGTCGTGCAGACCAGCACGTCGAAGCGCTTCTCCCAGAAGTCGACCATCACCTGCTCGAGCTGGCGCTCGTTCATCTGGCCGTGGGCGGTCGCGACCCGAGCCTCCGGGACGAGCTCGCGGATCCGGGCCGCAGCCTTCTCGATCGACTGCACCCGGTTGTGGATGTAGAAGACCTGGCCCTCGCGCAGCAGCTCGCGGCGCACGGCAGCGACGACCTGGCGGTCCTCGTAGGCGCCGACGTAGGTGAGGACCGGGTGCCGCTCCTCCGGCGGGGTCGTGATCGTCGACATCTCGCGGATCCCGGTGACCGCCATCTCCAGCGTGCGCGGGATCGGCGTCGCACTCATCGACAGCACGTCGACCGACGTGCGCATCCGCTTCATCTGCTCCTTGTGCTCGACGCCGAAGCGCTGCTCCTCGTCGACGATGATCAGGCCGAGGTCCTTGACCTTGATGTCGGGGTTGAGCAGGCGGTGGGTGCCCACCACGATGTCGATCGACCCGTCGGCCAGGCCGGCGACGACCTCCTTGGCCTCCTTGTCGGTCTGGAAGCGCGAGAGGCCCTTGATGACCACCGGGAAGCCCGACATCCGCTCGGAGAAGGTCGACAGGTGCTGGGTGACGAGCAGCGTCGTGGGCACCAGCACCGCGACCTGCTTGCCGTCCTGGACCGCCTTGAACGCCGCCCGCACCGCGATCTCGGTCTTGCCGTAGCCGACGTCGCCGCAGACCAGCCGGTCCATGGGCACGACCCTGCGCATGTCGGCCTTGACCTCGTCGACCGTGGTCAGCTGGTCGACCGTCTCGGTGAACGGGAAGGCGTCCTCGAGCTCGCGCTGCCACGGGGTGTCCGGCCCGTAGGCGTAGCCCTTGGTCGCCTGCCGCGCGGCGTAGAGCTTGATCAGCTCGGCCGCGATCTCGCGGACGGCGCGGCGCGCCTTGTTCTTGCGCTTCGTCCAGTCGCCGCCCCCGAGGCGGTCGAGGCTGGGGTTCTCGCCGCCCACGTAGCGGGTGACCTGGTCGAGCGTGTCGGCCGGCACGTAGAGCATGTCGTTGGGGCCGCCGCGCTTGCTGGGGCCGTACTCGAGGACGAGGTACTCGCGCACCGCGCCACCGATCTCGCGCTGCTTCATCTCCACGAAACGGCCGACGCCGTGCTGCTCGTGCACGACGTAGTCGCCGGCCTTGAGCTCGAGCGGGTCGATCTGCTTCTTGCGGCGCGTGGGCATGCGGTTCCGCAGGTCGCGGGTCGAGCCAGCTGATGACGACAGGTCGTCACCGGTGAGGACGGCGACCTGCGCCTCGTCGTCGACGATGCCGTGCACGAGGTGGCCGCAGGTCACGGTCACGACGTGGGGCCCGGCGGTGTCCCCCTCCTCGACGAGGCGGGCGGCGATGTCGTTCTCCCCCAGCAGCTCGACGAACCGCTCGGCGGGTCCGTGGCCGGCGTGCACGACGACGACGTCGCGACCGTCGGCGACCCAGCCGCGGATGTCGTCGACGGCCTGCTGCAGGTCGCCGCGGTAGGCCTCGGCGGGGTGCGTCGGCAGGGTCCGGGCCGGCACCCCGGCCGTCTCGGCGTCGACCGGCACGTCGCTGGTGTCGATCCCGCTGTGCCCGATTCCAAAGGGACTGACAGACCACCACGCGTGGCCGAGGCCCAGCGCGTGCAGCCGGACGTCGGCGATCTCGCGGTAGGAGGCGGCACCGAGGTCGATCGGCGCGGTGCCGCCACCGGCGGCCGCGGCCCACGAGGCGCCGAGAAACTCCTCGCTCGTCGCGACCAGGTCGTGGGCGCGGGTGCGGGCGCGCTCGGGGTCGAGGACGAGGACCGTGGTGCCGGCGGGCATCAGGTCGACCAGCAGCTCCATCGAGTCGACCAGCGCGGGCGCGAGCGACTCCATGCCCTCCACGGCGATCCCGGCGGCCATCTTGTCGGTGAGCTCGAGCAGCTGCGGGTGGGCCCGGCCGAGCTCGGCGGCGCGACGTCGTACGTCGTCGGTGAGCAGCAGCTCGCGGCACGGCGGCGCCCAGAGCCGGTCGACGGTCTCGAGCGTGCGCTGGTCGGCGACCGAGAAGGACCGGATCTCCTCCACGTCATCCCCCCAGAACTCCACCCGGAGCGGGTGCTCCTCGGTGGGCGGGAAGACGTCGACGATCCCACCGCGGACCGCGAACTCACCGCGTCGCTCGACCATGTCGACCCGGGAGTACGCCGCCTCGGCCAGGCCGCGAACGACCTCGTCGAGCGGCCGGGCGTCGCCCGGGGCGAGCTCGACCGGTTCGATGTCGGCGAGGCCGGTGACCTGGGGCTGCAGCAGGCTGCGGATCGGGGCGACGACGACCTTGAGCGGACCGTTGGCGGCGTCGGTGCCGGGGTGGCGCAGGCGCCGCAGGACGGCCAGCCGACGGCCGACGGTGTCACTGCGAGGGCTGAGGCGCTCGTGGGGCAGCGTCTCCCAGCTCGGGTAGTAGGCGACGACGTCGGGGTCGACGAGGTCGGCCAGCTCCTCCACCAGGTCCTCCGCCTCCCGGGAGGTGGCCGTGACGGCCAGGACGGTGCGTCCGCGCTCCACGAGCCCGTGCACCACGAAGGGCCGCACCGCACCGGGCCCGGTGAGGTCGAGCGAGGACTGCACCGCAGCGTCGGCGAGGGCACCACCCAGCGTGGGAGCGGCGACGACGCGCTGGGCGACGGCGGCGAGGGGCGTGGACGGCACCGGAGATCCCTTCGAAGGCACGCGGAAGAGCCCCCACGAGAGCCGAGGTGGGGGGAGCGTCGAAGTCTACGGGGGGCGTCGGACACCGACTCGTGGGGGACGAGCGCGCCCGACCGGCACGACCGGGGTTTGCCCCATGCGTCACCCGGGTAACACCCCACCACGCCCGGCGGGAACCCGCCGGGCGACATGCAGCTCCATCGAGAGGAACAACGGGGAACATGCGCATCACACGTCTCATCGCCGGCACGGTGTCGGCCGCTCTGGTCGGCGTCACGCCGGTCGCCCTCGCGACGTCCGCCGACGCGGCGGCCACCGTCACGACGGCGACCACGCTCACGTCGGAGAAGGCCGCCTACACCTACGGCGAGACCATCTTCTTCGACGCGGCCGTCACCACCAGCGACCCGGCCAACCCCTTCGCCCCCGGCGCGGCGACGCTCTACCTCCAGCGCGCCGGCTCGACGACCTGGGAGCCCGTGTCGTCCGACGAAGGCGTCAGCTACCTCTACTTCGCCGACATCGAGGCCGGCGGCAACGCCCTCTACAAGGTCGTCTACCCGGGCGGCGTCGACGGCACCGGCGACGTCTACACGGCCAGCGAGTCCGCACCCTTCGCGATCCAGACGTCGCGCAAGCTGACCATCAAGAACCCGCGCGGCACCTTCGTCAAGGGCAAGATCTCCCCGGACTACAAGAAGAAGAAGGTCCTGGTCCAGAAGAAGGTCGGGAAGAAGTGGAAGAAGTTCCGCACGCTCAAGACCAGCAAGAAGAGCGTCTTCACCACGACCCTCCCGGCCTCGCGCAAGCGCACCTTCTGGCGCTTCGTCGTCAAGAGTGACGTGCAGTTCGTGGCCACGGTCGCCGAGGGCTCGACGATCCGTTACCGGACGGCGGTGCGCACGGCCCTCCGCTGAGCTCCCGCACGCCCGTCACGACCGGGTCTGCTTCCTCCATCCCGGGGGGGCGGACCCGGTCGTTCGGTGGGCCACCTGTGCGAGATGTGATCAGATGGACCACGACCGTGGGCACATCCGTCTCGATCCGATTGGAAGCACATGCGCAGCGCTCGCACCGCCCGGGTGGCGTTCGTCGCCGTGTCGATCCTGGCGTGCGTCGGCACCCTGTCGGGCGTCGCCCCTGCCGCCGCTGCCGCCCGTGACACGCTGACGACCACCACCGTCGCGCTTCCCGACGCCACGGTCGTCGACTTCCAGACGACGATCGACATCCAGGTGGACGTCGACAGCCAGGGCGGCTCCACCCCCACGGAGGGGACGACGACGCTCTACGCGATGGAGGCGGGCGACCGCACCTGGCAGGCCGTCACCACCCACGACTCCGCGTCGAGCGACTTCCTCGCGATCCGTCCCTGGATGACCACCTCCTACAAGGTCGTCTACAACGGCCACCCGGCCGCTGGCACGGAGGACGGCTACGCCACCAGCGAGTCCGAGCCGTTCACCGTGCAGGTCCGGCGCGCGATCACCTACCCGCGGGGCGGATTCGTCGTCGAGGGTCGGGTGACGCCCCGCTACGGCAAGAGGAAGATCGTCATCAAGGCCTCGCGCGAGCAGTCCTCCGGCTACGTCCGCTACCGCGCCATCACCACCGACCGTCGCGGCCGCTACGCCGTGACGCTCCCCCGCCGCAAGGGCACGTGGTACTGGTCCTTCCGCGTCAGGGGCGACGCCCGCTACCTGCCCACCAGCTTCCAGTGGAAGACCTGGGTCTCCGTCTCCTAGCCCCAGCGCGTACGCCGTCTCAGGCGGGCGGACCCGCGTCCACCTCCGCCTGCGAGCGCAGGATGCAGAACTGGTTGCCCTCCGGGTCGGCGAACACCACCCATCCGGTCCCCGGTCCGTGGAGGCCGCGCCGGTCGGCCACCTCGGTCGCGCCCAGGCCCCGGACCCGCTCCACCTCCTCGTCGCGGCTGCCCTCGCGCGGTCGGAGGTCGAAGTGGATCCGCTTCGCCGGCAGCTCGGCGTCGGGGACCTCGATGAACAGGATGCTGTGCCCCGTGTCGGGGTCGAGGATCACGCACTCCTCGTGCCCCGGCTCGTTGGGGTCGCCCTCGACATCGACGTACCCGAGCAGGGACTTCCACCACTCCGACAGCGCGTAGGCATCGTGGCAGTCGACGGTGGTCTGGGAGACGAAGGAGGTCATGTCCCCACGCTGGCAAGGCGCCGACGCCGGGCGCAACCGGGTTTCGTCCGAGTTGCCCGGGACGACAGGACGTGGCACCGTCGGGCGTGCCCCGCACCGTGGGCGACCGGACGAGGGAGCCGTACCCGGGAGGCGACAAGACGGCCGTCGAGGAGATGGCCATGTCGTGGTTGGTGCTCGTCCTGTCAGGAGTGCTCGAGGCCGTGTGGGCCACCGCGCTCGGCCGGTCCGACGGCCTGACCCGCCCGGTGCCGACGGCCACCTTCGTGGTGGCGCTCGGACTCAGCATGGCCGGTCTGGGCTACGCCATGCGCACGCTGCCCGTCGGCACGTCGTACGCCGTCTGGGTCGGCATCGGCGCCGTGCTGACCGTCGTCGTCGCGACGGTCACCGGGTCCGAGTCGTTCTCGGTGGTCAAGGGCCTGCTCCTGGCCGGGCTCGTGGGCTGCATCATCGGGCTGAAGCTCGTCCACTGAGCCCTCTTGCCCGATATCTGAGGACGCCCTGGTCGCCGGCCCGGCCGGAATCCGACCGCCACGTCCTCAGATATCGGGTGGGACGGGTGTCAGGCGGTGCCGTGGCGCCGGACGAACTCGACGATCTGCTCGGCGAGCTCGGGGCGGCACACGATGAGGTCCGGCAGCGAGGTGTCGTCCTCGTTGTAGACCAGCGGCGAGCCGTCGACGCGGCTGCAGTGCAGGCCGGCGGCACGGGCGACGGCGACCGGTGCGGCGTTGTCCCACTGGTACTGCCCGCCGGCGTGGACGTAGGCGTCGGCGATGTCGCGCACCACGCTCATCACCTTCACCCCCGCGCTGCCCATCGGCACCAGCTCGGCGTCCAGCTCGGCGGCCAGGGCCTCGACGAAGGCGGGCGGCCGGCTCCGCGAGACGGCGATGCGGGGACGGGTCGACGTGCGCGGAGGCACCACGCTGGGGCGGCCGGTGCTGAACGTCTCGCCCAGTGCGGGCTGGGCGACCGCGCCGGCGACGAGCTCGCCGTCCTCCCACAGCGCCACGTGCACGGCCCAGTCGTCGCGCGGCGGCTCGGAGAACTCGCGCGTGCCGTCGAGGGGGTCGATGATCCACACCCGTCGGGCGGTCAGCCGCGACTTGTCGTCGGACGCCTCCTCGGACAGCACGCTGTCGTCGGGGCGGTGCTGGGTGAGGATCCGGTCCAGCTCGGCCTGCGCGGCGGCGTCGCCGGCGTCCTTGAGCGCCCGACCCTCGAGCCCGTCAGCCGCGGCCCCGGCGCGTACGTCGAGCAGCACCGAGCCGGCCCGTTCGGCCGCCCAGACGGCGAAGGCGTGGTCGTCGAGGGTGGTGGGATCCATCATGGCGCCAGCCTATCGACGGCCGGCGCCCGCCTTCTCGCGGCTCGGGTCCGCGCCGGGACGGTCGCCCGGATCGTCGCCCGGGTCGTCACCCGCCCCCCGGGGCCTGGGCACGAGCCCGCCGGTGCCCGGGGCGTCGTAGGCCTGGTGGTACATCGCCACCGCCTTGAGCTGCGTGGAGGCGCCGAGCTTGGCACGCAGCGCCTTGACGTGGCTGCGGACGGTGCCCTCCGCCACCCCCATCTCCACACCGACCTCGGCCACCCGCCGGCCGGAGGCGAGGAGCTCGAGCACGCGCCGCTGCTGGGGGGACAGCGACTCGAGCTGGTCGCGGACGTGGCGCCGTCGGTCGCGGTCCAGCGCCCAGGACGTGCGGATGGCGGCCCGTTCCTCCGGGTCCATCGACGAGGCCCCGGAGGTGAGTCGCTGCACGACGTCGGCGAGCTGGGACACCGACGTCGTCACGGTCACCACGTCGATGGCGTCGTTGGAGAGCACGCCGCCCCACTGGGTCGAGGTCTCCGGGGAGCTGACGATCACCACGCGCACGTCGCCGGGCTGGGCGAGCGCCTCGACGTGACCCACGACCGCCGAGTTGTCAACCCCGTCGACGATGGCGACGACCACCGCAGGTCGGGCCGAAACTGGTACGGCGGAGCCGCTCTCGTCGACCACCGACTCCCACTGCCGGGTCTCGGCCGGCACGTCGACCGAGCGCAGCGCGGCCGTGACCGCCTGCGCGACCAAGAGGTGGGGCGACAGCACCCACACCGGACCCGGCACGCTCATGACGCCTCCCTCTCGCTGACCGCACGCTCATCTTGTCCATCGCACGCCGCCGCGTGGGGTTCCCTCGACAAACGTGCACCTATTTGGGGACGGGGTCGTCCGGCTCTCTTCGCACCCTCCGCCGGGCCGATGGCCACGGCTACCCCCTTGAGGGTAAATCGCCACGTGCTCATACTCCGCTGGTACCGAATTGGGGGGTTCCTTGACGAAGCCTCTCGGAGTCCTGAAGGCGCCGGACCAGACCGCCTTTGCCCCATTTGCGGTACGAGCCCAGAATCGTCGCACCCCCCACACAATGAGTCGCACGCTCGCCTCGGGAGACGGGCTCGCTCGACACATCGCTCGACACATGGATACCGCGTTCGGCAGCTCGGGAGGCAGCCGACACATCACGACAACAGGCACGACAACAGGATTGAGCTGTACGCAGGGGGGAGTTCGACATGGTGGGGTTCTGCAGGGGGGATCTGCGCCACAGGTGCAGGACGGCGGTCATGGGACTCGCCTCGTTCGTGGTCCTGGCGTGGATCGGGTCGGAGACCGACCAGGCATGGTGGTCGCCGCCGTCGGCGTCCACGGTGCCGACGCTCGGCGAGGGAGTCGTCAGCGGCGTCTTCGTCGCCGCCGCCGGGTGCATGGCTCTCGTGACGTGGCGCAAGCACGCCGCCGGTGTCGCGGGCTGGGCGGTGGCGACGGGCGCGCTCGTGGCCGGCCAGGCCCTCGCGCTCACGCTCATCGCGCTGCACACCACGCCACCTCGACCGGCGCCCGTCCAGCTGCTGATGATGGCGGTCGGCGTGGTCGGGATGCTCGGAGTGGTCGTCCCGCTCCTGGCCCACGAGCGCGTGCGCCGGGTCGCCGACGAGACATTCGTGATCGGCCTCGGGCTGGGACTCGTCGCAGCGGGCAACCTGCTGCTCCAGTTCCCCCGGGTCCACCCGCCGACGCTGATCGCGGATCTCTTGATCGGGGTGCTGCTCTGCACCCACCTGCTCGCCGCCGTCCTCGTGCTGCAGCAGCGCTCGGCCTCGCGCCCGGTCAGCGCCCTGCTGGTGTTCACCGTCGGCGTCGTGGTCCTCGGCCAGCTGGTGCCCCCGTCGGGGCTCGCCGGCGGCACCGTCGACGCCGCGCTGTGGCTCGCCCGCGTGGGCGCCGGCGCCGCCTGGCTCGGCATCGCCTGGGCCACGATCCGGCGGACCCTCGAGGAGGAGCGCCGGCGCGTCGACTCCGTCGAGCACGTGCTGGTCGACGCCACCCGCGAGCAGCGGGAGCGGATGCACGAGCTGCGCAGCACGATCGCGGGCCTGGTCACCGGCTCGGCCATGCTCGACCGCGAGGACCTCACCAGCGAGACGCGTGAACGTCTGTGGTCGTCGCTGCGCCGCGAGCTCGACCGGATGGAGCGGATGCTCGCCGGCCAGGGCACGGAGGCCGCCGACCTGCGGCTCGACGACGCGCTGACCCGCATCCTCGACCTGCAGCGACTCAAGGGGCGTCACGTCGAGCTGCACTGCACGGGCGACGTCGTGCACGCGCCGTTCGACGCCCTGGCCGAGGTGCTCAACATCCTCGTCGACAACGCCGTCAAGCACGGCGGGACCGACGAGAGCGTCGTGGAGGTCTCACGTCGCGATGACGAGATGGTCGACATCACGGTGACCGACTTCGGTCGCGGGATCCCCCGCGAGCACCGGCCGCAGATCTTCGAGTGGGGCAAGCGCGGCGTCCGGTCGAAGGGCGAGGGCATCGGCCTCAACGTCGCCCAGCGCCTGATGGCCGAGGCCGGCGGCTCGCTGCGCCTGGCCGAGCGGGACGGCGCGGGATCGTCGTTCGTCATCTCGCTGCCCGCGGCCCGTCGCCCGCACGCGGACGACCTGGGCACCGACCGGCCGACCGCACCCGAGCTGACGATGGAGGGCCGTCGTGACCGGCGCGTCGCGGGGTGAGCACCGCGTCCTGATCATCGACGACCACGCGCTCTTCGCGGAGTCGCTCGAGCTCGCCCTCTCGCTGGAGGGATACGACGTACGACGGCTGGAGCCGCCCGAGGAGGGCGGGTCGATGGCCACGCTGCGGTCGATGGCCCTGCGGGCCAATCCCCGCACGGTCCTCCTCGACCTCGACCTCGGCAGGTTCGGCGACGGGATGAACCTCGTCGCGCCGCTCGCCCGCGCCAACGCCAACGTCGTGGTGCTGACGGCGTCCGACGACATCGGCCGCTGGGGGGCGTGCATGCGCCTCGGAGCACGCAAGGTCCTGTCCAAGACGGGCGCGCTGCAGCAGGCCCTGGGCACGGTGCGGCGCCTCCACCAGGGGCTGCCCGTGGTCACCCGCGAGGAGCTCGAGTCACTGCTCGAGGCGTGGGCGCGCGAGAGCCAGGCCAACGACGACGTACGCCGCCGCCTCGACCTGCTCACCCCGCGCGAGCGTCAGGTGCTGGGCGCGCTCATCGAGGGTCGCACCGTGCGCACGATCGCGGAGGAGAGCGTCGTGTCGGAGGCGACGGTCCGCACCCAGGTGAAGTCGATCCTCGGCAAGCTCGAGGTCTCCTCCCAGCTCGCCGCCGTCGGGATGGCCAACCAGGTCGGCTGGAAGGTCGGCGCCTGAGCCGAGCGCTCGTCGCGACGCCCACGCGGAATGCGGCGGCCGAGGAGGGGGGCCTCGACCGCCGCCCACTGGTTCACATCGGATCCGGGTGACGAGGCGTGGGGTTCCGCGTCACGCCAGCGGCCACCCAGAGGCGGCCAGTGCGGGGCTGGCCCGAGAAGCGCGAACCAGTGCCTGGTGCACCTCTTCGAGGGTAGGTCCGCGCGGAGCCGCCTGCCCATCCCACTGAATGGGTATCTCCCGCGAGCGTGCCGCGGGACCCCGGGTCGGGGCGTCTCAGGAGTTGAAGCGCTGCTGGGTCTTCTCGAGTCCGTCGGTGATCAGCGACTCCACGGCATCGGCGGCGTCCGAGACCTGGAACGGCAGCTCCTTGCGCTCGACGGTCGAGTAGTTGGACAGCACGAAGTCGGCCACGTCCTGGCGTCCCGGCGGGCGGCCGATGCCGGCGCGCACGCGGTAGAAGTCGCCGGTGCCCAGCGACGAACGCATGGACTTCAACCCGTTGTGCCCGTTGTCGCCGCCGCCGAGCTTGACCCGCAGGGTGCCGAAGGCGATGTCGAGCTCGTCGTGGATGGCGATGATGTGCGCCGGGTCGACCTTGTAGAACGTGGCGAGCGCCTTCACCGGGCCGCCGGACTCGTTCATGTAGCCCCGTCCGCGGGCCAGCACCACGCGGGGGCCGCCCAGGGACAGCCGACCCTCGACGACGTCGGCGCGGCCCGACTTGTGGGACCTGAAGGGAGATCCCATGCGCGAGGCGAGCTCGTCGGTGACCAGGTAGCCGACGTTGTGGCGGTGCCCGGCGTACGCCGGGCCGGGGTTGCCGAGCCCGACGACCAGCCACACGTCGGAGGTCGCTGCGTCACTCACGGTCGTCATCCCATCAGTCGAGTGGGCGCGTCCTGACGCCCAAATGGCGACGAGTCGGCGCATCCTGCACGCGACGTGCGTGAGGATGCGCCGACTCGCCGGTGTCACGGCGCGAGGATGCGCCGACTCGTCACTCGGAGTCGGTGCCCTCGGCAGCGGCGCCCTCGGTCGCGGCCTCGTCACCCGCAGGCGCCTCGGTCTCGGTCTCGGGGGCGTCGTGCTCGATGCCGGCCTCGGCCTCGGCCTCCTCCAGCTCGGCCTCGAGGGCCTCGGCGGAGATCTGCTGGGTCACGTTGACGATGAGGAGCTCCTCGTCGGCGAGGAGGGTGACGCCGGAGGGGAGGTCGAGGTCCTTGGCGTGGACCTGGGTGCCGACCTCGGCGCCCTCGACGGAGACCTCGAAGGCCTCCGGGATGTGGGTGGCCTCGGCCTCGACGGAGACGACGGCGTTCTCGGTGACGACGAGGGTCTCCGCGGCGGCGTCGCCGACGACGTGGATCGGGACGTCGACGGTGACCTTCTCGCCGCGCTTGACCGCGACGAAGTCGACGTGCTCGATGAGGCGGCGGATCGGGTCGATCTGCACGTCCTTGGTGAGGGCGAGCTGCTCGGAGCCCTCGACGTCGAGCGAGAGGAGCGCGTTGGCGCCGCCGTGCTTGAGGGCCATCATCGTCTGGTGGCCGGGCAGGATGACGTGGATCGGCTCGTTGCCGTGGCCGTAGATGACGGCGGGGATCTTGTCCTCGCGGCGGATCCGGCGGGCGGCACCCTTGCCGAACTCGGTGCGGGTCTCGGCGGCGATCTTCTCGGGGGCAGACATCATGTTCTCCGTACGTCGGTGTGGGTTCGCGGGGCCTCGGCCGGAGACGACGAACGCCGCGCTCCGGATCGGGGGCGCGGCGCAGTGATGCGGTCCGGCCCAGTCGATCACGGAGTCCTGGTCGTGCGGGCTCCCTCGCCGAGGCAACCCGAGAACTCTAGACCCGGGTCGGGGACGAGGTCGAATCGCGACGACCCGTCGGCACCCTTAAGTCGGAGGCGTCGGTGACGGACGGCTGTCTAGGGTGTCCGGGTGCCCCTGATGCTCCCCGAGGCGCGCGAGCGCGCTGCCCTGCTGACCGACGTCCACACCGCGCTCCACCTCGACCTGACCTCGACCGAGGACTTCGCCGTCGAGGCGACGATCAGCTTCGGATGCACGCGGCCCGGGACCTCGACGTTCCTCGAGCTCAACGGCGGCACCGACGTGACCCTCGACGGGGCGCCGGCGCCGTACGCCGACGGGCGGATCGCACTGACGGACCTGGCCGCGACCAACACCGTGCGCGTCACGGCCCGGATGCCCTACGTCACCGACGGCGACGGCATGACCGTGACGATCGACCCGGCCGACGGCGAGCGCTACGTCTGCGCCCACACCTCGATGGACATCACCCAGAAGGTGATCCCCTGCTTCGACCAGCCGGACATCAAGTCCACGTTCACCCTCTCCGTCACCGCGCCGTCGCACTGGACGGTGCTCGGCAACGGCCCGCTGGAGGGGCGCACGTCGGGTGAGGGCAGCGACATCCCCGACGACACCTGGTCCTTCGGCACGACGCCGCCCTTCTCGTCGTACCTCTTCACCCTCGTCGGTGGTCCGTGGGTCTCGGTGACGTGGGACGAGCCGTACGCCCCGGCTCCCGGCGGCACCCTGCCCTTCGGCTGGCACGCGCGGGCCTCTCAGGAGCACGACCTCCGCCGATTC
>DASTPB010000210.1:0-6268 GCA_035762385.1 Nocardioides sp. | reverse complement strand
CGTGCGGGCGTTGGTCGGGCCCGGGTGGATCGGCGTGAGCAGCGTGCCCTTCTCCGGGAAGCGCATCTCGATGAGCGGCACGATCCCCTCGTTGACGTCGAGCTCGGCCATCCGCTCGGGGGTGTCGGCGAGGTTGCGCAGGATCGGCGCGAGCCACTTCTTGAGGAAGTTGCCGCCGACGTAGTCGCCGCAGTGGTTGATCGGGCCCTTGGCCTGGGCGCTGGTGCCGGTGAAGTCGATGATCAGCCGCGGGCCGGCGGGGCGACCGTTCTCGGGGTCGGCCGGGGCGTCGCTGACCTTGGTCAGCGTGATCCGCTGGGTGTGCAGCTGCGGCTCGTCGACGCCGTCGTGCTCGGCGTAGTCCTCCCAGACGTAGGTGCCGTCGGGGATCTTGGACAGGATCTCGCGGCGGTAGGTCTCGGTCGTGGCGTCGAGGATCGCGTCGAACGACGCCTCGATCGCGTCGCGGCCGTAGCGCTCGAACAGCTCGCCGAGCCGGCGCGCGCCCATCAGGCAGGCGGAGCACTCGGCGTCGAGGTCGGCGGCGAGGCTGTCGGGCATGCGTGAGTTGCGCGTCATGATGCGCAGCGCCGACCTGTTGGGGACGCCGGCGTCCCACAGCTTGATCGGCGGGACGGCCAGCCCCTCCTCGTAGACCGTGGTCGCGTTGCTGGGCATGGAGCCCGGGACGGCGCCGCCGATGTCGTCGTGGTGGCCGAAGGCCTGCACGAAGGCGACGACCTCGCCCTCGTGGAACACCGGCACGGTGACGCACAGGTCGGGCAGGTGGCCGATGCCGCCCTCGGACTCGTAGACGTCGTTGTGGAAGAAGACGTCGCCCTCGCGCATCTCCGCGATCGGGTAGTCGCGCACGATCGGGTGCACCAGGGCGCTGTAGGAGCGGCCGGTGAGCTTGCGCAGCTGGCGGTCGTGGATGCCGGCGCGGAAGTCGTGGGCGTCGCGGATCATCGGGCTCCGCGACGTCCGTCCGATGGCGGTCTCGACCTCCATCTCGACGCTGGCCAGGGTGCCCTGGACGATCTCGACCAGGATCGGGTCGACTTCTGTGCCCTCGGCCGTGAGCCGGCCGCCGTGCTCGTAGGCCGTCGGCAGGCCGGCCGGGTTGACCGGCTTCGCGATGACGTAGGCGGGGTCGACGGCAGTGCTGGGGTTGGCTGTCATCACGCGACGACCTTTCGGATCACGAGGTTGGCCCAGTCGTCGACCACGACCTCGAAGCCGGGGTGGACCGGGATGGTCGAGCCGAACTCCTCGACGATGGCGGGGCCGGTGAAGGTGTCGCCGGCACCGAGGTCGGCGCGCCAGACGACCGGGGTGTCGATGTAGCCCTCCTCGGCGTCGAAGCAGACCGCTCGGCGGCTGCGGACGGCACGCTCGAGGACGTCGCCCTCGGCCTTGTCGAGGGTCGGGACCTCAGGCCGGGTGATCGGGCCGATGCCGGTGACGCGGAGGTTGACCCACTCGACCTGCTGATCGCGGTCGCCGCGGAAGTCGTAGCCGTAGAGCTGGTGGTGCTCGCGGTGGAAGGTCTCGGCGACCTGCTCGACGTAGGCCGCGTCCACCGTGCCCTCCGGAGCGGCGACCCGCACCTCGAACGCCTGCCCGACGTAGCGCACGTCGATGGTCCGCTGGAAGCGGTGGTCCTCGGCCGCGAAGCCCTCCTTGTCCAGCGCCTCGCGGGCGCGGTCGGTGAGGTCGTCGAGGATCCCCTGGACGGTCGCGTGGTCGAGCACCGACTCCTTCGCGACGTGGGTCTGGACGTAGTCGTTCTTCACGTCGACGGTGAGCAGGCCGAACGCGCTGACGTTGCCGGGGTTGGGGGGTACGACGACTCCTGCCAGGTCGAGGATGTCGACCAAGCGGCAGGCCAGCAGCGAGCCGGAGCCACCGAAGGTCGTCAGCATGAAGTCGCGGACGTCGAGGCCGCGCTTCACGCTGACCTGGCGCAGGGCGTTGGCCTGGTTCCACGCGGAGATCTCGAGGATGCCGGTGGCGCAGCGCTCGAAGTCGAGGTCCAGCTGGTCGGCGAGGGCGGCGATGCCCGCGCGCGCGGCCTCCACGTCGAGCGGGATCTCGCCCCCCAGCAGGTGGGGAGGGATCCGGCCGAGGGTGACGTGGGCGTCGGTGATCGTCGGCTGGGTGCCGCCCTTGGCGTAGCAGAGCGGACCCGGGTCGGCGCCCGCCGAGTGCGGGCCGACCTTGAGGGTGCCCTCGGGCGACAGCCAGGCGATCGAGCCGCCACCCGCGCCGACCGTGACGACGTCGATCATCGGGATCTTGCTGGGGTAGGCCCCGACGGTGCCCTCGGTGGTGAGGGTCGGCTCGCCGTCGAGCACGACGGACACGTCGGTCGACGTGCCCCCGCCGTCGCAGGTGAGGATCTTCGGGAAGCCGGCGACCTTGGCGATCAGGGCGGCGCCGAGCGCCCCTGCGGCCGGACCGGACAGCACGGTCGTGATCGGCTGGTGGACGACCTCGTCGGCCGACAGCACGCCTCCGTTGGACTTCATCACGTAGAACGGGATCGCGTCGCCGGTGAAGCTCACGAGCCGGTCGGAGATGTTGGTGACGTAGCGGCTGACGTTGGGCTTGACGGCCGCGTCGACGAGCGTGGTCATCGACCGCTCGTACTCGCGGTACTCGCGGAGCACCTCGCTCGAGATCGACACGACGGCGTCGGGGTGCTCGCGGCGCAGGATCTCGCGCATCCGCAGCTCGTGGTCGTCGTTGGCGTAGGCGTGGAGCAGGCAGACGCCGATCGTGGTGATGCCCTGGTCCTTGAACCAGCGCGCCGCGGCGACGGCGGCGTCCTCGTCGAAGGGGCGGATCTCGGCGCCGGTGAAGTCGAGCCGGCCCCCGACCGTGCGGACGCGGTCGGCCGGGACGATGCGGTCGGGTTTGACCCAGAAGTAGGAGTTGCCGTAGCCGTCGGGCACCGACTGGCGGGCGATCTCGAGCATGAACTCGTAGCCCTCGGTGGTGATGAAGCCGAGGGCCTCGACCTTGCCCTCGAGCAGCTTGTTGGTCGCCACGGTCGTGCCGTGCGAGACGGCGGTGATGTCACCGCCGTCGGCGCCGACGATGCCGAGGATCTTCTCGATGCCGGCGATGAAGCCGTCGGCGGGGTTGCCGGGCGTGCTCGGGGTCTTGGTCGTGACCAGCTCGCCCGAGTCCTCGTCGAAGGCCACGACGTCGGTGAAGGTGCCACCCGTGTCGATCCCGATCCTGATCCGCCGATTGCTCATGGGGACGATTCAACAGATCGCGCCGTCGTACTGACCATGGCAGAGCTTGCCGACGGATCGTCGGTTCGTCGGCAAGACCTGCACCGAAAGGCGAAGGGCCCTCGGCGGTATGAGCGCCAAGGGCCCTTCTGGTGAGGATCAGGTCGCCGTGGCGTCCAGCTCCTCGGAGGTGACCGGTCGTGGTGATGCTCCCGGTCGATCGCTCGCTCCGTCTCGTCCCAGCCACCTCATCACCTGGTGCCTGCGACGGTCCCCGGCGTACCGGTTCGCGTCGTGCGGACTCGTCTTCCTGAGCCATCCCGCTGTCCCGTGAAGGACTGCGTAGGGAGAGTTCTATGCCCTGCGTCACACCGTCCGCAAGACCCTCCGGCGATCTCTTTCCACATACTTCGGGTTCCGGCGTGTCGTGCACAGCGCGGGGCTCGTCATCCCCAGCCTCAGGGCCTCTCCACACGTTTCTGCACAGCTTCCTCCACAGCGCTGGACCCTCCCGCCACCAGCTCCTCGACCGCTCCGGCGACCTCGAGCAGCTGGCGGTCGGCGCCGTGCCGGGCGACCAGCTGGACCCCGACGGGCAGGCCGTCGGCCGTCCGGCCGGCCGGCACGGAGATCGCCGGGCACCCGGTGACGGTGATGAAGTACGCCGACCGCATCCAGGCGAGGTAGTCGGGCATCTCCTGGCCGTTGATCGTCTCCGGGAACTCCTGCTCGACCGGGAACGGCGGCACCTGCGAGGTCGGCAGCAGCAGCACGTCGTGGTCGCCGAAGAACAGGCGCATCGTCTCCGCGAGGGAGGTGCGCTGGGTGTAGGCGCGGGCCACGTCGGCACCCGTCAGCGGCTCACCGGCGCGGATGTTGGCCTCCAGCGACGGCTTGAACGACGTGGGGTGCTCGGCCAGCAGCCGCCCGAGCTTGGCCTGGAAGTGCCAGGCGCGCAGCGTGCGGAACGTGTCGTCGGCCAGCGACAGGTCGGGGTGGGCCTCGGCCACCGACGCGCCCGCGTCGGAGAGCCGCGCCGCGGTCGCGCGTACGACGTCCGCGACCTCGTGGTCGACGACGAGGGCACCACCGAGGTCGACCGAGCAGGCGACCCGCAGCCCGGCGAGCGGCCGAGGCACCAGGGGCGGCGCGAACGACGTACCGGGGTCGCCGAGGGCGAGCGGAGCGCGCGGGTCGGGACCGGCGAGCACCGACAGCAGCAGGGCGAGGTCGCCGACGTTGCGTGCCATCGGGCCGCCGACGGACGTGCTCTCCCACTGGTTGTAGAGCGGCCACTCCGGCACGCGGCCGAGCGAGGGGCGCAGGCCGACCACGCCGCAGAACGACGCCGGGTTGCGCAGCGAGCCACCCATGTCGGAGCCGTCGGCCAGCGGCACCATGCCGGCGGCGAGCGCGCACGCCGCGCCCCCGCTGGACCCGCCGGCGGACCGCGACGGGTCGACCGGGTTGCGGGTGACGCCGAAGACGGTGTTGAAGGTGTGGGACCCGGCTGCGAACTCCGGCACGTTGGTCTTGCCCACGAACACAGCGCCCGCTCTGCGGATCCGCTCGACGAGGAGGTCGTCGTGGTCGGCGACGGCGTCGGCGAAGATCGGCGAGCCGCAGGTCGTGCGCCACCCCTCGAGCGCGTGGGTGTCCTTGACCGCGAACGGCAGCCCGTGCAGGGGACCGAGCTCCTCGCCGGAGGCCTGCGCCTGGTCGGCGACGGCTGCGGCGGAACGCGCTCGCTCGGCGTCGAGCGAGACGATCGCGTTGAGCTCGGGGTTGCGCTCCTCGATCCGGTCGAGGTGCAGCTCGAGCAGCTCGGCCGCCGAGATCTCCCCGGACCGGACGGCCGCGGCCTGGGCGCGGGCCGTCGAGTCGACGGTGATCACGCCGGCGCCCGCGTACTTGTTGGAGGAGTCTGAGTCCTGGAGGCCGTTGCAACCCCCTCCCAGTGTCGGAGGCCCCGCTCGAGCGGGGACTCCGACAACGACGAGCCGCTCATCGCCGCCGGCCGAAGATGCCACCCACCACGACGCCGAGGACGACGAGGCCGGCACCGACGGCGACGCCGGTGAGGAACTCCTGCCGCGAGTCGGCGGTCGAGACCTTGGCGGGGGCGGTGAAGACCTGACCGGAAGCGGCCGACGCGGCTGGCGTACCGGCAGGGACGGCGGCCTCGGCGGCCGGCACCGCGCCGCCGCCCGCGATCGCGGCGTCGACGTTGCCGAAGAACTCCCCCGCCATCCGACGGGACACGCTCGTCAGCATCCGCTGCCCGACGCCACCGATCATCCCGCCGACGACGGCGTCGGCGTCGTACGACACCCGCGTCGAGCCGCCCTCGGGCGCGAAGCGGACGTTGACCGTCGCGCCGATCGTGCCGGGAGCACCGGCGCCGTCGAGCTTCATCACCAGCGACTCGTGCTCGACCAGGTCGGTCAGCTGGCACGACCCGGCGTACGTCCCCTTGATCGAGGCGACGCCTGCGGTGACCGTCATGGCGTACGCGTTGTCGCCGGTCGCCTCGAGCCGCTCGCACCCCGGGATGGTGCGGACGAGGACGGCAGGGTCGAGCAGGGCGTCCCACGCCTGCTCGACGGGGGCGGCCAGGACGTTCTCCCCGGTGAACTTCATCGGATCTCCTCAGGCAGGGGGTGTGGTTCGTCGGCGTGCGCGAGGCGCAGCTCGAAGAGCTCCGACGGCGAGATGGGCATGGACGTGATCGGGAAGCCCTCGGCGTCCTCGATGGCGGCGGCGAAGACGGCGGCCGACGGGATGACGCCCGCCTCTCCGGCGCCCTTGATGCCGAGCGGGTTGAGCGGTGAGGGCGTCTCGAGGTGGTCGATGTCGATCGAGGTGGGGACCTCGGTGACGTAGGGCATCAGGAAGTCCATGAAGGAGGCGTTGAGCAGCTGCCCCGACTCGTCGTAGGCCATCCGCTCGTAGAGCGCCCCGCCCACCCCCTGGGCGACGCCGCCGTGGATCTGGCCCTCGACGATCATCGGGTTGATCAGGTG
>DASTPB010000209.1:0-14062 GCA_035762385.1 Nocardioides sp. | reverse complement strand
CCCGAGGAGGCGCACACACCCATCGCCAGGACCCACTTGGGCTCGGGCATCTGGTCGTAGATCTGGCGCAGGACCGGGGCCATCTTCTGGCTGACCCGGCCGGCGACGATCATCAGGTCCGCCTGGCGCGGGCTGGCACGGAAGACCTCCATGCCGAAACGGGCCAGGTCGTACTTGGGGCCGCCGGTCGTCATCATCTCGATGGCGCAGCAGGCCAGGCCGAAGGTGGCCGGCCAGAACGACGCCTTGCGCATGTAGCCCGCGACGCCCTCCACCGTGGTGAGGAGGACGCCGGACGGCAGCTTCTCTTCTAGACCCACGACAGTCCTCGCTTCGCTCCGGGCTGTCGCGGGGCCCTGCGACAGCTGTGCTGGTTTGCTCGCTCGCTTCGCTCACTCACGGTCAGATCTCCCTCAGTCCCAGTCCAGGCCGCCGCGGCGCCACACGTACGCGTACGCCACGAAGACGGTCGCGATGAAGAGGACCATCTCGACGAGGCCGAAGAGGGCCATCTGGTCGAAGTGGACGGCCCACGGGTACAGGAAGATGATCTCGATGTCGAAGACGATGAAGAGCATCGCGGTGATGAAGTACTTCACCGGGATCCTGCCGCCCCCGACGGGCTGCGGCGTCGGCTCGATGCCGCACTCGTAGGAGTCGAGCTTGGCCCGGTTGTAGCGCTTGGGACCCACGACGGCGCTCATGATCACGGAGAAGACCGCGAAGCCCGTCGCGAGGAGTGCCAGCGCCAGGATCGGCGTGTAGAGCTCCATCGCTTCCCTTCCGGTGGACCTGCGCCACGCCCTGCTCGGCTGGTGCCCTGCTCGGCATGTGCCCTTGTGAATGGCTTCACTAGTGGCGCGCGCCACAGTCTAGGACGCCGGTGCGGCGTGCGTCACGCCGGGGTACGGACCACCTCCGCCGTGCCCGATGCAGTCCTGACCTGCGGATCGAGGTGACGGAGCCGTCCCCTCATGGGGAGGCGCTGCGGTCACGCCGTGGCGCGGTGCAGGGCGACGATGCCGCCCGTGAGGTTGCGCCACTCGGGGCGCTGCCAGCCGGCCTCGGCGACCAGGGCGGCGAGGCCCTCCTGGTCGGGCCAGGCGCGGATCGACTCGGCGAGGTAGACGTAGGCGTCGGCTGCGCTCGCGGTGAGCGAGGCGATGCGGGGCAGGGCCTGCATGAAGCCGTCGAGGTAGAGCGTGCGCAGGATGCCGTTGGTCGGCGTGCTGAACTCGCACACCACGAGGCGGCCGCCGGGTCGGGTGACGCGGAGCATCTCCCTCAGCCCGGCCACCGGGTCGACGAAGTTGCGCAGCCCGTAGGAGATCGTGACCGCGTCGAAGGTGTCGTCCAGGAACGGCAGCCGGGTCCCGTCCCCGGCGACGAACGGCAGCGCGGGGCGGTCCTTCCTGCCCTGCTGGAGCATGCCGACCGAGAAGTCGCAGGGGACGGCGGTGGCCCCGTGGGCGGCGAAGGGCTCGCTCGAGCAGCCGGTGCCGGCCGCGAGGTCGAGCACCAGGTCGCCGCGCTGCGGTGCGACGGCGTCCACCATCGCCCGGCGCCACGTCCGCTGGATGCCCGCGGTCATCAGGTCGTTGGTCAGGTCGTAGCGCCTGGCCACGGTGTCGAACATGCGACGTACGTCGGTCGGTTGCTTGTCCAGGTCAGCGCGGGCCACGTCGCGAGCGTAGGGGTCCGATCCCCGGGCGGCGCAACGCGGGGTGTCGTCGTTCGTCCCTATGATCATCGACGTCGCTGGCTTCCCGGGGGAGGACCCACATGTCACGCCATCGCGCACCCGCGCTCGTCCTAGCACTGCTCTGCGTCCTGACCGGCCTGACGAGCGTCGCAGCGACCGCCCCGGCATCCGCTGCGTCCGCCGCGACCGCCTCGCGCGCCGGGTTCGCCGCGATGCAGCTCGGCGACACGGGCTGGCGGGTGCGGGTGCTGCAGAGCCGGCTGCACCAGCTCGACCTGCACTCCGAGGTCGTCACCAGCACCTTCGACCGCGAGACCCGCGACGGCGTCGCCACCTTCCAGCGGCGGCGCGGCTGGACCGCCGACGGCGTCGTCGACGAGCGCACGTGGGCGAAGATCGTGAGCCTGACGACCCAGCCCACCACCGAGGCGCTGCACAACGTCTACACGCCCGGCAAGCCGCTGCTGCGGCGCGGCGACACCGGGATGTGGGTGCGCCAGGTGCAGGCCCGGCTCAAGCAGGTGGGCTGGTACGACGCCCGCGTGACCGGCCGCTACACGCGGAGGACCGTGACGGCCGTCGAGGGGTTCCAGGCCAAGCGCCGCATCCCGGTGACGGGCGCCGTCGACCGGCGCACCCTCACCCGCCTCAAGGACATGACCCGCGAGCCCACGAGGGCCGAGCTCTTCAACATCGTGCCGTCGGGACCGGCCCTCGACCCGCGCTGCCTGACCGGCCGCGCGATGTGCGTCGACAAGACGTCGCGCTCGCTGCGCTGGGTCGTCGACGGGGTGGTCCTGGAGACCGTCGAGGTCCGCTTCGGCTCCGACGAGCTCCCCACCCGCGAGGGCGCGTTCACGGTGTTCCGCAAGTCGCGCGACCACGTGTCGAGCCTCTACCACACGCCGATGCCGTTCGCGATGTTCTTCTCGGGCGGCCAGGCCGTGCACTACTCCCCCGACTTCGCCGCCAACGGCTACAACGGCGCGTCCCACGGGTGCGTCAACGTCCGCGACCGTGCCGTCGTGGCCTGGCTGTTCGACCGGGTCAGGCTCGGCGACAAGGTGATCGTCTACCGCTCCTGAGCGGTCCGCTCAGGAGCCGGGAGTGCCGGCCAGCGAGAAGGCGGAGTCCAGTCCGTCGCCCGCGCGTCCCCGGCGCGGCAACGACACCGACGCAGCCTCGACCTGCGGGGCGGCCGGAACGTCGACGACGGCGTGCTCGCGCGCGAGCTCGAGCCGGACGGCCGGGTGGTGCGCGACGCGTCGGATGCGGAAGCCGTGCGTCGTCGCCAGGCCGCTGACGGTCCGGTTGACCCGGGCGTCCATGACGAGCACCTGCAGCCGGTCGCCCCACCACGGCGCGAGCGCGGACACCTCCGCGGCGAGCTTGCGAGCCTTGGAGCCCAGCCGCGCCTCGGCGACCTGGGCCGACATGGCCTCGAGGACCTCGCGCGGCGTCTCGTGCCACGGCGCCCCGTCGACGGTCGCGCCCATGAGCAGGTCCTCCAGCACCCGGGCCGCGGTGTGGTCGAGCAGCAGGTGGGTGGGACGCACGTGGGCGAGGGCGCCCTCGAGCTGGTCGGGCGTCTCGACCCATGCGAGGGAGCAGCCCGACGTGAGGTGCGCGTCGCGCGCGACGGTGGTGAAGCGGTCGGTGGCCTCACCGGTCAGCAGGACGACGTCGGTGGCGGTCAGGTCCGACAGGGCGCCGGAGCACTCGGGACGGAAGAGCCAGGCCTGCGCCTTCTGACGGGGCAGGCCCAGCACCGGCGCCGACGAGGCACCGGCGCGGGCGCCGGCGACCCAGGACAGCAGGTCGGGCTGGCGCTTGCGTCGCTCGAGGCCCATGCCCCGCAGGCGTTCCCACGAGCGGTCGTCACACTCGAAGAGCTGGGCATCGGCCAGTGCGGCGCGACGCAGCAGCGTCAGCCGGCTCTCGTCGTCGACCACGACCAGACGCACCTGGACCTCGTCGAGGAGGCGACCCACCTCGACGGGCTCGAGGTGCTCGGGGAGCAGCAGCGGCACCGCCCCGGCGACCCGGGTGGCGAGCTCGAGCTCGAGCTGGCGGACGCCGGTGGCGACCCGGATGACGACGACCTGGCCCGGGTTGACGCCGGCCTCGATCATGCCGGCGGCGCCGTCGATCACCCGGCGGTAGAGCTCGTTCCACGTCAGCGAGGTCCACACCCCGTCGCGCACCTCCGTGACTGCGACCTCGAGCGCGCGGTTGCGCGCGTGACGCTCCAACCGGACGAGAGGGGATTCGTGGGCAGGCACGGGCGGGCTCCTAGGGGGTGGCGGTTCCCGACGCAACCTAGGTGACGTACGCCTCTCCTGTTCGCCGTTTGGCCGATCTCCCCTCCTCGCCCTCCACGCCGCGGCGTACGCTCTCCCCTCGTGACGATCCCCGCGTCCGCCTCCACCCCGCTCGTCGTGCGCACCGTCCCGGTGGACCTGGCGGATCTCCCCCTCCTCGACCTGCTGCCGCGGGACGAGCCGGTCAGCTGGCTGCGCCGCGGCGAGGGCCTGGTGGGCTGGGGCGTCGCCGCGCGCCTCGAGACGTCGGGGCCGACCCGTTTCAGCGACGCGGTCAAGTGGTGGTCCGAGACGGTCGCGCGCGCCCAGGTGGACGACCAGGTCACCGAGCCGGGCACCGGTCTCGTGAGCTTCGGGACGTTCGCGTTCGCCGACGAGCCGGGCGAGTCGGTGCTCGTCGTCCCGCGGGTCGTCGTCGGCCGCCGCGGAGACCGGACCTGGCTGACGACCGTCTCGGTCGAGGCGCCCCCGCTCGTCGCGGCCACCCCTCCCGAGCCGCCCGTCGCCCTCACCTTCTCCGACGGCGCCCGCAACGGCGAGGAGTGGATGTCGGTCGTGGCCGAGGCGGTCCGGCGGATCTCCGCCGGCGACCTGGAGAAGGTCGTGCTCGCCCGCGACCTGATCGCGACCACCGACGAGCCGCTCGACGTGCGCTGGCCGCTGCAGCGCCTGGCCGCGCAGTACGAGATGTGCTGGACCTTCCACGTCGACGGCCTGTTCGGCGCCACCCCGGAGATGCTCGTACGCCGCGAGCGCGGCCTGGTGACCTCCCGGGTGCTCGCCGGCACCATCCGGCGTACCGGCGACGACGAGCGCGACCTCGCCCTGGCCGCCACCCTCGCCCGGTCCTCGAAGGACCTCGAGGAGCACGAGTACGCCGTGCGCTCGGTCGCCGACGCCCTCGAGCCGCACTGCTCGTCGATGAACGTGCCGGAGGCGCCGTTCGTCCTCCACCTGCCGAACGTCATGCACCTGGCCACCGACGTCAACGGCGTCGTCCACGACGACGCCACGTCCCTGCAGCTCGCCGAGTCGCTGCACCCCTCGGCCGCGGTCGGGGGCACCCCGACCGCCGACGCCACCCGGCTGATCGCCGAGATCGAGGGGATGCCGCGCGAGCGCTACGCAGGCCCGGTGGGCTGGATGGACGCCTCCGGCGACGGCGAGTGGGGCATCGCGCTGCGCTCCGCCATGGTCACCGAGGGCGGCGTCCGGCTCTTCGCCGGCTGCGGCATCGTGGCGAGCTCGGACCCCGAGGCCGAGCTGGCCGAGTCGCAGGCGAAGTTCGTGCCGGTCCGCGACGCGCTGGACGCCGGCTAGGGGAGATGGACCGAGGTCGCTGGTCAGAGGTCCTGGCCGGGCTCGCGACGCTCGAACGCCACGCCGTCGGGCAGCAGGTTGGCCATGTGCGTGCTGACCATGTCGAGACCGACGTCGCTGTAGACGCGGTCGTGGATCCCCAACGACCGGGGCGCGGCCACCTCGCGGACGAAGTCGATCGCCTCGCTGACCTTGAGCCACGGTGCGCTCACCGGGGCGAGGAGGACGTCGACCGGTCGGCCGGGCGGCGTCAGCGCGTCCCCCGGGTGGTAGACGCTCGCCCCGCCTGACTCCACGACGTAGCCCGAGTTGTCGAAGCGGTCGTAGTCGGGGTGGATCACCGCGTGCTTCTCGCCGACGACCTCGACCGACGAGCCGGCGACCTCGAGCCGGTCGCCCGGCCGCACGACGGTCACGCGCTCGGCCACGTCGGGCGCCTGCTCACGCAGCAGCCGCTCGACCGCCGCGATGGTCCAGATCGGGACCCCGCTCCCCCGGAGGTGGTCGGGATGCACGTGGTCGGGGTGCTCGTGGGTGATCAGGACCGCGTCGGCGCCGTCGAGCGCAGCGGGGTCGGTGAACACTCCCGGGTCGATGACGACGACTCCCCCGTCGCCCTGCACCCGGACGCACGCGTGGCCGAACTTGGTGATCCGCATGCGTCCACGATAGGCGCCGCGCAGGGCTCGCGAATCGTCGTTCTCCTGGGGCTGAAGGTTAGGGTGGGGCAAGCCTCCGACGGGTGGAGTGCCCTGGGGGAATCGCCAATCGCACCCGAGACGAAGAGAGTCCTACATGTCTGCACGCCGCGTGCTCGCAGGCAGCGCCGCCGCGCTGCTCCTGCCCGCGTCCCTGCTCCTGACGGTCGAGACCGGCTCCGCCACCGACTCCGCGGCCCGCCCCGCGTCCAGCAGCTCGGTGACCAAGAAGGCCGGCCAGAAGATCTCCCTGCAGGTCCTGCCGCAGATCGTCCAGCAGGGCAAGCGCACCGCCAGCGCCGACTCCGCGAAGGCCGCCGTCACCGCGTCCATCAAGCCGGTCAAGGTCGGTCGCAAGGTCGTGCTCGAGCGCCTCGTCGGGACCTCGTGGAAGAAGGTCGGCACCGCCAAGCAGGAGAAGTCCGGCGACGCCAACTTCCGCGCTGCGGTCTCCAGCGGCGGCGCCGCCGTGACCTACCGCGCCACGGCCCAGAAGTTCAAGGGCCTCAAGGCGGTCTCCAGCGACTCCGCCGACACCACCCAGTGGCTGACCCCCACCTTCAGCGACGAGTTCTCCGGCAGCGCGCTCAGCCCCGTGTGGAGCATGCGCGGCCAGAAGTACGAGCCGCAGAGCAAGCGCAAGTGCTCCAAGGGCGACCCGAAGGCCGTCAAGGTCGGCGGCGGCACCCTGCGCCTGAGCGTCATCAAGGACAAGTCCGCCAAGGGCAAGTGCAAGGCCACCTCGCGCAAGCTCAAGAAGAAGATCTCCTACCGCCTCAACGGCCACGTCGGCACCGACGGCGCGTTCGACTTCCGCTACGGCGTCGCCGCCGCGCGCATCAAGATGCAGAAGCAGCAGGGCCAGCACGCCAGCTTCTGGTCGCAGCCCAACGGTGGCAACGGTCCGGGCAGCGACGGCCACGAGATCGACATCATCGAGTACTTCGGTGACAAGCACCCCCAGGGCGGCCTCACCAGCTTCATCCACTGGTACAAGGGCAAGCGCCTGATCAAGACCGGCTCGTGGATCAAGGACTCGAAGTCGTTCCTGGCCAACAAGAAGGACGGCTGGTCGAAGAACTACCACGTCTTCTCGGTCCAGTGGACGCCCAGGACGATCATCTTCCGCATCGACGGCAAGGAGACCTGGCGCACGTCGGCCCGCGTCTCGAAGGCCCGCCAGTACCTCATCCTGAGCCTGCTCGCCTCCGACTACGAGGCGCTGGAGATGTCCGACAAGAAGCTC
Source organism: Nocardioides sp. (assembly GCA_035762385.1). GTDB lineage: Bacteria > Actinomycetota > Actinomycetes > Propionibacteriales > Nocardioidaceae > Nocardioides. The sequence continues at coordinate 6,775 of DASTPB010000209.1, read as the reverse complement.
CCGCAGCACATGTACGTCGACTGGGTCCGCGTGTGGGAGACCCCGCAGCCCTGATCGTCGTCAGCTGAACCACGTGTCCGCGCGTTGGCCCTCTAGGGGGCCAGCGCGCGGATTCGTCTGTCGAGGTCCGCGCGGTTGTCGCGACGTACCCGCACCTCGACGACCTCGATCCCGCCGTTCGGCATCGCGAGGGCCTGCTCGAGCTCGGGCAGCCCGGTGACCCTCAGGTGCGGGACCCGCGCGGCCGCGCACAGGCTGGCGACGTCGACGCCGTGCGGGGTGCCGAACAGCGTGTCGAAGCGGTCGGCGTGCTCCGGGGCGCCCTGCTCGAGGGTCGCGAAGATCGAGCCGCCGTCGTCGTTGACCACGACGACCGTCAGGTCGGGGCGCTCCTCGCGCGGGCCGAGGAAGAGGCCCGTCGTGTCGTGGAGGAACGTCACGTCGCCCATGAGCGCCAGCGCACGCGTGGACCGCGGTCGCCCCAGCGCCGCACCGACCGCCGAGCTGATCGTGCCGTCGATGCCGGCCAACCCGCGGTTGGCGATCACCTTGCGGCGCCCGCCCACCTCGTAGCGGGCCACCATGAGGTCGAGGTCCCGCACCGGGTTGGAGGCGCCGACCACGAGCAGGCCGCCCGCCGGCAGCGCGCGGCTGACCGCACCGGCCACCTCGTACGGCGTCAGGTCGGGCTCGGCGGCCAGCAGCCGGTCGAGCTGCCGGGAGACGGACCGGTCCGCGTCGAGCCAGGCGTCGAGCCAGGAGCGGTCGGTGCCGTCCTCCGCGAGGACCTGGTCGCACTCCACGTCGACCCCGAACGGCCGACGCGCCCACATGCCGCGGTGCCGGGCGGCCACCACCTCGACGTCGTCGCGCGCGAGCAGCCGCGACACCGGCCGCGACAGGGTCGGGTGACCGAGCACCACCACCCGCTCCACCTGGCGCCCGAGGTCGCCGTCGAGGAGCAGCCGATAGGTGCGCAGCGCGTTCCCCCCGGTGCGGCAGCCGCTGGACGGCTCGGCGAGCAGCGGCCAGCCCGCCTTCTCGGCGAGGACGCGGGCCGGCGGACCGGCGTCGTCCCCGGCGACGACGACCGTGCGGGGACCGGGCGGGAGCAGGTGGCTGGACGGCACGGGACCGGGATCGGCGTCGACCCGCTCGAGCGCCGGACCGACGTCCCAGCCGTCGTCGTCGGGCAGCAGCGGCTCGTCGAGCTGCACGTTGAGGTGCACCGGGCGGCGGTGCTGGTGCGTGCGCACGAAGTCGAGGAGCTCGGCGGCGTCCGCGGCGTCGACGTCGAGGGTGGGGGCGAAGCTGCCGAAGAGGCCGACCTGGTCGGTCGTCTGGTTCGCACCCGTGCCGCGCAGCCGCGCCGGCCTGTCGGCCGTGACGACGACGAGCGGGACGCCCGCGTGGGCGGCCTCCATCACCGCCGGGAGGAGGTGGGCGACCGCGGTGCCCGAGGTGCACACGACGGCGGCGGGCTGCCCGCCGACCTTCGCCAGGCCGAGGGCGAGGAACGCGGCGGTGCGCTCGTCGATGCGGGTGTGGAGCCGCAGCCCACCCGCCTGCGCGACGTCGTACAGCGCGAAGGAGAGCGGGGCGTTGCGCGAGCCGGGCGCGAGCACCACCTCGCCCACTCCTGCCCCGCGAAGGGCCGTCACCACCGCGCGGGCGAGGTCGGTCGAGGGGTTCGTCACGCTGGCTGATCCTGCCCTACCGACGCGAGCCGGGCGCGCCAGTGGGCCACCCGGTCCTCCGTCGCCGAGAGGCGGGCGAGGGCGCGCTCGTCGACCTCGGGCCGGCCGACCGGGAGCATCCCGTCGACCGGGAGCAGCGGCGCGACGGCGACGTCGTCCTGGAGCAGCTGGACCGTGGCCAGGCCGCAGGCATGGTGGAGCTCGGGCAGGGCGGCCGCGAGCGCGACCCCGGCGGCGATGCCCACGCTCGACTCGACGGCGCTGGACACCACCACCGGCAGGCCGATGTCGTCGGCGATGCGCAGGCAGGCGCGCACCCCTCCGAGCGGCTGCACCTTCAGCACGGCGACGTCCGCCGCCTCCAGGTCGCGGACCAGGTAGGGGTCCTCGGCCCGCCGGATCGACTCGTCGGCGGCGATCGGCACGTCCACCCGGCGCCGTACGACGGCGAGGTCCTCGACAGCCGCGACCGGTTGCTCGACGTACTCCAGCCCGCCGGCCGCGCGGTCGATCGCGGCGATCGCCCGGACCGCCTCGTCCACGTCCCACGCGCCGTTGGCGTCGACGCGCACCAGGCCGTCAGGCCCGAGCGCGTCGCGCACCGCCTCGACCCGGGCGAGGTCGTCGGCCAGCACCTGGCCGCGCTCGGCCACCTTGACCTTGGCCGTCCGGCAGCCGCCGGCGGTGACGATGGCGTGCGCCCGGTGGGGGTCGGTCGCCGGCACGGTGACGTTGACGGGTACGGCGTCGCGCACCGGCGGCGGCCATCCCACGTCGGCAGCCTCGCGCGCGCACGCGAGCCACGGTCGCGCGGTCGCATCGTCGTACTCCAGGAACGGGGACCACTCCCCCCAGCCGGCGTCACCTCGCAGCAACACCCCCTCGCGCACGGTGATCCCGCGGAACCGGGTGCGCAGCGGGATGGAGAAGACGCGCAGGTCGTCCAGGGCCCCGGCCGTCACAACGCGGCCCGGATCGCCTGCCGGTCGACCTTGCCGTTGGGCAGCAGCGGCAGGCGGTCGACCCACCGGAACTCCCGCGGCGCCCACGAGCGGGGGTGCTCGAGGCTCACCCAGTCGCGCAGCTCGGCCTCGCGGACGTTGCCGACGACCACCGCGACGACCCGCTGGCCCCACTCGGGGTCGGGGACGCCGAGGACCTCCGCGTCGGTGACGAGGAGGTGCTCGCGCAGCCGTCGGGCCACGGCGGTCACCGGGACCTTGACGCCACCGCTGACGACCACGTCGTCGATGCGGCCGATGACCTCCAGGCGGCCGTCCTCGTCGAAGCGGCCGGCGTCGGAGGTGAGGAACCAGCCGTCCACGACGCTCTCGGCGGTCAGCTCGGGGTCGTCGGCGTAGTGGCTGAAGAGGGTCGGCCCGGCGATCCGCACGCGACCGTCGGTGCCGAGGGTCACGCCGACCCCGTCGAGCGGCACGCCGTCGTAGACGCACCCGCCGGCCGTCTCCGAGGAACCGTAGGTGGCGACGACGCGGACGCCCTGGTCCTCGGCCCGTCGGCGCACGTCCGGGTCGAGACCACCGCCGCCGACCAGGACGGCGTGGCAGCGCGCCAGGGCGGCGACCTGCTCGGGGTCGTCCACGATGCGGTGGAGCTGGGTCGGCACGAGCGAGGCGAAGGTCGGCGTGCCGCCGTGGTCCGTCGCGACCGCACGCCCGACGTCGAGGCCGTCCACGACCGTCGGTTCGTGACCGGCGACCAGCGAGCGGACGATGACCTGCACCCCGGCGACGTACGACGACGGCAGCGCGAGCAGCCAACGGCCGGTCCCGCCCAGCCGGCGCGCGGACGCCTCCACGCTGGCGAGCACGGCGCGGCGCGGGAGGACGACGCCCTTCGGCCTGCCGGTGGACCCGGACGTCTCGATCAGCAGCGGGGGCGGGGCATCAGCCTCCAGCCACCGCGACAGCTGCCGGATGGCGACGGAGGGCTCGTCCGAGGGCCGCAGGAAACTCACACGACGAACGCTAGTGGCTCTGCGACGATGAGCACGATGGACGACACCGGGACGCGGCGCGAGGCAGGCACCACGACCGGGACGACGTCCTGGTGGCAGCGCCAGCTCCCGCCCTCACCCCTCGCCCGGTCGCTGTCCGTGCAGTCGATCCTCTTCGCGGTCGGCGAGGGCACCTTCATCACCGGGTCGGCGGTCTTCTTCACCCAGGTCGTCGGCCTCTCGGCCGCCCAGGTCGGCATCGGACTCACCGTCGCCGGGGTCGTGTCGTTCTTCTTCGCGGTGCCGGCGGGCAAGCTTGCCGACCGCGTGGGCACGAAGCGGATGTGGGCGATCGGTGCCGGGCTCACCGCCCTGCTCTACCTCGTGTGGCCGCTGATCCACGGGTTCGCCGCCTACCTCGCGATGATGGTGGTGCTGGAGGTGGTCAGCCAGGCCGGCTGGAGCGGGCGCGGCGCCTACACGATCGACATCTTCACCCGCGAGGAGCGGGTCCAGTCGCAGGCCTTCATGCGCGCCGCGCTCAACATCGGGTTCACGGTCGGCGCGCTCATCGGCGGGCTCGCCCTCGCCACCAACAGCGACGCCGTCGTGCGCGCGGTGCCGATCCTCACCGGCGTGATCCTGCTGGCCAACACCTGGTGGATCACCCGGCTGCCGGACCCGCCCACCAAGGCCCCGAAGCACGCCGACGACCAGGTGGTGAAGCCCCGAGCGCTCAGGAACCGCCCGTTCCTGGCCCTCATGACGGGCGACGGCGTGCTGGGCACCAACCAGGTGCTGCTCAACATCGTAATCCCGCTGTGGCTGGTCGAGGAGACGGACGCCCCGCGCGTGCTGCTCGCCTGGCTCTTCGCCACCAACACCGTCATGGCCGTGCTGCTGCAGGTCGCCGCAGCACGCGGCGTCGACTCCGTGGCGCGGTCGCTGCGGGCGTCGTACATCTCGTCCGGGTTCTTCGTGCTGTCCTGCGCCATCGTCCTGGTCACCCACGACACGGTCGGCTGGATCACGATCGCGCTGGTCTGGCTCGGCCACGTCACGGTGACCGGCGCCGAGCTCTACCAGTCGGCCGGCCACTGGGGCTTCATGTCCGACCTGACCGACGCCGACCAGCGCGCGGAGTACCAGGGCGCCGCGCACATCGGCGGCACCCTCGGCTCCGTCTGGGCACCCGCGCTCTACACCTGGCTGGCGATGGAGCACGGCTCGATCGGCTGGATCACCATCGCGGCCATCGTGGCGGTCTCGACGCTCACCATGGGGCCGTCGGCCCGCGCGGCCGAGCGCTACCTGGCCCGGCACGGCTCGGCGACCTGACCGGCCCCGGCGCCTGACCGGCCCCGGCACGTGCGTACGCCGTAGGGTCGCGGTCATGACCGCGTACTGGATCACCACCTACAAGGCCGTCCACGACCCCGACAAGGTGTCGGCCTACGCAGCGCTGGCCGGTCCCGCGCTGACCGAGGCGGGTGGCCGGTTCCTGGTCCGGGGTGTGCCCGAGGTGACCTTCGAGAAGGGCGAGGCCACGCGCACGATCGTGATCGAGTTCCCGTCCGTCGAGGCGGCGGTCGCCGCGCACGACAGCGAGGCCTACCAGGAGGCGCTGCGCGCGCTCGACGGTGGCGCCGACCGCGACATGCGCGTCGTGCCCGGCGCCTGAGCTCGCGCCTAGGCTCGCCGGCATGACCACCGACTGGCGCGGAACCCTCGTCGACACCATCCGCTCGTTGATCCTCGAGGCCGAGGAGGACGTCTCGGAGGAAGCGAAGTGGCGCAAGGCGTCGAACCCCGACGGGGTGCCCACCTTCTCGCTCGACGGCCTCCTCTGCACGGTCGAGACCTACAAGGACAAGGTGAAGGTGACGTTCGCGAAGGGCGCCTCGCTCGACGACCCCGCCGGGCTCTTCAACGCCAGCCTCGACGCCGGCACGCGGCGCGCCATCGACCTGCGACAGGACGACCGACTCGACACGGACGCCTTCGTGGCCCTCGTCCGCGAGGCGGTGGCGGCCAACCGCGGCTGAACCTGCGACGCCGCTCGTTCGGGCCCGCGTGCCATGGTGGAGGGATGGACGCCTTCCGGATCGCCGCCACCGTCCTCGTGATGGTGGGTGTCGTCGTCGCGATCCTGCTTTTCGAGCGACGCCGCGCCGAGGGCATCCGGCGCGACACCGGACGGATGGCGCAGGGCCTGCCCGACCGCGAGCCCGAGGAGGAGGACGGCCGCGCACCGTAGCCCTTCCTCCGTCTCACCCCGCACGGGGGATGCCTGGCGGCCGATGACCGGCAAGCGTGGACTCGCATGTCCGACCGCCGCGCAGCCAGGCCCCGTCCCACCGAGCGCTCGACCGCCTCGACGGCCCGCCTCGGTGCCGGCGCGCTGCTCGTCGTCGTCCTCGGCCTGCTCGCGGGATGCGGCGCCGGTGGCGGGGACGGCGAAGGGCCCTCGGTGACACCGACCCGGACGCCGACCCGGACGCCGACCGAGTCCCTCAGCCCCAGCCTCCCCAGCCCGACGCGTACCCCTACCGCGACGGTGCCCAGTCCCACCCGCACGCCGTCAGCCACACCTCCGGAGCCGACGACACCTCCCCCGACGACCGAGACTCCCTCGGGGACTGCGGAGCCGAGTCCGACCGCCGAGCCGACGACGCCCGAGCCGACGACGCCCGAGCCGAGTCCGACCTCGGAACCGACCGCGGAAGCATCCGAGGAGACGCTCGCTGAAGCGTCGGATGAGCAGGCGGCCGACGACGAGGGCGTGCCGCCCTGGGTGTGGTGGGTCGCGGCAGCGCTCGTCCTGGGGTGCGTCGTGGCGGTCCCCCTGGTCGTCCGTGCGCGGCGCCGGGCGGCGTGGCGTCAGCGGCTGCAGCGTCAGCAGGCCGAGGTCGAGTGGTTCGCACGGGACCTGCTGCGCGAGCTCCGCGCCGCCGGCTCGCACCAGGAGATGGCCGGCGGGTGGGCCGTCAGCCGGGCCCGCGTCACCGCCGCCGAGGACGAGCTCACTGTCCTGGAGTCCACCGCGCCGGACGAGGCCGGCAGGGACCGGGCGCAGTCGCTGCGAGAGGCCTCGCGCCACGCGCGCGACCGCATGCAGCAG
>DASTPB010000208.1:0-3336 GCA_035762385.1 Nocardioides sp. | reverse complement strand
CTACCTCGGCGGCATGTGCCCGCGCTGCGAGGGCATGGGCAAGGTCAACGACATCGACCTGACCGCCCTGTACGACGACGAGAAGTCGCTGTCCGAGGGCGCGCTGACGGTTCCCGGCTACTCGATGGACGGGTGGTACGGACGGCTCTTCGAGGGCATGGGCCTGCCGATGGACAAGCCGATCAAGTCCTTCACGAAGAAGCAGCTCGAGACGATGCTCTGGTCGGAGCCGACCAAGATCAAGGTCGAGGGCGTCAACCTCACCTTCACCGGCATGATCCCGCAGATCCAGAAGTCCATGCTGTCCAAGGACCCCGAGGCGATGCAGCCGCACATCCGCCGCTTCGTGGAGCGTGCGGTCACCTTCCAGACCTGCCCCGACTGCCACGGCACCCGCCTGACGCCGGAGGCGAGGAAGTCGAAGATCAACGACAAGTCGATCGCCGACCTGTGCGAGATGCAGATCAGCGACCTCGCCGACTGGGTCCGCGACCTCGACGAGCCGTCGGTCGCCCCGCTGCTGAAGGGGCTGCAGCACCTGCTCGACTCCTTCTCCGAGATCGGGCTCGGCTACCTCTCGCTCGACCGGCCGGCCGGCACCCTGTCGGGCGGCGAGGCCCAGCGCACCAAGATGATCCGCCACCTCGGGTCGTCGCTCACCGACGTCACCTACGTCTTCGACGAGCCGACGATCGGGCTGCACCCGCACGACATCGAGCGGATGAACGACCTCCTGCGCCAGCTGCGCGACAAGGGCAACACGGTGCTGGTCGTGGAGCACAAGCCCGAGACCATCGGCATCGCCGACCACGTGGTCGACATCGGGCCGGCGGCGGGTGCCGACGGCGGTGAGATCTGCTTCGAGGGCGACGTCGAGGGGCTGCGGCGCAGCGGCACCATCACCGGCCGGCACCTCGACGACCGCGCGCGGCTCAAGGAGTCGGTGCGCCAGCCGTCCGGGACCATGGAGGTGCGCGGCGCCAGCACGCACAACCTGCGCGACGTCGACGTCGACGTGCCGCTCGGCGTGCTGACCGTCGTCACCGGGGTCGCGGGCTCGGGCAAGAGCTCGCTGATCCACGGCTCGCTGGCGGGCCGCGACGAGGTCATCGTCATCGACCAGGGGGCGATCAAGGGGTCGCGGCGCAGCAACCCCGCGACGTACACCGGCCTGCTCGACCCGATCCGCAAGGCGTTCGCCAAGGCCAACGGCGTCAAGCCCGCACTGTTCAGCTCCAACTCCGAGGGCGCGTGCCCGACCTGCAACGGCGCCGGCGTGATCTTCACCGAGCTCGGCCCCATGGCCACCGTCGAGTCGCCCTGCGAGGAGTGCGAGGGCCGTCGCTTCAGGGCCGAGGTCCTCGAGCACACCCTCGGCGGCAAGGACATCGCCGAGGTGCACGAGATGTCGGTCGTCGACGCCCGGGCGCTCTTCAGCGAGGGCGAGGCCAGGATCCCCGCCGCGGTGAAGATCCTCGACCGGCTCGTCGACGTCGGGCTGGGCTACCTCTCGCTCGGGCAGCCACTGACCACGCTGTCCGGCGGCGAGCGCCAGCGGCTCAAGCTCGCCACGCAGATGGGGGAGAAGGGCGACGTCTACATCCTCGACGAGCCCACCACCGGCCTGCACCTCGCCGACGTGCAGAACCTCCTCGGCCTCCTCGACCGACTCGTCGACGCCGGCAAGTCGGTCATCGTCATCGAGCACCACCAGGCCGTGATGGCCCACGCCGACTGGATCATCGACCTCGGTCCCGGTGCGGGCCACGACGGCGGCACGATCGTCTTCGAGGGCCCGCCGGCCGACATGGTGGCGGCGAAGGAACCGACGCTGACCGGCAAGCACCTCGCGGCCTACGTCGACGCCTGATGCTGCTCCTGCCCTCGGGTGCCAGACTCGACGCATGACCCGCACAGACCTCCGGACTGCGATCGCCGAGCGTCCCGTCGTCCTCGACGGCGGCCTCGCGACCCTGCTCGAGGAGCACGGCCACGACCTGTCCAGCGACCTGTGGTCGGCGCGGCTGCTGCGCGACGATCCGGCGGCGATCGAGCGCGCCCACCGGGAGTTCTTCACCGCCGGCGCCGAGGTGGCGACCACCGCGTCGTACCAGGTGTCCTTCGAGGGCTTCGGCGCCGAGGGCGCGGACCGCGACGAGGTCGAGCGGCTGCTGCGCCGGAGCGTCGAGCTGGCTGCCGCCGCGCGGGACGACGTGGCGCCCGACGGATGGGTGGCCGCCTCGGTCGGACCGTACGGCGCGGTGCTGGCGGACGGCTCGGAGTACCGCGGGGACTACGACCTCGACGTGGCCGGGCTCCGGACGTTCCACCGTCCGCGTCTCGACGTGCTCGCCTCGACCGTGGGCGAGGGCGCCGACGTCCTGGCGGTCGAGACCATCCCGTGCCTCTCCGAGGTCGAGGCGGTGCTGGCCGAGCTCGACGGCAGCGGGGTGCCGGCCTGGCTGTCGCTGTCCACCGCGAACGGTCTCACCCGCGCCGGTGAGCCGATCGGAGAGGCGTTCGCGATGGCGGCGGGCGTCGCCGAGGTGATCGCCGTCGGCGCCAACTGCAACTCGCCCGCGGACGCCGGTGCGACGGTGGCGGTCGCCGGAGCGCACGGTCCCGCCGTCGTCTACCCCAACTCCGGGCAGGGCTGGAACGCCGCCACCCGGTCGTGGGAGGGGCGCTCGGCGTTCGAGCCTGCCGACGTCGAGGGCTGGGTGGCGGCCGGCGCGCGCCTGGTCGGCGGTTGCTGCCGGGTCGGCACCGCCGACATCACCGCCCTGCGCCACGTCCTCACGACCTGAGCACCACCAGCCGCTGCGTGGCACGGGTCATCGCGACGTAGCGATCGACCGCACCTGCCACGCCGTCGCCGAAGCCGACGGGGTCGACGAGCACGACGAGGTCGAACTCGAGGCCCTTGACCAGCTCGGGAGCCAGCGACCTGACGCGAGGCGTGTCGGCGAAGGTCGGGTCGCCGACGACGACAGCGGTCCCCTCCGCGTGCTCGGCCAGCCAGTCGCCGATGATCGCGTCGCGCTCGGCAGCCGACGCGTGGAGGACGGGGATCCCGCTCACCCGGACCGAGGTGGGGACGTTGGCCCCGGGGAGCGCCGCGCGGATCACCGGCTCCGCCTCGGCCATCACCTCGGCCGGCGTGCGGTAGTTGACGGTCAGGGGAGCCACGCTGACGTCGGTGAGGCCGATGCGCGCGAGGCGTTCGGTCCACGACTCGGCGAAGCCGTGGCGTGCCTGGGCGCGGTCGCCGACCACGGTCAGGCTGCGCGAGGGGCAGCGCCGCAGCAGCATCGCCCACTCGGCGTCGGTGAGCTC
>DASTPB010000207.1:0-2892 GCA_035762385.1 Nocardioides sp. | reverse complement strand
CCCGAGCCGATCCGGATGCGCTCGGTGCGGGCGCCGATCGCGGCCAGCAGCACCGCCGGCGCCCCCGACGCGATGCCGGGTACGGCGTGGTGCTCAGCGACCCAGAAGCGGTCGTAGCCGACCTGCTCGGCACGGACGGCCCGGGCCACCGTCGCCTCGAGGGCCTCGGCATCGGGCATCCCGACGCGAGTGCGGGAGCGGTCGAGCAGGGAGAGCCTCACGTCCCGCTCAACACCTCACGAGTCGATCGACATCCCCGCAGGAGCGACGTCATGGTGCCGCGTCGTCCGGGCGACCACCGGCCATGTCGTCAGCCCAGCGCCGCCCGCAGCCTCGTCTCGTCCACCCGCCAGAAGTCGTGCTGCCTGCCGTCGACGAAGGTGACCGGGACGTCGTCGGTGAAGCGGTCCTCGAGCTCGTCGTCCCCGGTGATGTCGATCTCGTCGTAGGACTCCCCCAGATCGGCACAGACCCCCTCGATGACGGCACGGGCGTCGTCGCACAGGTGGCAGCCCGGGCGGGTGTAGAGGGTGATGCGCGGCGTGCTCATTCGAGGAGTCCTTCGACCCGGCGGCGCTCGAGGCCCCGCAGCCGCCCCTTCTGCACCTTGCCGGTCACGGTGAGGGGCAGCGCCTCGACGACCTCGATGCGCGCCGGCTGCTTGAAGCGCGCCAACCTGCCCTCGACGTGCGCGCGGACGGCGCCCTCGACCTCGGCGGCCACCCGGCCGGGCGACGCGACGACGTACGCCACCACCGCCTCGCCGGTCGCCTCGTCCGGCACTCCGATCACCGCCGCGTCGGCGACCCCGTCGACCTCCCGGAGCACCTCCTCGACCTCGGTGGGGTAGACGTTGAAGCCGCTGACGATCACCAGCTCCTTCACCCGGTCGACGAGGAACAGGTCCCCGTCGGCGTCGAGGATGCCGACGTCGCCCGTGGCGTACCAGCCGTCCTCGTCCGGGCCGTCGGCCCCGTCCGGCCAGTAACCGCTGAAGAGGTTGTCGCCACGCACCTGGATCTCGCCGGGGTCATCCCCCTCGACCTGGCTCCAGGTCTCGTCGACGAGCCGCAGCTCGATGCCGGGCAGTGCGGCTCCCACCGAGCCCGCCCGGGGCTCACGGCTGCAGAGCGTGCTCGTCACGACCGGCGCGGCCTCCGTGAGTCCGTAGCCCTGGTGCACGGGGATGCCGGTGACCGAGGTGAACTCCTCGACCACCTCCCCCTCCAACGGGGCCGACCCGGAGAGCACCAGCCGGACCGGACCGAGCCGCTCGCGCAGGTGCTCGTCGGGCAGCCAGTGGACGAAGACGGGCGGGGCGATCGGCACCACGCTGCACGCCTCGTCGTCGATGAGGTCGAGGACGGCCTGCGGCTCGTAGTGCTCGACGAGCAGCAGCCGCGCGCGGTGGCGCAGCACCCCGCCGAGCACGGCGTTGAGGCCGTAGACGTGGAAGAGCGGCAGCACCCCGAGCACCACGTCGTCGCCGTGCATCATCGGGGGCTCGACGGCGGCCACCTGCTCGATGTTGGCCAGCAGTGCACGGTGGGTCAGCATCGCCGCGCGGGGCTGACCCGACGTGCCGGAGGTGTAGAGGAGGGCAGCGAGCTTCTCGGGGTCGGGCAGCGGCGGCACCGGGCGTACGACGTCGGCGCGGAGGTCGTCGAGGGGCAGCTCGCCACCGGCCGGGTCGGTGCCGGTGACGACCACCACCGGGCGGGCGACGTGGGGATCGAGCGCGGTGACCGCGGCGCGTACGACGTCGACGGACGTCTCGTCGGCGACCACCATCCGGCAGCCGGAGTCGGTCATCATCCGGGCGAGCTCGCCGGCGGTCGACCGGGGGTTGACCGGTACGGCGACGACCTGGGCCCGGAGGACACCGAGGTAGGTCGTGACGAACTCGATGCGGTTGCCGACGGCGATCATCACCCGCTGGCCCGCGCGGATGCCGTGCGAGCCGAGACCGGTCGCGATGCGGGCGACCTCGTCCTCGAGACCCGCCCACGTGAGCGAGCGGCCGCCGCTCTCGACGAGGGCCTGCCGGTCGGGCACGTCGTCGGCAGCCTCGGCCACCAACGCGGAGATGTCGTGGCGCGGCATGCGTCGATCCTTCCACAGCAGGGCGCCCTCGTCCGGCGTGCAGCGGGCGTGCGACCGGTCGGGCGGGCGCCGCTACGCTGGCCGGGTGACCCCGCCCGAGCGACCCCGGCGCCTGAACCTGCAGCAGCGGTCGGCCCTGGCGGGCGAGGCCGCGGCGGCGTCGGCGGAGGTCGAGAGCGCCCTGCTGTGGCCCAACGACCCGACCGCGGCCGCCTTCTTCGACGTCGACAACACCGTCATGCAGGGCGCCAGCATCTTCCACTTCGCGCGCGGGCTGTACCGCCGGAAGTTCTTCACCACGAAGGAGATCGCCTCCGCCGCGTGGAAGCAGGCCTACTTCCGGATCGTCGGCGTCGAGGACCCCGAGCACGTGGCCGAGGCACGCAACTCCGCGCTGTCGTTCATCGCCGGGCACACCACCGCCGAGCTCGAGGAGCTCGGGGAGGAGATCTTCGACGAGGCGATGGCGCACCGGGTGTGGCCGGGCACCCGTGCCCTGGCCCAGATCCACCTCGACGAGGGGCAGCGGGTGTGGCTGGTGACCGCCGCGCCGATCGAGATCGCCACCATCATCGCCCGCCGGCTCGGCCTCACCGGCGCCATGGGCACGGTGGCCGAGCACGTGGACGGCGTCTACACGGGTCGGCTGGTCGGCGACCTGCTCCACGGCCCGGCCAAGGCGGAGGCGGTCAAGGCGCTGGCCGCCCGGGAGGGCCTCGACCTCGCCCGCTGCTCGGCGTACTCGGACTCCAGCAACGACCTGCCGATGCTCTCGCTCGTCGGCGACCC
>DASTPB010000206.1:0-22818 GCA_035762385.1 Nocardioides sp. | reverse complement strand
GCGCGGGTCGAGCCGGAATCGCTCGCCCGAGCGACTGATGCTGTCGCTGGGGAACAGGCGCAGCCCGTCGACGTTCCACGCCACCCACCACGCCAGCCGTCGCTCGGGGTGCATGCGCACCGTGAAGTGCACGTAGTCGAGCGGCCTCGCCAGAACGGCGTCCTCGCCCGGACCGGGCACGGGCGTCCGGGGCGGCTCGATGTCGGCGTCGAGGAAGCTGGGGTCGTACCCGGGGTCGGCCATGTCCGCAGTCTCGCCCACGCCCCGGACAGTCGGCACCGATGCGGTCAGTCAGGCGCCATGAGCACCCACAGGAGCTCGAGGGCGCGGTCCATCCACGCCGGCCGCACCTCGCCATGACGGAGCAGCTCGCCCAGGTGGGCGCCGACCATCAGGCTCACCACGCCGTCGGCGTCGAGGCCCTCGCGCAGGAGCCCGGCGTCGACGTCGTCGCGGATCCGTCGGACGAGCACCTCGACGTAGGGCTGCAGGGCCGCACGGAACAGCCCGGTGAACTCCGGGTCGCTGTCACCCACGATCGCGGCGAGGCCGCCCGGGCCCAGGACGACGTCCATCTGGCGCCATGCCTGCTCGAGTGCGGAGCGGATCTTGTCGCGGACCTCGCCCTCCTCGGGGACGTCCGGCAGGCCGATGGCGGTGGACAGCACGGCCGTCAGCAGCTGCCCGCGGTTGGCGTGCCGGCGGTAGATCGACGTCTTGGCGACGCCCGAGGAGGCCGCGACCCGGTCCATGGTGACCGCGCCCGGGCCGCCCTCGCGGAGCAGCGCGAGCACTGTGTCGTGCAGGCGCTGGTCCACGGTGGCCTCGCGGGGCCGCCCCGCTCGCGAGGCGGGACGATCAGCGGACGGCACGCTCGTCCTCGTGGTCGGGGATGGCCAGTGCCGTGAGCAGCCCGAGCACGAGGACGTACGTCACGAGCGCCGCGAGGGTGAAGGCGAGCAGGACGATCAGGGGGTGCATGTCCGCTCACGCAGCCTCGTCGAGCCGGCGGTCGCCCGGCTGGTCGAAGACGGACCGGGGCGCCGCCGCCGGCGCAGCCTCCGGGTCCGTACGCCACTTGTCGAGGAAGTAGATCCAGGTGACGGCACCCATCGACAGACCTCCGGCGATCGACGCCGCGACGATGAACACGACCACTTCGACACCCATGTGCCACCTCTTCCCGGGCCGATCGACGGCCGCTCCAGTTTCGCTACGCATATCGTAGCGATATGCGCCAAACCGCGACCGCGGAGCGTCGAAAGACCACACTCGACCGCCGGCGCGCGTCCGCCTCGGGCGGGCGGACGGTGAGACGCGGATCACACCGCGTGGGGAATGCAATCGAGCCCCGCACCGTTGGATTGGTTGAATCAACAACCAATACCTCTCCCAGGAGCCCCCATGTCGTTCTTCCGTCGCAAGTCCAAGCCCGCCGCCCACGTCGCGACCGCGCCCGCTGTCGACCAGGCCTCCGCGCCCGTCGCCGTCGCCGAGCGCGACGCCCTCACCGGTGACTACACCATCGACCCGAGCCACTCGCGCCTCGGCTTCTCGGCGCGCCACGCCATGGTCACCACCGTCCGCGGCCAGTTCTCCGACTTCGAGGGCATCGCGCACGTCGACGCCGAGAACCCGGCCGCCTCGAGCGTGTCGATCAACATCCGCCCTGCGAGCATCTCCACCGGCACGGCGGACCGCGACGGGCACCTGGTCTCCGGCGACTTCTTCGACGTCGAGAACCACCCGGCCATCACCTTCACCTCGACGAAGGTCGAGCGCGACGGTGCCGAGTGGACCATCACCGGCGACCTGACCATCAAGGGCGTCACCAAGCCCGTCACGATCCCGTTCGAGGAGACCGGCACCGCGATCGACCCGTTCGGCAACACCCGCGTGGGCTTCGAGGGCGCGACCACGATCAACCGCAAGGACTGGGACCTCTCCTGGAACGCGGCGCTCGAGACCGGCGGTGTGCTCGTCTCGGAGAAGATCAAGCTCGAGCTCGACATCTCCGCGATCAAGAACGCCTGATCACCTCGCCGAGCCCCAGCACGCACCTGGCGGACGGACCCGGGACCATCGGTCACCGGGTCCGTCCGCGCGCGCTCGCACGGGTTGCTCAGGGCGCGCCGGTCAGTCGGCCTCCCAGTAGGGACCCGGCACGTAGTGGTCCGGCTCGACCGTGGTGACGGGCCGGCGCACCGTCCGCCACACGGTGCGCGTCGTGCCGTCCGGCTGCCGCACCGTGCGACGGACCCGGAAGTTGGCGTACGTCGTCGTGTAGGCGTTGCGGGTGTTGCGGGTGTTGTTCCACTGGTAGTCGAAGTTCCGCAGGTACTTCTTCGCCACCACGGCTCCCCGCACGGTGAACCAGACCTCGTCGTTGGCGGTGCTGAGGCTCGACCAGTTCACCGACCCCGTGATCACCATGTTGGTGTCGGGGACGCCGTTGTAGGTGCCCTGGATGATGAAGTACTTCTGGTGGCTGTAGTAGTCGAGGATCAGGTCGTCGATGCCGTCGTTGTTGAGGTCGAAGTTGTCGTCGGTGTTGTAGTCCATGCCCGTGGAGCGCAGCGGGATCCGGCCGCGCTTGGTCGGGGCGGCGATGACGCCCTTCGTGTGGTAGCCGATGAGGCCGTAAGTGACCCGCACGTCACACCCCTGGACCCACTTCTGGCGGATCGCCTCGGCGAGGTAGTTGCCGCGATTGCCACGCATCGTGTGCATCGACAGCGCCAGGCGCGTGCGCTTGACCTCTCCCGTCACCGGGTCGGGGGTCAGGCACTGGACGCGGTCGAGCATCTGCACCACCAGGTCGTCCTTCGGCCGCGAGACGCGCGGGAACGCGACCGCGGTGTGCTTGTCGACGGAGTCGTCGCACGAGACGCCGTTGGTCGGGATCCCGCAGAAGACGAGGGGCTCCTGGCGCGTGTCGTAGTCCTTGCGCATGTCGTTGAAGAGATCGACGAACTGCCGGAAGAGCTCGTGGTCACCATCGGTGAAGTAGAGGTCGTTCCACTGGTGGACGGCCGCGTTGCGGGTCATGTTGGCCGAGCCCACCGCGATGACGTCCTCCGACTTCCCCGCCTGGCTGAAGAGGTAGTACTTCGAGTGCAGGTTGTTGAACTCGTTGGCCGCCCCCCGGCAGCTCTGCTTGCACTTGTAGACGAAGCTGTCGCGTCGCGGGTTCTTGCCGACCTCGTTGCGCAGCATCCTGATCGCACCGTTCTCCCAGTGGTCGTTGAGCAGCATCTGCACGCGGACCCCACGACGGTGCGCCCGGACGAGGGCGCTGGCGACCGGTAGCCGGTCGAGGGAGTAGATGGCGATCCGGATCGTCGAGCCCTTGGGCGTGTTGTCGATCGTCTTGATCACCCGCCGCTCGATCTGGAAGTGGCCCCTCGCGAGGTGCGGGTCGTTGAAGAAGGGGCCGCTGTAGGCCTCCCACTTGTTCGGCTTGTCCGGCTTGGCAGTGACGGCCACCGACGTGCCTGACGACGACGCGGGGTCGCCCACCGCGGCCTGGCCGGGAGCACCCAGGCCCAGGCCCACTGACGCCACGAGCACGAGGCACATGCCCCCGACGAGCCTCGAAACCTTCGACACCGACCCCACCCTTACCCCGACCGACGAACACGTCCGGCCAGCATAAGCAGACACCTCCCCTCCGACGCAGAACGCGGAGCCGCGTCTCACCGCGCCGCATGGCCCGAGGGATATCTGAGGACGTCGCGGTCGCCGGAGGGGCCGATGTCCGTTCACCGCGTCCTCAGATATCGCCTGCGAACCGGCGGAACATGTCGGGTCGACCCACCAGAAGGCCGGGGCCGGCCACCGACCGGGCGCCTCCGCTTGACTGGTTCGAACACGTGTTCGATCATGGGGACATGTCGTCCGCCCGCTCCGTCGCTGCGCTCGACCCGGGCCGCTCGGTGGTCGAGCAGCTGCGCGAGCGGGTCGCCGCGATGGAGCGCAGACCGGCCGGGGAGCCGCTGCCGACCCTGGCCGGACTCGCCGACCTGGTCCCGCTCCACGCGGGATCGGCCTACGCCGTGGACTCGGCGTCGCTGGCGCTGGCCCTCGCCGCCGGGGCGTCCCGGGCCGGGGAGTGGGTGGGCTTCGCCGGGTGCGCCGACTTCGGCGCCGAAGCCGCTGCGGAGCTCGGGTTCGAGCTGTCGCGCACCGTGGTGGTGCCCGACCCCGGCGAGCACTGGCTCGAGGTGACGGCTGCCCTCGTCGACGTGCTGCGCGTGGTGGTGCTGCGGCCCCCCGCCACCGTCGACGAGCGGACGGCGGGGATCCTCGACTCCCGGCTGCGCAGCAGGTCCGCCGTGCTGGTCGTCCACGGCCGGTGGCCGCGGGCGTCCGCCCGCCTGAGCATCGAGGAGTCCACCTGGACCGGGCCTGCCGGCGGGGCCGGGCAGCTGCTGGAGCGCCGGGCCAGGGTCGTGGTCCACCGGGGCACGCGGCCACCGCAGCGCGCCGACCTGACCTGGCCGGGGGTCCACCGGGTCGACCGGGAGGTGCGCGAGATCCGGCAGGTGTCCGGATGAGGGTGATGGTCGTGTGGTGCCCGGACTGGTCGGTGGTCGCCGCCCTCGAGGAGGCGGACCGGTCGCTCCGCTCCCCCGCCGCCGTGCTCGCCGCCAACGTGGTGGAGGTCTGCAACGGTCCTGCCCGAGCCGAGGGCGTACGCCGGGGGCAGCGCCGTCGCGACGCGCAGGCGAGGTGTCCCGACCTGCTGCTGCTCCCGACCAATCCGGACCGCGACGCCCGTGCCTTCGAACCGGTCCTCGCCGTGGTCGAGGACCTGCGCCCCGGCGTGGCCGCCCTGCGTCCCGGGCTGCTCGCCGTCAGGGCGCCCGGCAGCTGGTACGGCAGCGAGACCGCCGCCGCCGCGACGGCCTGCCAGGCCCTGGTCGAGTCGGGCGTGTGGGACGTGCGCGTCGGCATCGCCGACGACCTGTTCACCGCCGAGCAGGCCGCCCGGGTGGCGGAGGTGCAGTCGTGGTGCGTGGTTCCGCCCGGCGGGTCCCCGGCCTTCCTGCGCGGCCTGCCGGTGCACGTGCTGCAGGACGACGGCGCCCGGGGTCGCGAGCTCGTCGGGCTGCTGCAGCGCCTCGGACTGGGCACCCTGGGCGACCTCGCCGACCTGCCGGGCGACGCGGTCGAGCACCGGCTCGGCGCCTACGGCGCCACCGTCCGGCGCCGCGCCCGCGGCGAGGACCCCACGCTGTTCGCCGCCCGGACCCCGCCACCCGAGCTCGACGCCGAGGTGCTGTTCGAGCCGCCCCTCGAGTCCGTCGAGGCGATCACCTTCAGCGTCCGCACGACCGCTGAGCGGTTCGTCACCCAGCTCGCCCACCACCAGCTGGTCGCCACGGGCGTGCGGGTCGAGGCCGAGGCCGACGGCGTGGTCTGCTCGTCGCGCACCTGGCTCCACCCGCGCCACTTCAACGCCCGCGACCTCGTCGACCGGGTGCACTGGCAGCTCCAGTCGGCCGGCGCCACGAGCGGGACGAGCGGCCCGCTGCGCGCCCGCAAGCACGCCGGGACCATCGACGCGCCGATCGACCGGGTCCGGTTCGTGCCCGAGCTGGTCGAGCCGGCGGCCGCGCACGGCGAGGCGCTCTGGGGCTCGGCGTCGGACGACCTCGTCGAGCGCGGTGTGGCCCGGGTGCAGGGCATGGTCGGCTTCGACGCGGTGCGCCGCCCGGTGCTGCAGGGCGGTCGCAGCCCCTCGGCGCGGCAGTCCCTGGTGCCCTGGGGGGAGCGGCCGGTGGACCTGAGACCGGTGGACCGGCCGTGGCCCGGTCGGGTGCCGGGGCCGGCGCCGGTCCGGGTCTTCACCCCTCCCCGGCCCGCCGAGGTGCTGGACGGCGTGGGCCGGGAGGTGTGCGTCACCGACCGCGGCGTGGTCAGCGGAGAGCCGCGGCACTTCCGCGCCACCGGCCGGGCCGAGGGCCTGCCCTGGCAGCCGGTGACGGCATGGGCGGGCCCGTGGCCCACCGACGAGGGCTGGTGGTCGGGCGGCTCCGGACCCGCCGCGCGCTTCCAGGTCGTGGGGGCCGACGGCCGTGCCTGGCTCCTGCTGCGGGCTCCTGACGGCTGGTCCCTCGAAGCGGGCTACGACTGATGGGCTGGAACAACCCCACCATGCGGTGGAAGGAGCTGGAGCGCCGGCTGAGCGGCCTGCCGGGCGCCGACGACGCGCCCGTCTCGCGCCGCAAGCGCGCCTCGACCGAGGCCCGCTCCATCGAGCGGCCCGCCGACGTCACTCCCTACGCGGAGCTGCACTGCCACAGCCACTTCAGCTTCCTCGACGGCGCCTCCTCCCCCGCCGAGCTCGTGGAGGAGGCGGTGCGCCTCGGCCTGCACGCCCTCGCCGTCACCGACCACGACGGCTTCTACGGGGCGCCGATGCTGGCCGAGGCGGCCGCCGCCTACGACCTACCCACCGTCTTCGGCGCCGAGCTGTCGCTCGGTCTCACCGGTCCGCAGAACGGTGTCCCCGACCCCGAGGGCAGCCACCTGCTGGTGCTGGCGCGAGGCGTCGAGGGCTACCACCGGCTCGCCGCTGCCATGACCGACGCCCACCTGCGCGGAGACGAGAAGGGCCGCCCGGTCTACGACCTCGACGAGCTGGCCCAGGTGGGACGTGGGCACTGGGTGGTGCTGACCGGGTGCCGCAAGGGCGCGGTGCAGCAGGCGCTGACGGCTGGCGGCGAGCCCGCGGCCGCCGAGGCGCTCGACCGGCTGACGTCCTTGTTCGGCCTCGACGACGTGCTCGTCGAGCTCTCGCCGCGACCGGGCAGCGACCTCACCAACGCCTCGCTGGCCGGGCTGGCCGCCGTCCACGGCCTCGACGTCGTCGCCGCCGGCAACGTCCACCACGCCACCCCGCAGCGGCACCGGCTCGCCGCGGCGATGGCCGCCGTGCGCGCGCGGCGCAGCCTCGCCGAGCTCGACGGCTGGCTCGACCTCTCGGGCTCGGCCCACCTGCGCAGCGGTGCGGAGACGGCCGCCGCGCTGTCGTCGTACCCCGAGGCCGTGTCGCGCAGCGTCAGCCTCGCCGACGAGCTGTCCTTCGACCTGCACAAGGCCTCCCCCGCGCTGCCCAAGCGGCAGATCCCCCCGGGCCACACGGCCGACTCGTGGTTGCGGGTGCTCGCGGAGCGCGGGTTCGCCGAGAGGTACGCCGGTGTCCCCCACGAGAGGGAGGCGCGGGAGCGGCTGGAGCACGAGCTGCGGATCATCGCCGAGAAGGACTTCGCCGGCTACTTCGTCATCGTCCACGACATCGTCGCCTTCGCCCGCGAGCGCCGCATCCTCTGCCAGGGCCGCGGCTCGGCCGCCAGCTCGGCGGTCTGCTACGCGCTCGGCATCACCGCCGTCGACGCCGTCTTCTACCAGCTGCCGTTCGAGCGCTTCATCTCCGCGCACCGCGACGAGGAGCCCGACATCGACGTCGACTTCGACTCCGACCGGCGCGAGGAGGTCATCCAGTGGGTGTACGACACCTACGGCCGGCGCAACGCCGCACAGGTGGCCAACGTGATCGCCTACCGTCCGCGCATGGCGGTGCGTGACGCCGCCAAGGCGCTGGGCTTCTCCCCCGGACAGCAGGACGCCTGGTCGAAGCAGATCGACGGCTGGAAGTCCGTCGTGGCCGGCGACATGGGCGACCCGGCGGCCCACGACGTGCCGGCAGCGGTCGTCGAGCTGGCCGAGGAGCTGATGGGTGCCCCCCGCCACCTCGGCATCCACTCGGGCGGGATGGTGCTGACCGAGCGCCCGATCGGCGAGGTCTGTCCGATCGAGCGGGCCCGGATGGACCGGCGCACGGTCCTCCAGTGGGACAAGGACGCCTGCGAGTCGATGGGCCTGGTCAAGTTCGACCTGCTCGGCCTGGGCATGCTCGGCGCGCTCGACCACATGATGCGGCTGGTGGCCGACCACCTCGGCGAGGAGTGGGACCTCGCGACGATGCCGAAGGAGGAGCCGGCCGTCTACGACATGCTGTGCCGCGCCGACTCGATCGGCGTCTTCCAGGTGGAGAGCCGCGCCCAGATCGGCACGCTCCCGCGGTTGCGCCCGCGCGAGTTCTACGACCTCGCCATCGAGATCGCGCTCATCCGTCCCGGTCCGATCCAGGGCGGGGCCGTGCACCCCTACGTCCGTCGCGCGACCGGCCAGGAGCCGGTGACCTACGACCACCCCGAGCTCGTGCCGGTGCTCGAGCGCACCAAGGGCGTGCCGCTGTTCCAGGAGCAGCTGATGGCGATGGCCGTGACCCTCGGTGACTGCAGTCGCGACGACGCCGACCTGCTGCGTCGGGCGATGGGCTCCAAGCGCGGCATCGAGCGCATCGAGTCGGTCAAGCAGAAGCTCTACGCCGGCATGGCGCGCCGCGGCATCACCGGTGACCTCGCCGACTCGATCTACGTCAAGATCCTGTCCTTCGCGAACTTCGGCTTCGCCGAGTCGCACGCCCTGTCCTTCGCCCTCCTCGTCTACGCGTCGTCTTGGTTCAAGCTGCACTACCCGGCGGCCTTCCTGGCCGGTCTGCTGCGCAACCAGCCGATGGGCTTCTACTCTCCCCAGTCGCTGGTCCACGACGCCCGCCGCCACGACGTCGCCGTACGCCGTCCCGACGTCGACGTGTCGGGGGCCCAGGCCGACCTCGAACCCGTCGGCGACGGACCGGTCACCACGACCGGTCTCGACGCGTGCTGCCGCCCGCGCTTCGAGCGCGTCGAGTGGGTGCCCGGCACCCCCGACCCGGTGCCCGCCCACCGTCGCGACGGCGCCCTCGCCGTACGCCTCGGGCTGGACTCCGTGCGCGGCATCGGCCCGCAGGTCGCGCACCGGATCGTCGCCGCGCGCGAGGAGGCCCCGTTCACCGACATCACCGACCTCTCCCGGCGGGCCGACCTGACCACCGCACAGCTGGAGGCGCTGGCCACGGCCGGTGCGTTCGGCGGCTGGGGGCTGGACCGTCGTGCCGCGTTGTGGGCGGCCGGCTTCGCCGAGGGGTCCGAGCACCTGCCCGGCACCACCCCGGCACCCGCGGCGCCGACCCTGCCGGGGATGAGCGAGGCGGAGCTGACCCTCGCCGACCTCTGGGCCACCGGGGTCTCGCCCGAGCGCCACCCCGTCGAGCACCTGCGCGACGAGCTGCGCCGCGCCGGGGTCCGGTCCGTCGCCGAGCTGGCCGACGCCGAGGCCGGGCGACGCGTGCACGTCGGCGGGCTCGTCACCCACCGCCAGCGCCCCGGCACCGCGATGGGCGTCACCTTCCTCAACCTGGAGGACGAGACCGGCATGCTCAACGTCGTGTGCTCGATCGGCGTGATGAAGGCGCACCGGCAGGCGGCCCGCAACAAGGTCGCGGTGGTCGTGCGCGGCCGACTGGAGCGCAACGAGGGCGTCACCAACCTGGTGGCCGACCGCGTGGAGGGCATCGACGTCGTCGTCCCCGGAGCCGGTGCGGTCCTCCAGGCCCGGGCGTCCTCCCGCGACTTCCGCTGAGCACCCTATGCTCGGGGCCAGCCGTCCCGCCGCGCGGCGGCACGGACGAGGACCCACGAGGACATCGCGAGAGGAGCACTGTGAGCGCCGACCCGGCCGACTTCTCCTACTCGGTCGTGATCCCGGTCTACAACAGCCAGGACGTGGTCGGGCGCACGATCGACGCGGTCCTCGAGGTCTTCGAGGAAGCCGGCCTGCGCCACCAGGTCGTCCTCGTCAACGACGGCAGCCGCGACGACAGCTGGGACGTCATCAGCGCCCGGGCCGCGGAGTCCCCCCGGGTGGTCGCGCTCGACCTGCTGCGCAACTACGGCCAGCACCACGCCAACGTCGCCGGCATGCGGGAGGCGACGGGTGACTACGTGATCACCCTCGACGACGACCTGCAGAACCCGCCCGACCAGGTCCTGCTGCTCATCGAGAAGGCGATGGAGGGCCACGACGTGGTCTTCGGCCGCTTCGAGCGCAAGCAGGCGCGGGGCTACCGGCGGTGGGGCAGCAAGGCGATCACCATGATCAACCGACGGGTCTTCGACCAACCGCAGGGCCTGGCCGTGTCCAACTTCCGCATCCTCCACCGCGACGTGGTCGAGCGCATCTGCGCCTCCCGCACCGCCCACCCCTACATCACCGGCCAGGCGCTGATGTTCTCCAACAACCCGGCCGACGTGCTGGTGCGCCACGACCCACGGCCGGTCGGCACCAGCAACTACGGCCTGCGCCGCATCGCCTCGCTCGTGCTGACCATCCTGTTCAGCTACTCCGTCTTCCCCCTGCGGCTGGCGGCCGGGATCGGCTTCGCGGTCGCCGGGGGCAGCTTCCTGCTGGGCCTGTTCTACCTGGTACGCGCCCTGTTCGTGGACTCGACCGTGCCGGGCTGGACGACGATCGCGGTGCTGCTGGCCTTGATGAACGGCTTCGTCATCATGCTGCTCTCGATGCTCGGCGAGTACGTCGTCCGCACCCTCAACGCGGTCAGCGCGGTGAGCACCTACCACGTGGCCCGTCGGGTGTCCTCGTGAGCGGCTGCGACCACCGACACCTCCTGGTCGTGGGTGCGCAGCGGTGCGGCACGACCTACCTCAGCCGGGCGCTCGACGCGCACCCCGACGTCACGATGGCGCGCCCTACGCCTCCCGAGCCGAAGGTCTTCTGCGACCCCGAGCTGTCCGCGCGTGGGGTGGCGTCGTACCACCGCACGTGGTTCGCCCACGCCGACGGGGAGCAGCTGCTGGGTGACAAGTCCACCAGCTATCTCGAGGACCCCGAGGCCACGGGCCGCGCCGCCGAGATGCTCGGCGAGCCGGAGGTGGTCGTGCTGCTGCGCGACCCCGTGCGTCGGGCGGTGTCGCACTGGCGGTTCAGCACCACCAACGGCCTGGAGACCCGTGGGCTCGAGGAGGCCCTGCTCGCCGACCTCGACGGCGACCAGCAGTGGGACCCGCGTCGGTCGTCGGTGTCGCCCTTCGCCTACCTGCGGCGCGGGCGCTACGCGGAGCAGCTCGAACCCTGGTCCGCGGCCTTCCCGTCGACCACGCACGTCCTCTTCATGGAGGAGCTGCTCGCGGACCCCGCGGTGCTGCGCGGGCTCGTGGCCGACCTCGGGCTCGACCCGGACCGCACGCCCGTCCCGGGCGACGAGCCGGTCAACGCGACGCCGGGCGCCGATCCCCGGCTCGATGCAGGCGTGACGAGGACGCTGGAGGGGTACTTCGAGGAGCACAACGCGCGCCTGGCAGCCCAGCTCGGGAGGCCGCTGCCGTGGTGACCGGTGACGAGACGAACGACGAGAGAGGGGTGCCCGACGTGGCGCAGGCACACGAGCCCGAGGACGCTGCTGCGGCAGAGCTGCCGGACATCGCGTTCAACGTCGCATCGGTGGTCGGGCGCGAGCTCGACCACGTCCACGAGGTCGTACGCGGAGGGCACCTGTCCTCGGGCGGGGAGTTCGCGCGACGCGCCGCCGAGATCCTCGCCGCCGACACGGGCTCGGCCGAGGTGCTGATGACCACCTCGTGCACGTCCGCCCTCGAGCTGTCGGCCATGCTCATGGACCTGCGGGAGGGCGACACGGTCATCGTGCCGTCGTTCACCTTCACCAGCACCGGGCTGGCGTTCGCGCGGCAGGGCGCCGGCCTGCTCTTCTGCGACATCGAGCCCGACACCCTCGGCCTGGACCCGGCCCACCTCGCCACGCTCCTCGACGAGCACGTGCGGGCGGTCGTGATCGTGCACTACGCGGGCGTGGCCTGCGACGTGCAGGGGATCCGCGACGTGCTCGCCGAGTGGCCGGAGGTGCGCCTGGTCGAGGACAACGCGCACGGACTCTTCGGCACGTGGCGCGACGAGCCGCTCGGCAGCCTGGGCCGCTTCGCCACCCTGAGCTTCCACGAGACCAAGAACTTCGTCTGCGGCGAGGGTGGGGCGCTGCTGCTCAACGACCCCGAGGACGTGGACCGCGCCCGCGTGCTCTACGACAAGGGCACCAACCGCCACGCCTTCATGCTGGGCCAGGTCGACAAGTACACCTGGAAGGACACCGGCTCCTCGTTCGGTCTCTCCGAGCTGCTCGCCGCCTACCTCGTCGGCCAGCTGGAGCAGCGCGACGTGGTGCAGGCCAAGCGACGGCACATCGGCGAGCACTACACCGCCGCGCTGGCGCCGTACGCCGAGGAGCTGGGCTTCGAGGTGATGCGGGTGCCCGCCGACCGGGGCCCGGCTCACCACCTGTTCTACGTCCTGCTGTCGCACCACGACCGGCGCAACGACGTGCTGGAGCTGATGCGCAAGGCCGGGGTGCAGGCGACGTTCCACTACCAGCCGCTGCACAGCTCCGACGCCGGCCGCGCCTTCGCCGTCCGCGAGACCGAGTGCCCGGTCTCGCAGGACGTGAGCGAGCGGCTGCTCCGCCTGCCCTTCCACAACAACCTGTCCGACGCCGACCTCGACCGCGTGGTGGCCGCCTTCCTCGAGGCGAGCACCGCCACCCTCCCCGAGCGGTGAGCCTCCGACCGGACCGGCAGCCGGGATCGTCGTCCCTGCAGCGCGAGGGCTACTGGTGGCACCGGGCGCGCACCGACCTGCTCGCCGCCGTGATGGCGCCCCACCTCGCGAGCCCGAGCCGCACCCTCGACGTCGGGAGCGCCGACGCCCCGAGCGTGGGGTGGATGCGTGGCGCGCACCAGCACGTGAGCCTCGACCTGTTCCCCGACGGCCTGCGGCCCGGCGAGGGCGTGGTCGGGTCGGCCACCGACCTGCCCTTCGGTGACGCGACCTTCGACGTCGTCTCGGCGTTCGACGTGGTCGAGCACTGCGCGGACGACGCGCGGGCGGTGGGCGAGCTCATGCGGGTGCTGGCTCCCGGCGGTCGGATGCTGCTGTCGGTCCCGGCCTACCAGTGGGCGTGGTCGGACCACGACGTCCGGGCCGGTCACCACCGCCGCTACACCCGCGCCGGCATCGTCGGCCTGGTCGAGGCGGCCGGCATGGAGGTGGTGCGGGCGACGTACGCCTTCGGGGGCGTCTTCCCCCTCTTCGTGGCCGAGCGGCTGCGCCGACGGCTGCGTCCCGGCGCCACCACCGACCCCCGCCTTCCCGAGGTGTCCCCGGCGCTCGACCGGGCACTGATGGCGGTGTGCCGACAGGAGGCGCGACTCCTGGAGCGGCGCGACCTGCCCGTCGGCTCGTCGGTGTTCGTCGCGGCCGTCAGGCCGGCGCCCGCCGGCCGCTGAGCACCGACGAGGCCACCACGGCGAGGAGCACCGTGGCGGCGACCTCAGAGGCGAGGAACGCGAACGCGACACCCGCGAGCGGCGGTGCCCCGGTCGTGGACAGCACCACGACTGCCCCCGGCACGAGGGCGAGCCCCCACGCGGCTGCCACCCGTCCCGGTCGGTCCAGCGCGAGGGCGCCCACCATCAGCACCACGTTGACCAGCGCAAGGGCGCAGCCGCCCGCGATCACGGCCGCGTCGGCGTGGCCGATGTCGACGGTGTCGCCGAAGACCGCCCGCACGAGGGCGGGACCTGCGGTGCCGCCGATGGTGGTGCCGACGGCCACGACCAGGAGCCCGAGCACCGCGAGGCGTTGCGCCAGCGAGCGGAGGGCGGGACGGTCGCCGGCCACGACGAGTCCCGTGACGTGGTGGGTGACCTGGGGCAGCGTGCCCAGGACCACCATGTAGGGCGCCCGGAACAGCGCGAGCGTCGCGAACATCGCCGTGACCTCCGCCGGCGAGCCGCCGAGGAGGGCCAGCACCACGGCTCCCCCGGTCAGCACCCCTTGCGCGAGCAGCTGGCCCGTCGCCGCACCACCCAGGAACGACAGCGACCCGGCACCTGCCTCGCCGGCGCCGCTGAAGCGCCAGGCGCCCGGCCACACCGCGACCAGCGACCCGGCCACCAGGCACAGGCCGTGGGCCACCGGGTCGTGCACCTGCGCCAGCAGCAGCAGCGCCACCAGCACGCACCGCAGGGCGTTCTCCGCGACCAGGCTCCAGGCGACGGCGGTCATCCGGCCGCGTCCCGCCAGGCCGCCCCGCAGCACCCCGACGGCCGCCGAGCCGAGGACCACCAGCACGACGAGAGCGGGGAACCACGCGTCGTCGCGGTGGAAGAGCCGCTCCCGGAACGCCCAGGCCAGGGCGCCGGCGGCGAGGGAGACGGCCACCACGACCGCGCCGACACGACCCGCCGAGCTGCGGACGTCGCCCGCGCGACCGGCCGTCAGGCACCGCGTGATCCAGTGCTGCAGGGGGAAGGTGAACGCGGCTCCCGCGAGGGCCCACACCGTCCAGAGCACCGACACCGGGGCTGCGGCGTCGGCGCCGAGGCCGCGCGTCACGAGCGCGAACAGCACGTAGGCCAGCACCCCGCTCAGGACCGAGCCGGCGGCGAGCTGGAGCGAGGCGCGACGACGGCTCACGGCACGAGCGGTTCGGCGCGGGGGTCGTCAGGGTCGAAGCCCGCTGCCGTCCGCAGCTCGGCGATCCTCTCCTCGCCGAGCGATGCACGGGCGTACCAGTCCCAGAGTGGTGCGGTGCCGACGTAGACGTAGTCGGGCTGGATCGACGCACGCCAGCGTTGCGACACCGTCTCCCCCACCGCGACGAGGTCGGGACCGTCGGCGACGAGGTCACGCTTGAAGCCGTCGAGGCCGCCCGGCCAGGTGTCCTCCATGTAGTCCTGCAACCCGCTGCGGAACATCTGGAAGCGCGTGGGGTTGGTGCGGCCGGTCAGCACGAGCGGCTGCGGCGCCTCGATCGACGTGATGGTGGCGTCCGCGGGCAGGGTGGCGAGCACCTCGTCCGTGGCCTCGCGCTGGTCCTGCAGGGAGCCGCTGCGGGTCGAGATCGAGTACGTCAGCGCGACGACGACCGCGGCGACGGCGAGCACCCCCGCCACCACGTCGCGGCGACCGCGGGCGAGCCCGTGGGAGGCGACCGCGAACGTCGCACCCAGTCCCAGCGCCGCGAACGGCAGCAGCGGGAACAGGTCGGCCCAGGCGTCGTACTCCTGGCGGATCCACCAGAGCCCGGCGACGAGGCCGGCCGTCATGGCGGGCAGCACCACCAGTCCCGGCTCGGCGGCCCGGGCCCGGCGGGAGACCGCGGCCAGCGACACCAGCACCAGCAGGACGGCGCCGGCCAGGATGAGCCACAGCGTCACCCCGTAGGCGAGCCGGAGGTCCTCCCAGACCAGCTCGCGCTCGAGGTCGAGCGGGTTCGGCACCGAGTAACGACGGTTGATGACGTAGAAGGCGTCCCAGGCCGCGCCGAGTGACCCGGCGAGCGCGAACCAGGCGCCGAGCACCGCCACGGGCACGAGCCCTCCGACAGCGACCCGGGCCAGGGCGCGGAGCCGCCCGCCCGACGCGAGCAGGAGCGCGCCCACGACCACGGCGGTGACCGTGCTGAAGAACGCCGTCTGCAGGCACAGGGTGGCCAGGCTCGTCAGGACGCCCGCGGTGAACCAGCGTCGGTGCGAGACGGCCCACAGCGCACCGATCACGAACAGCACCATCGGGGTCTTCTCGCGGGGGCCGTTGGTGGCGTACTGGATGAAGCCGTGGACGGCCAGCAGCGCGCTCGCGCTCACCAGGCCGGCCCCCCGGGAGCGGAAGATGTCCCGGCCGAGGAGGTAGGCCATGCACACGGCCGCGACGGCGATCAGCATGAACACCACGCGCATGGTGACGACCTCGTCGAGGCCACCCAGGCGGGCCAGGAGGACGCCCACCGCGGGCAACACGTGCGCCAGCGGCCCGGCTCGGTTGAGGACGCCGAGGTAGGGCGGGACCCCGTCAGCGACCTGTTGGCCCGCGTAGGCGTAGATGCCGAGGTCGCGCGTCAGCACCCCGTGGAAGCCGTGCAGCACGTAGACCACCAGTGCGACACCGGCGACCACGGGCACCATCGGGTCGGTCGAACCCATCCTGACCACCCCACCGGGTCGGACGCCGTCGGACCGGTCGGGGCGGAGGGGCACGCGGACACCCTACGGAGTCCGCCGGGATGCCGGTCAGTGGGCCGAGCGTCCCGGACGGCCGTCGTCGGTCAGGGGTCGCCGGGCGGCCATCACCGCCGCCTGGGTCCGGCTCTCGACACCGAGCTTGGCCAGCAGCGTCGACACGTAGTTCTTCACGGTCTTCTCCGCCACGCCGAGGCGCTCGGCGATCTGCCGGTTGGTGAGCCCCTCGGCCACCAGCCCGAGGACCTGCTCCTCCTTGGGCGTCAGGTGCCTGGTGAGCGCGTCCTTGTCGGGTCCCTGCCGCAACCGGTGCAGCACCCGGGTCGTCACGGCCGGGTCGAGCATCGACTGGCCTGCGGCCACCCGCCTCACGGCCGTGACGAGGTCGCCGCCGCTGATCTGCTTCAGCACGTAGCCGGAGGCGCCGGCCAGGATGGCCGCGAACAGCGCGTCGTCGTCGTCGTACGACGTCAGGACCAGCACCTCGATGCGTCGGTCGACCGACCGGACCTGGCGGCACACCTCGATGCCCGAGCCGTCGGGCAGGCGACCGTCCACGATGGCGACGCGTGGACGCAGGGCCGTGATGCGCGCCTCGCCCTCGGTGGCCGAGCCGCTCTCACCGATCACCTCGATGCCCGGCTCGGACTCGAGGAGGGTGCGGACGCCCCGCCGGACGAGCTCGTGGTCGTCGAGCAGGAACACCGTGATGGTGTCGGTGGTGTCGCCGGCGCCTGGGGCACCAGCAGGTCCGTCCATGTGCTCAACGGTACTCCGGCCCGGGCCTCCTGGCCCGGGTCCGCGGACGCTCCCTAGACCACGTGCCTCGGTGGGGTGCGGTGTCGTCCGGCCCCGGAGAGGAGACGGGCAGCGCGCACTGCCGAGCGGGCACGCCAGAGCCGCCACGAGCGTCGATGGACCCCCGGGACCGCCTGGTCCCCGGCGCGTCGGCGGTCCCGCGCGCTCACCCGTGCCTCCGGGGTCGGGGCACGTCGGCGACCGGCACCCCGGCCCAGGCCCGCAGGCGCCGACGGCCGCCGGCGGCGGGCCGCTCGGCCAGCATGTCCCTGGTCCTGCGTTCGGCCTCCGCGACGACCTCGGAGGTCAGGAAACCGTCGAGGAGCGCGGCTCGCACCGACCGGGAGAACGTCCGCAGGACCGAGCCCGCAGGCACGTCGCGCCGGTCGCGGAGCAGGCGGTCCGCCGCCTCCCTCAGGTCCTGGTTGGTCAGACGTGGGGCCCACGTGAGGTCAACCGTCCCTGCGTGCAGGTTCGTCATGCCCGCTCCTCGCGCTGCTGCGGATCGATGCTCCGCTCCACTTACGTGCTCCGCTCGGATCCCCGCTCCACCGACCCTCTCGACAGCACGGCGTGCGGCTGAAAGAGAACTGGTGGAGCGGGCACCCGGCGCGACCCCCCGGTGCGAGGTCAATAGCAGTGCATGGCCGAGGAGCGCACAACGGACCAAGGTCCCAGCGCAATCCGGGACCCGGTCCCGGGACCGACGTCAGTCGTGGCCATCCGTCGCCCCGGTCCCGTGCTCGCCCAGCGGCACGCGCCAGGTGATGGTCGTCCCGGTGCCCGCCCCGGACTCGACCGTCAGTGCACCGCCGTGCCCGGCGGCCCGTTCGCGCATGTTGTGCAGCCCACCCTCCAGGACGTCCGGCGGCATGCCGCGCCCGTCGTCGGCGATGCTGGCCTCGAGCGCGTGCTGGTCGACGACCACCCTCACCTCCACGGACGTGGCCCGGGCGTGCCGGCTCACGTTGGTCAGCGCCTCGCTCACCACCGCCAGGAGGTCGGAGGCGACGGCACCGGGCACCGTCGTGCGTATCGGCCCCTCGAGCCGGAGCTTGGGCCTCAGCTTCATGGTCGCGGCCGCCCGGTCGACGAGGCTCTCGACCTCGGTCTGCAGGTCCGTCGACCCCTCGAGGGTCCCCAGAGAGAAGATGGCGCGGCGGATGTCCTTGATCGTGTCGTCGATCTCGACGATGGCCTCGCGCAGGCGCTGCGCCGCCTCGCCGTCGGGCACCATCCGCACGGTGCTCTCCAGCCCCATCCCCACCCCGAACAGGCGCTGGATGGCGAGGTCGTGCAGGTCCCGCCCGATCCGGTCGCGGTCCTCCAGCAGGGACATCCGCTTCCGGTCCTCCCGGCTCCTGGCCACCTGCAGCGCGAGCGCCGCCTGCTCGGCGAAGCTGGTGGGCAGGCCCGGGTCGACGCGCCGGAACGCCTCGATGCGCTCGGGCGTCCACGCCAGCGAGATCACGCCCTCGATCCCCGACCCCGACCGCAGCGGCAGCGCCATCATCGGACCGAGCTGGGGCCAGCCGGCCAGCGACGAGGGGTCCACCGCGCGCGGGTCGGTGGCGAGGTCGTCCACGGAGACGGGCACGCCCGTGCGCACCACGAGGCTGGCCAGCGACTCCCGCATCGGCAGGGCGTGCATGGCCTCGCGGTCGACCGGCGCCCCCGCCACCACCTCGAGGTGGAGGACCTCGGGATCGGAGCCGCTGACGACCCACGCGACGTCGGCGCCCGACACCGACCGGGCCCGGTCGGCCACGGCCTGCAGCGCGCGGTCGGTAGGGGTGTCGTCGGAGAGCAGGGAGGTGATCTCGACGGTGGCGCTCAACCAGGCCTGGCGTCGTTCGGCCTCCTCGTAGAGGGTGGCGTTCTCGATCGCGACCCCCGCGGCGGCTGCGAGGGCCACGGCGACCGACTCGTCCACCTCGGTGAAGTCGTGCCCGCCCTTCTTCTCGGTGAGGTACAGGTAGCCGAACACCTGCTCCCGCGTCCTCACCGGCACGCCCAGGAACGACGTCATCGGCGGGTGCTTGTCGGAGAAGCCGTACGACGCCGGGTCCGCGTCCACGTCCCGCAGGCGAAGCGGACGGGCCTCCAGGATCATCAGCTCGAGCTGGCCGTGCCCGGCCGGCAGGTCCCCGACGGCCTCGACGACGTCTCCGTCCGCCTCGTGGTGAACGAACGTGTGGAGCACCCGCTCCGGCCCGGCGAAGAAGATCCCGAGTGCCGCGTAGCCCGCGCCGACCAGGGTGCTGGCCGACCGGACGATGCGCGTCGGTACGTCGTCGAGGCTGAGCTCGGAGGCGATGGCGACCACCGCGTCGAGGAGGATCCGGAGCCGGGCCTGCTCGTCGGGCACCCCCGGTTCGCGGACCTGCCGGCTCTCCTCCATCGGCGCCCCCTCACGGTCGGCCCGCGGCACCTTCGAGCCTAGTGCTCGGCCACCCGGTCCGGAACCCTGTCGTTCCGCGATTCCGTACCCAGCAACCACCCCTCCTAGAATGGGTGGCGCAGAGGGTTCAACGCGTCCTTGGAGGTGGGTTCGGCGCGTCGTACCGACGCACCCGAAGGACCCTCGTGACCCCTCTCGCCTCCTACCGACGACTCCTGTCGATCGCCGGCCCCACCTACGTCCTGGTGGCGTTCGTCGGGCGGCTCCCGCTGGCGATGAGCCAGCTCGGCACCCTCCTCCTCGTCTCCACCGCGACCGGCAGCTACGGCCTCGGCGGCCTCAGCGCCGGTGCCCTGGCCGTCGCCAACGCCGTCGGCGCCCCCGTCGCCGGCGCGCTGGCCGACCGCGTCGGGCAGCGTCCCGTCGTCCTGGTCCAGTCGCTGCTGGGCGCCACCGGGCTGGCCGCGCTCGTCGCCGTCGTCGGCAGCGGGTCCGCGGACGCCCTGGTCGTGCTCACCGCAGCAGCCACGGGCCTGGTGCTCCCGCAGGTGGGACCGCTGGCCCGGGTCCGCTGGCGGCCGCTGACCCGGTCGACCGGCGCGCACCAGCGCCGGCTGGTCGACGCCGCGTTCTCCTACGAGGGTGCGGCCGACGAGGCGTCGTTCGCGATCGGCCCCGCGCTGGTGGGCCTGTCGGTCGCGGCCTTCTCCCCCTCCGGGGCACTGTTGCTCGCTGCGCTCCTCCTGGCGGTCTTCGGGTCGGCCTTCGCCCTCGACCCGTCCGCGCGCCTCGCCCACGACGTCGACCACCCGACCGGGTCCGGGCGCCTGCTGGGGGCCGCCTTCGTGGTCCTCGTGTGCGCCCAGGTCTCCATCGGGATGCTGTTCGGCGCCACCCAGACCGGCGCCACGGTCCTCGCGACCGACGCCGGCACGCCCGGCGTGGCCGGCCTGGTGCACGCCACCCTCGGTGTCGGCAGCGCACTCGCCGGGCTCGCGACGGCGTACGTCCCCGAGCGCATCGGGCACGAGCGCCGCGCCCTCGTCGCCGCCTGGGCGCTGCTCGTCCTCTCGCTGCCCCTCCTCGTCGTCGGCTCGCTCGCCGCCACCGCCGCGACCGTGCTGGTCCTCGGGTTCGCCGTGGCGCCCTACATGATCGCCGTCTTCTCGCTCGCGGAGCGCGCGGTGCCCGCTGCCCGGGTGGGTGCGGCGATGACGACGCTGGCCAGCGCGACCGGCCTCGGGTACGCGCTCGGCTCGAGCCTCGCCGGGCGGCTGGCGGACGCGTCCGGGGCGACGGCGGCGTTCGGCGTGACCGTCGGCGCGACGGTGCTCGCGGTGGTGCTGATGTCGACGCAGCAGCGGCGGCTCCGCACCGCGGCGGCGCCGGCGCCGGCGCCCGTCGACGACCGGACGCCGGTGACCGTCTAGCCCGCCTGGCCCGCGCCGGTCTCCCACACCCGCACCCAGTCGACGTACATGTGCTGGGGCAGCCGCCGCTCCTTGATCTTCGGGATCTCGTAGTTGGCGGCGATGAGGCTCAGGATCGGGAACTGCGGGACGGCAGACACCTTCCCGCGCAGGCGTCTCGTCTCCCTGCCGTCGATGCGGAAGACCAGGCTGCGGGGCGTCCACTCGACGGAGAAGACGTGGTAGTTCCTCGACCACCCGTCGCCCGGGCCGCTCAGGAACGAGCGCGAGTTCGGGATCCAGCCGCCCGAGGGGATCCGGCGCTTGCCCTCGTAGCGGTGCATGAAGGAGGCCAGTCCGCCCTGGGGGTGGTGGTCGCCGAAGTACTCGACCACGTCGATCTCGTTGCCCGCCGCACCGGGGTACATCCCGCCGACCGGTTGCATCCAGAAGGCGCCGTGCTGCCCGCGCAGCCGGTGGAACCTCACCCGCGCCGCGGCGATCCCGTAGCGGAACGAGAACGCCCCCTCGGTGCCGATGTGTCCGTTGAGCCGGTAGGCGAAGCGTCCGGCTCGCGCGTCGCGTCCCTCGATCCGG
The DNA here is from genome assembly GCA_035762385.1 of Nocardioides sp. Lineage (GTDB taxonomy): Bacteria > Actinomycetota > Actinomycetes > Propionibacteriales > Nocardioidaceae > Nocardioides. Next base: position 1,612 of record DASTPB010000206.1, on the reverse strand, counting down.
CAGCGCGTCGTCGCGTCCGGGTCGGCGATGACGCTGAGCCGTACGACACCGCCACCGACGCTCACGGCGCGCGGGTCGCCCTTGGCGCAGGAGCGGCGGCTCGCATGGGCGTAGTCACGACCCCGGTGGCTCCAGACCGGGTCGAGGCGGGTGCCCTCGAACTCGTCGGTCCAGGTGGCGTCGAGCCAGCGCGCGGTGCTCACCGGAGCACTCTTGAGCGGGCTCGTGGACGCCGAGGCCATCGCCTTGACCCGGTAGGTCAGCGGTGCACCGTCGGCTCCTGCGGGGGCGGCGAACTGGACGCGGCCGCGGCGGTCCTGGCGCTTCGAGGCGACCGCTCGCCACGACGCACCCGCCTGCACCTGCAGCTGCACCCGGCGGCCGGGGCGGATCGGCCGCAGCGTGGCGACCACGGCGGCGCGGGCCGCGTCGGGGCTGGCCACCGCGCCGCCCGGTTGGACCACCTGCGGCAGCGCCTCGAGGCGGATCCGCTGGTGACCGGTGGCACGCACCGAGACGCTCGGGGGCACCTCGTCGGCGACGACCTGGTCGGTCGACGTCGAGCCCGTCGCGGACCCGGGCTGCGCCGAGGCGAGCAAGGACGCGAGCAGGGAGGCAGGCAGGAGCAAGGCGGTCGCAGCACAGAGGCGGAGTCGGTTCGGCACGCGTCTGGGACGCCGCGACCGACCGGTTGGTTGTCGGGCTTCAGGACCCGAGCGCGGCCGCCTCCCGGGCCAGCGCGGCGACGCGGTCCCAGTTGCCGTCGCGCAGCGCGTCGGCCGGGGTCAGCCACGAGCCGCCGACGCAGCCGACGTTGGGCAGGGAGAGGTACGACGGTGCGCTCGCGGCGGTGATCCCACCGGTCGGGCAGAACCTTGCCGCCGGCAGCGGCGAGGCCAGCGACCTCAGGTACGCCGCCCCGCCGGAGGCCTCGGCGGGGAAGAACTTCATCTCCGCGAATCCCGCCTCGAGGACCGCCATCGCCTCGGAGACGGTGGCGGTGCCGGGGAGGAACGGCACCCCCGACCCGGCCATCTCCCGCAGCAGTCCCGGCGTGGTGCCCGGCGAGACGAGGAACTGCGCCCCGGCCTCCACGGCACGCGAGACGAGCTCGGGCGAGGTGATCGTGCCCGCGCCCACGAGGATCTCCGGCACGTCCGCGGCGATCGCGGCGATCGCGTCGAGCGCCACTGGCGTGCGGAGGGTCAGCTCGACGACCGGGAGCCCCCCGGCGACGAGCGCCCGCGCGACCGGCACGGCGTGGTCGAGGTCGTAGAGCACGACGACCGGCACGACGGGCACCAGCGACAGCAGGGAGCCGGGGCTCTGGCGGAGCGGGCGGGCGGTGGGCTGGACGTCAGACGGGCTGGACAACGGGGGCCTCCTCGGTGGGGGCGGGCAGGGGGCGGATGACGCTGGCGCCGGTCTCGGCGGTGCCGACGATGGCCCGGAAGCCGGAGAACAGCTCGCGGCCCGTGCCCGCCCACTCGACGTCGTGGGGCGCGCGGCCGGTCGTCGCGCGGTGCTCGAGCTCGTCGTCGGCGAGCGCGACCTCGAGCACACCGGCGTCGGCGTCGACGGTGACGAGGTCCCCGTCGAGGACCCGGGCGAG
>DASTPB010000205.1:0-3272 GCA_035762385.1 Nocardioides sp. | reverse complement strand
AGGACGTCCATCAGCGCCGACTGGAGCCCGAGCATGCGTACGACGCGGGTGACGCCGCCGCCGCCGGGCAGCAGGCCGAGGGTGGCCTCGGGGAGCCCGATCTTCACCGAGCGGTCGTCGACGGCGATGCGGTGGTTGGCCGCCAGCGCGATCTCCAGGCCGCCGCCCAGGGCGGCGCCGTTGATGGCGGCCACGACGGGGCGGGGGAAGGTCTCGAGACGCCGGAGGCTGGCCTTGATCGCCTCGGCCGCGGCGAAGAGCGACGGGGCGTCGTCGGGCGCGGCGGTCATCATGCGCTTGAGGTCACCGCCGGCGAAGAACGTCTTCTTGGCGCTGGCCAGGACGACCCCGGTGACGTCGTCCTGCTCGTCGTACAGGCGCTGGACGGCGGCCTCCATCGACGCCTGGTAGAGCTCGTTCATCGTGTTCGCGCTGGCCGTCGGGTCGTCCAGGGTCAGCGTGACGATGCCGTCCGCGTCGCGCTCGTAGCGGACGGCCGTCTGGGTGTCAGTGCTGCTCATGCTGCGGGTCTCCTCCGCGCCGCCGGTGGTGGCGGCACATTGCACGAAAATCGGGTTCTTGGTTGCGATCTGCCGCCACCCTCGGGGGACGGCCGCTGGGAGTGGCGGCACATTGCGCCGGGAGGCGCCTCTGGAATGCGATCTGCCGCCACCCCGAGAAGTGGCGCGCCTAGACGAGCTCGACGATCGTGGCGATGCCCATGCCGCCACCGACGCAGAGGGTGGCGAGGCCACGCTTCTGGTCGCGGCGGGCGAGCTCGTCGACGAGGGTGCCGAGGATCATCGCGCCGGTGGCGCCGAGGGGGTGACCCATCGCGATCGCGCCGCCGTTGACGTTGGTGACGTCGTGGCTGATGCCCATGTCGCGCATGAAGCGCATGGCGACGGCTGCGAAGGCCTCGTTGATCTCCCAGAGGTCGATGTCGTCGACCTCGAGGCCGGCGCGGGCCAGCGCCTTGCGCGCGGCGGGTGCGGGGCCGGTGAGCATGATCGTCGGGTCGGCGCCCGAGACGGCGGTCGCGACGATGCGCGCCCGCGGCGTCAGGCCGAGCGACGTACCGACCTCCTCGGTGCCGATGGCCATCACGGCCGCCCCGTCGACGATGCCGGAGGAGTTGCCGGCGTGGTGGACGTGGTCGATCGCGGGGATCCAGTGGTACTTCTCGAGCGCGACGTCGTCGAAGCCGGCATCGCGGCCGATCTGCGCGAACGACGGCTTGAGACCGGCGAGGCCCTCGACGGAGGTGTCGGGACGGACGGTCTCGTCGCGGTCGAGGACGGTGACCCCGCTGAGGTCCTTCACCGGGATGACCGCGTCGTCGAAGTAGCCGTTGGCCCAGGCCTTCGCGGCGCGGTGGTGGGACTCGGCGGCGTACGCGTCGACGTCCTCGCGGTTCCAGCCCTCGATGGTGGCGATCAGGTCGGCGCCGATCCCCTGCGGCACGAAGCCGGTCTGAAGGGCGGTCGCCGGGTCCATCGCCCAGGCGCCGCCGTCGCTGCCCATCGGCACGCGGCTCATCGACTCGACGCCGCCGGCGACGATGAGGTCCTCGAAGCCGGAGCGCACGCGCTGTGCGGCCTGGTTGACGGCCTCGAGGCCCGAGGCGCAGAAGCGGTTGAGCTGCACGCCGGCGACGGTCTCGGGATAGCCGGCCTTGAGCGCGGCGGTCTTGGCGATGTCACCGCCCTGGTCGCCGATGGGGGTCACGACACCGAGCACCACGTCGTCGACGCGGGCCGGGTCGAGCGTGGGGTTGCGGGTCTTGAGCTCGTCGAGGAGTCCGACGACCAGGTCCACCGGCTTCACCTCGTGCAGCGAGCCGACGGCCTTGCCGCGGCCGCGAGGTGTGCGGAGGTGGTCGTAGACGAATGCTTCTGCCATGGAGCCGATTGTGACACCATTACTGTCACAGTCCAACAGGTGTGGCGCGCGTCACCCACCCGACGGGGTCTCCAGCGGCGCGGCCTGCTGAGGAGAGGATGGTCCGGTGGAGACCGAGCTGCATGCCGACCTGCCGGACGGGCAGGACGTCGAGCTGCTGACCCTGGACGAGCTGACCGAGCGCACCGGCGTGAGCGCGCGCAACGTGCGCTTCTACGCCTCCCGCGGCCTGGTGCCCGCCCCGGTGCGCCGCGGCCGCTCGGGCTACTACGGCCCCGACCACGTCGCCCGGCTCGAGCTGGTCCGCGAGCTGCAGGGCCACGGCTTCACGCTGTCGGCGATCGAGAAGTACGTCGAGCAGATCCCCGCCACCGCCACGCCGTCCGACATCGCGCGCCACCTCTCGCTGCTGGCGCCCGTCACGGGCGACCGCGACGTCGACGTGCACGGCGGCCTGTCGGGGATGGGCATCTCCCCGGAGGCCGCGGCCGCTGTCGCCGAGGTGTACGCCGAGCACGGCCGGCAGGTCGCCGAGGAGCTCTCGGAGATCGTGCGCACCAAGGTGTGGCCGCAGTTCCGGGAGGCCGGCTACACCGCCGAACAGCTGCGCGAGTTCATCCACCGCCTCAAGCCGCTCACCATCGCCGGCCTGGTCACGGCCTACGAGCAGGCGATCGACGAGAGCCAGGCGTCGTACGACGGCAGGCGCCGATGACGGGAGCCGCGGTCTACTTCATCCTGGGGCTCTCTCTGCTCCTCGCCACCCTCCTGCCGCACCTCACTCGCCGGGTGGCGCTCTCCCCGCCGATCGTGCTCGTCGGGGTCGGCCTGGCCATCGGCCTGCTGCCGCTCGCGGACGAGGTCAGCCTCCAGCCTGAGGACAACCGGGAGCTCATCACCCACGTCGCCGAGTTCACCGTGCTGGTGTCCCTGATGGGCGTCGGGCTGGCGATCGACCGGATGCTGGACCTGCGGTCGTGGCGGTCCTGGCGGACCTGGTCGCCGGTGTGGCGGCTGCTCCTGGTGGCCATGCCGCTGACGATCCTCGGCACGATGCTGCTCGGGTGGTGGGTGGCCGGGCTGGCGCCGGCGGTCGCGCTGCTGCTCGGCGCCGTGCTCGCCCCGACCGACCCGGTGCTGGCCTCCGACGTGCAGGTGGGCGAGCCGCTCACCGAGGACGTGGCCGAGGCGGAGGCCGAGGACGACGTCGACGAGGACGACGACATCCGGTTCTCCCTCACCGCGGAGGCAGGGCTCAACGACGGCCTGGCCTTCCCCTTCGTGCACCTGGCGCTCCTGCTGCTGGCCGGCGGCTTCGGGCTCGCCGAGGCCGGGACGTGGCTCGGCTGGTACCTCGTCGGCAAGATCGC
>DASTPB010000204.1:0-11412 GCA_035762385.1 Nocardioides sp. | reverse complement strand
CCTCGAGGCCGGTCAGTTCGAGGTCTGACGACCGACCGCACGACGCCCCGTCCGCACATCGCGGGCGGGGCGTCGTCGTACGTCCGGGTCGCGCCGGCCGTCGCGGTGCGTGAGGGGTATTTCCTGCCGCCGGAACCCCCCTCCACCACCGCGACCCGCGTGTCGTAGCGCGACGCGCCGCCCAGCGGTGCGTGCGGAGTGCTTTCTGTCGGCACACTCCCCCTCCGCAACCGCCCGCCCGCGCATCGTCGTACGGCGACGCGCCGGACAGCGGTGCCTCAGCCGCATTCGCCCGCAACGGACTGCGCGTGGGCCACCGCCGAGCGGCGGGAGCAGCGGCGAGGGTCACCCGAAAATCAGGGGCGCGATGTCGGCGCCGCCACGTACGGTCTGGTGATTGTGACGGTGACGGAGATGCAGACCCCGACGGCACCGGCGACCACGTCCGCGACCGACGGACTGCCGCCGGGTCGGGTGCCTGTCGACTGGCGCCGGGTCCGCCGTCCGCTGACCTACCTCTGCTTCTCGATGTCGCTGCTCGGCGCCGTCGCCGCGGCTCTCGGCTCGATGGTCGCCGGCCGGCTCGCCGACGGCCCGACCGGCACGCTGCTCAGCCTCCTGGCGCTGTGCGTCGTCGGCGGCGCGGTGATCGACACGGTCGCCAAGACCATCTGGGCCACGATCTGCGACCGGGCCGAGGGGCAGCTGCGCTCCGACCTGCTCGACGCGGCGATGGCGCAGCCGCTGTCCGAGCTCTCCGAGCAGGCGGTCGGCGAGGTCCTCGACCGCATCGACGACGACACGTGGGAGGTGGGTCAGCTGATGCGGTGGGGCGTGTGGCAGGCCGCCCGCACGTTCCTCGCCTCCGGTCCCCTGTGGGTCGTCGCCACGCTGACCTGGTGGCCGGCGGTCTTCCTCTTCCCGCTGACCGCGGTCGTCACCTACCTCTCGATCCGCCGGCTGCTCCCCCAGATCGCCGAGCGGAAGGTCGTCGAGGAGGCGGCCTGGACCGACCACGCGGCGTCCACCGAGGAGGGCGTCGCCGCCCGCGACGACATGCGTACGTCGCTGGGGCAGGCCCACGTGCTGCGCCGCAACGCCCACCTCGCTGCCGTCGTGCACCGGGCGCTCGACGCGGTCCTGGCGATCGAGGTGCGCGTCACCCGTCGCAGCGGCGGGCTGCTCCACGGTGCGCTCGCGGCCGTCGGCGTCGTCGGCGTCGCGCTCGTCCTCTCCGGCGACCTGTCGACGGCACGGCTGGTCACGTTGTTCCTCGTCACGACGATGTTCGTGGGTGGCGTCGACATGCTGGCGCGCCACCTGCCCGACCTCCAGGAGGGCTTCGGCGCGGTGCTCCGCCTGCGCGGCATGCTCGCCGCACCGGCCGAGCCCACCGGTGGCCGCCCCGTCCCCGACGGCCCGCTCGACGTGGAGTTCCGCCGCCTCGACTTCAGCTACGGCACGGGCACGTTCGCGCTCCGCGACGTCGACCTCTTCCTCAGAGCCGGGCACACCTGCGCCCTCGTCGGTCGCACCGGCTCGGGCAAGTCCACCCTCGCCTCGCTGCTCTCCCGCGCGGTCGAGCCGCCGCGCGGGATGGTGTTCCTCGGCGGCGTCGACGTCCTCGACCTCGACCTGCAGCAGCTGCGTTCGGCCGTCGGTGTGGTGACCCAGCGCACCGAGGTCCTCGCCGGCACCCTCGCCGACAACATCACCCTCTTCGACGACGTCCCCCGCGCGGTCGTCGAGGCCGCCGTGGCCGAGCTCGGCCTGACCGAGTGGGTCGCCGGGCTGCCGGACGGCCTCGACACCGTCCTGGGCCCCGGCGGCACCAGCCTGTCCGCCGGGGAGGAGCAGCTCGTCGCCTTCGCCCGGTTGCTGGTGCGCGACGTCAGCGTCGTCGTCCTCGACGAGGCGACCGCCCGCATGGACCCGGTCACCGAGGCCCGCGTCGTACGAGCTGCCGACCGGCTCATCTCGGGTCGCACCGGCATCCTCGTGGCCCACCGCCTGTCGACCACCGAGCGCGCCGAGCAGGTCGCCGTCCTCGAGTCCGGCCGGGTGGTGCAGCAGGGCCCGCGCGCCCGCGTCGCAGCCGAGGAGGGGCGGTTCCGCGACCTGCTCGATGCCGCCGCCCACGAGGCGGTGGTCGAGGAGCACCACCACGAGGAGGCCACCATCGGGTCGGTGCGCCGCAGCACCACTCCCCCGGCGCCACCCGAGCTCGCGCCGACGCCGAGCCTGGCCCGGCAGGTCCTCCACACGATCAGCATGCAGCCGCAGTGGGGTCTGCTCGGCGCGTTCCTGTTCCTCGTGGCGTCCCTGACCGGCGCCTTCGGCGCGGTCACCGGCTGGGTGTGGGGCCACGTCGTCACCGACCTGCAGGCGGGCGAGCGGCCCGGACTCCTCGTCGTCGCGCTCGTCGTGTCCCTGCTCATCGGCCCGCTCCTGCTCGCCCAGGCGTTCCGCACCTACCCCCACTGGTGGGTGGAGGTGCGCCTCCGGGTGCGCGCCTCGGTACTCCACGGTCAGACGTCCCAGCGCCGGTTGCTGCGCACCCCGCCCGGCGAGGTCGTCGCCCGCACCATGGACGCCGACCGGCTCGCCCGCTACACCGACCGCTGGGTCGACTTCGTCAACGGCCTGATCATCGCGGTGGTGACCGCCCTGATCGCCCGCACCTGGGTCGCGGGCGCGGTCCTGCTCGCCGTCATGGTGGCGTCCGCCCTCGCGTCGACGCTGGGCCGCCGCGTCGCAGGACGCTCGGCGGCGGCCGCGTCGACCGCGCGCGCGAGGTTCGGGCAGTCGCTCGTCTCGGCCTTGGAGTCGGTCCGCACCGTCAAGCTCGCGGCGGCGACACCGCAGGTCCACCAGCACCTGCGCGACGTCGACGGCGGCCGCGTGGACGCCGCCGTGCGCGAGCACCGCGTCCAGGCGCTGCTCGAGGGCGTGCCCGTCGTCATGGTCCAGTGCGGCGTCGTCGCCGCGTGGGGCGGGCTGCTCGCCGGCCGGTGGGAGCTCGCCACCGCGCTGCTCGTCGCCAACGCCGTCAGCGGGTTCGACTGGTTCGGCCGGGTCGCCGGCACGGTCGTCACCGAGGCGCCCGGCACGCGCGCCTGGATGACGGCCACCAGCAGGCTCGCCGGCGGGGGTGACCTGATGGACCTCCCACCTGGTGTCGACCTCGTGCGCGGCACCGGGCCCGAGCCGCCCGCGCCGCACCGCGACCCCCTGCGCACCCTCTCGGTCCGCGACCTCGCCGCGGTGCACGACGACGGCACCGTCGGCGTCCGTCACGTCGACCTCGACGTGCAGGCCGGTGAGCTCGTCCTGCTGCTGGGCCAGGTCGGGTCGGGCAAGTCCAGCCTGCTCGGCGCCCTCGCGGGCCTGGTCGGCAGCACGGGCGAGATCCGCTGGAACGACCAGCTCGTCGACGACCCGCAGACCGCGATGCGGCCCGGCCGGGTCGCCCACGTCGCCCAGGTGCCGCGGGTGCTGTCCGGCACGTTCACCGACAACGTCGCCCTCGACCACACCGACCGGTCCGTGTTCCCCGCACTCGAGGCGGCCCGCATGGAGCGGGACGTCTCGGAGGCCGGCGGCGCCGACGCCCTCGTGGGCCACCGCGGCGTACGCCTCTCCGGCGGCCAGGTGCAGCGGCTCGCGCTGGCCCGGGCCCTCGCGACCGGCGCCGACGTGCTGCTGGCCGACGACGTGTCCTCGGCCCTCGACGCCGCGACCGAGATCGAGCTCTGGCAGGCGTTGCGGGCGCGCGGCACCGCCGTCGTCGGCGCCACCAGCAAGGCGGCCGCGCTCGCGCAGGCCGACCGCGTCGTGGTGCTCGACTCGGGCCGCGTGGTCGACGACGGGCCGTGGCACGAGCTGTCGTCGCGGTGGGCCCACCTGGCCGGCTGACACCAGCCGGGCACGCTTGGCCCGCATGGTTGGGTGGTGACATGCGCGTCGTCATCGCTGGTGCCTCGGGCTTCCTCGGGACCCACCTGTCGGACCACCTGCGGGTGCACGGGCACGACGTGACGGCGCTCGTCCGGCGCGAGCCGTGCTCGTCGCACGAGTCGCGCTGGGACCCGGCCGCCGGTCGCATCGACGCCTCGGTGGTCGAGACCGCGGACGCGGTGGTCAACCTGGCCGGCGCGAGCATCGCCGGCAACCCGCACTCACGGAAGTGGGCCGAGGAGGTGCTCGAGTCGCGGGTGTCGACCACCCGGCTCCTCGCCGAGACCATCGCCGCGTCCGGGCGCCCGGCGGCCTTCCTCGCCGGCAACGGCATCGCGTGGTACGGCGACCACGGCGCGTCCCCGGTCACCGAGGACACCCCCAGCGCCGGCGACGCGTTCCTGACCACGGTCTCCCACGAGTGGTCCGCGGCGGCCGATCCGGCCCGCGAGGCCGGTGCCCGCGTGTGCGAGCTGCGCACCTCTCCGGTCATGGACCGCACGTCTCCCCCGCTGAAGCAGCTGCGCCTGCTGTTCAAGGCCGGCGGCGGAGCCCGGCTCGGGTCGGGGAAGCAGTTCATGCCGATGATCTCGCTGCGTGACTGGGTCGGCGCGGTGAGCTACCTGCTCGAGTCGCGTGACGTCTCCGGCGCCTTCAACCTGTGCTGCCCGCACACGCCGACCAACGCCGAGTTCACCCGGGCCCTGGCGTCGGCGCTGGGCCGCAAGGCCTTCCTGGCGGTCCCGGCCCCGCTGATGAAGCTGGGGGCCGGGGACCTCGCACCCGAGCTCCTCGGCTCGGTCAACGCCCGGCCCGCAGCGCTCGAGCGCGCGGGCTACGACTTCGAGGACGAGGACGTCCGCGAGGTGCTGTCCGCGGCGTTGTCCTGATCGCGCACCGCCGCCACCAGCCACCTCCCGCCCTCCCTGACCAGCAGCACGCGTCGCGTGGACGGCCGGTCGACCGGCAGCGCGACCCGGGCGCTCGACCCGACGGCCTCGGCGCCGACGACCCGGTCGGTGACCTCGAGCGCCAGCCGGCGCCCCGGCGACCGGGCCACGACGCGCAGCGCCAGCACCTGCGTCGTCATCCCCTCGACCCGGAGGCCGCGCCGGAGGTAGTCGCGCAGCAGCCGGACGTCGGCGCCGCCCGCCGCCGACCCGTCGACGTACAGCCGCCGCAGGGCACCTGCGTCACCCTCCGCCCAGGCGGCGGCTCGTCGCTCGTCCCAGCGCGCCAGCACGGCCGCGGGCCCGGAACCGAGGAGCCGGGCCGGGGAGGCAGGCGCGGCCGAGGGTGCCGGGCTCGCCAGGGGCGGACGCGGCTCCGCATCGAGCCTCGCGACGGTGACGACGAGGGTGGCGACCACCATCGCGCAGGCGACGGCGGTGAGCGCGGGGAGCAGTCGTCGCGGGTTCACCCGGCCACCCTCGCCGATCCTCCGTCCGGCTGCAGGCGTCATCCACAGGCACTCGACCCACCGGCACTCGACCCACCGGCACTCGACCCACCCTGCCGATACCTGAGGACGCCATGGACGGATCCGACCCGTCGATGCGACCGCCGCGTCCTCAGATACCCGCGGTAGTGCTGATGGCCCGGCGGCGTACGCTCGGGGCATGTCGTCGGACCCGGTCATCACGCACGCCCTCGACGTGGAGGTCGCCGGTCTCGGCGACGACGCGGTCGACTACCTGGCCGCGTGGGACCTGCAGCGACACGTGCACGAGGAGGTCGTCGCCGGCTCCCGGCCCGACACCGTCCTGCTGCTGGAGCACCCGCCGGTCTTCACCGCCGGAAAGCGCACCGACCCGCACGAGCGGCCGCTCGACCCGGGCGGCGCGGCGGTGATCGACGTCGACCGCGGCGGCAAGATCACCTTCCACGGTCCCGGGCAGCTGGTCGGCTACCCGATCGTCGCGCTGCCCGACCACGTCAAGGTCGTCGACTACGTCCGCCGCGTCGAGGAGGCGCTGATCGCGGTCTGTGCCGACTTCGGCGTCACCACCGCCCGCATTCCCGGCCGCAGCGGCGTGTGGTTGCGCGAGGACGAGCGCGGCCCGGAGCGCAAGGTGGCAGCGATCGGCATCCGGGTCAGCCGCGGCGTGACCATGCATGGCTTCGCGCTCAACTGCGACGTCGACCTGGGCTGGTACGACCGGTTCGTCCCGTGCGGCATCGCCGACGCAGGTGTCACGTCGTTGTCGCAGGAGCTCGGCCGCGACGTCACGGTCCGTGACGTGCTGCCGAGCGTGCGCCGCCACCTGGCGACGTACCTCTCCTGGCAGCCCTACGACGCGACCCCCGACTACGACGCGCGCCCCGAGCCGGGTCGCGGCCCCCGCATCGAGCTGGTCAGGCCGGGCGCACCGGCCTGAGCACCGCGACCGGGATCACCCGTCCCGCCTTCCTCTCGTAGCGCGCCACACCCGGCGCCTGTGCCAGGACCACCTCGCGCCAGACCCGGTCTCGCTCGGCGCCGGTGAGCTCCTCGACGTCGACGTCCTGCGCGTCCCGGCCGATCTCCACCCGGGCGCGAGAGGTGTGCCGCAGGTTGCGGAACCAGTCGGGATCGCGGGGCGAGCCGCTGCCCGTGCCCCACACGAGGTAGCCGCCGTCGTGCTCGAGGTAGCGCACCATCGTCGACCGCGGCAGGCCGGTACGACGCCCGGGTGAGGTGATCATCAGCACGGTCGTGTCGCCCCAGGCGTCGAGGCGGCCTCCCGCCACGCGGTGGAGGAGGACGCCGATCCGGTTGCCGATGGCCGCGAGGCGACGCCGTGACGTGCTCACGTCCCCAGCGTGCTCCCGGGCCGGCGCACCGGTCAACGAGCCGCGAGCGGGTGCGCTTCAGTCGCGCCGGTCCTCCCCGAACCGCTCGTGCGAGTGGTGCTCCTCGGCAAGCCGTCGCAGCGTGGTGAGCACGGTCGCGAAGACGACCTGTCCCACGATCATCTCCTCGAGCAGGCCGATGCGGTCCTTCCCGTCGTCGAGGGCGGCGATCTCGTGGCGCGCCAGCTGGTCGGCCATCGCGACGTAGGGCGCGATGTCGGCCCGGCCCCGCGGGTGGGTGTCGAAGCCCGCCACCAGCTCGAGGGTCGCCGCCAGGTTGTCGCGGTCGACCGAGTCCGGGCGCACGCGGTCCCAGCCCGCCTCCTCGATGATCGCGTCGGCGAGGGCCCGGGTCTCCTCGCGGCCCCTGCCGGGCGCCGGCGGCGTGGGCGCGAGGGCGTCGGCCGCCACCGCGAAGAGGTCGTGCACGGTGCCCCGGGTCTCCGTCGCCGCGACCAGCCGCTTGAGCCCCTCGACGGGCACGTCGCCCACGTCGCGCAGGATCCGGAGCAGCTCGAGGCGTCGTACGTGCTGGCCGTCGTAGTCCGTGAGCCGCGGCGTGCGCTTGTCACCCTCCGGCAGCAGGCCCTCGCGCAGGTAGTACTTGATCGTCGGCACCGGTACCCCGGTCTGCTCCGAGAGCTCGGAGATCCGCACGGCCCACCCCTTGACCTCGTCATCTAGATAGTGTCACTGTCTTAGACGACAGTAGCACTATCCAAGGAGCGACCATGGCTGACCCGACCACCCGGCGTGTCCCCCGCGCCTACGCCTCCGCCCGCGGACGTACGCCGGCGGGCGTGCGCGACGGGCAGTACGTCGCCGACCTCCGAGCCGACGACGTCGTCGTGTTCGTCATCGGGATGCGCATCAACCGGCTGCGCAAGGTCCGCAGCTGGTGGCCCGCCTTCACCGGCATGCCGCGGATGCTCCGCGAGCTGGCCGAGGCGGACCGCGGGCTGCTCGGCGTCCAGTCGTTCTTCGCCGGGCGGACGCTGGTCACGATCCAGTACTGGCGCAGCGCGGAGGAGCTCGGCGCCTACGCCCGTGATGCATCGATGTCGCACGCGCCGGCGTGGGGAGCGTTCAACAAGGAGGCGGCCGCCACGGGCGACGTCGGGATCTTCCACGAGACCTACGTCGTGCCCAGCGACCGGATCGAGACGGTCTACGGCAACATGACGGAGTTCGGCCTGGCCAAGGCAGTGGGGTCCGTCGAGCGCGGCAGCAGGGCGCAGACGACCGCCCACCGGCGCCTCGAGACCACCGAGCCCGACTACGTCGAGACCCCGGCCTGAGTCCTGCGCAGGCTGATTGGGGACGCTCGACGCGCCGTCGTAGAGTGGCGGGCGTGACGACCGCTCCCGCACCCGAAGGACGCAAGCTCCTCCGACTCGAGATCCGCAACGCGGAGACCCCGATCGAACGCAAGCCGGAGTGGATCAAGACCCGGGCCAAGATGGGCCCGGAGTACACCTCCCTGCAGAACCTGGTGAAGTCCGAGGGGCTCCACACGGTCTGCCAGGAGGCGGGCTGTCCCAACATCTTCGAGTGCTGGGAGGACCGCGAGGCCACCTTCCTCATCGGTGGCGACCAGTGCACCCGCCGCTGCGACTTCTGCCAGATCGACACGGGCAAGCCGCAGCCGCTCGACCGCGACGAGCCGCGCCGCGTCGCGGAGTCGGTGCAGAAGATGCAGCTCAAGTACGCCACCATCACCGGTGTCGCGCGCGACGACCTCCCCGACGGCGGCGCCTGGCTCTACGCCGAGACGGTCCGCGCGATCCACGAGCTCAACCCCGACACCGGCGTCGAGAACCTCATCCCCGACTTCAACGGCAAGCCCGACCTCCTGCAGGAGGTCTTCGAGTCGCGTCCCGAGGTGCTCGCCCACAACGTCGAGACGGTCCCGCGGATCTTCAAGCGGATCCGCCCGGCGTTCCGCTACGAGCGCTCGCTCGACGTGATCACCCAGGCCCGCGACTTCGGCCTGGTCACCAAGTCGAACCTGATCCTGGGCATGGGCGAGACCCGCGAGGAGGTCAGCCAGGCGCTGCGCGACCTCCACGAGGCCGGGTGCGAGCTGATCACCATCACCCAGTACCTCCGCCCCTCCCCCCGACACCACCCGGTCGAGCGGTGGGTCAAGCCGGAGGAGTTCGTCGAGCTCAAGGCCGAGGCGGACGAGATCGGTTTCGCCGGCGCGCTCTCGGGCCCGCTGGTCCGCTCGTCCTACCGCGCCGGCCGGTTGTACGGTCAGGCGATGGACGCGCGCGCCGCCGCGGCCGTCTGACCGAGCACCACCCGCCAGCCCCCACCACCCAGCACCACGTCACCACCAGACCGGACGAGGCCACCCCATGTCGACCCCCGCCACCACGCCCAGCTCGCGCCGCGGGCAGATCATCCAGACCTACCAGATGGCCAAGCGGAGCGACCCGCGCATCGGCCTCATCGTGCTGGGCGTGTTCGTGCTCGGCGCCGCCCTGGGCTTCGCCCTCATGTGGGTGCTCCCCGGCGACGGCCTGCTCAGCTGGATCATCTCGGTCGTCGGTGCGCTGCTCATCGGCGCCCTCCTCGCGCTGCTCGTCTTCGGTCGACGCGCCCAGAACGCGGCGTACACCCAGATGGAGGGCCAGCCGGCCGCCGGTGCGGGCGCACTGCAGATGCTGCGCCGCGGCTGGAAGGTCGACCCCGTCGTCGGCTTCACCAAGCAGCAGGACGTCGTGCACCGCGTCGTCGGCCCGCCCGGCATCGTCCTGGTCGGTGAGGGCTCGAGCCCCAGCCGGGTCAAGCAGCTCCTCGCGACAGAGCACAAGAAGCACGAGCGCGTGGCCTACGGCGTCCCGATCCACGAGGTCGTCTGCGGCCGCGGCGAGGGCGAGGTCCCGCTGCCCAAGCTGGTCAAGCACGTCCAGAAGCTCGGCCGCAACGTCAAGCCCGCCGAGATGACCGACATCCTCCAGCGCCTCAAGGCCCTCGACGCGCAGCGCGGCAAGCTGCCGCTGCCCAAGGGCCCGATCCCGACCTCGATGAAGGGCATGCGCTCGCAGCAGCGCGGCCGCTGACGCTGGTCGCTGACCCTGGTCGCCGACGCCTAGAGCGCGACTGTCCTCGTCCCCGCCGCGACGTCGTGGAGCCCACGGCCGTCGAAGGTGAGGAGGGGCGGCACGAGCAGGGCGATGAGCACCGAGCGTCCGAGCGCCCGCAGCAGCGAGACCGGCCGTCCGGAGCCGTCGTTCCGGACCACCCGCAGCCGCGTCGCGAGCTTGCCGAACGACCCGCCGGCCAGCGCCGTGAACAGGGCCGACTCGACGACGAACAGCGCCAGCGTGCCGAGGCCGTTGGGGTTGCCGTCGAGGACGTCGACGGCGACGAGTCCCTCGACGACCGCCAGGCAGGTCACCCAGTCGACGAACAGGGCCAGGATGCGCCGTCCCCAGGTGGCCGACTCGAGCTCCGGTGTTACAGCGCTGGTCACGCGACCACCCTAGGAGGAGGCCGGGAGCCGCCCAGGGGCCGGTCACCCGTAACACGGGCGAAACAAACGGGATACGGTCTGGAAACTGCTCCCACCTAGCGTGGCGGCACGGTGCAACGAGGCTCCGCTCCCGAACGCTGCAACTTCGACGTGCGCACACCGCCGTCAAGGAGGAACCGAATGTTCAACAACTCGGATGAGCTGCTCAAGTTCATCAAGGACGAGGGCGTCGAGATGGTCGACGTCCGCTTCTGCGACCTGCCCGGTGTGATGCAGCACTTCACGGTCCCGGCGTCGGCGTTCGACCAGAGCGTCTTCGACGACGGCCTCGGGTTCGACGGCTCCTCGATCCGCGGCTTCCAGGCCATCAACGAGTCCGACATGTCGCTCTTCCCGGACCCGACCACGGCGTACGTCGACCCGTTCCGGCGCAGCAAGACCCTCAACGTCAACTTCTTCATCCACGACCCGATCACCGGCGAGGCCTACAGCCGCGACCCGCGCAACATCGCGCGCAAGGCGCTGGCGTACCTCGACTCGACCGGCATCGCGGACACCGCCTACTTCGCCCCCGAGGCGGAGTTCTACATCTTCGACAACGTCCGCTACAGCACGGGCGTCAACGAGGGCTACTACCACATCGACTCCGTCGAGGGCTGGTGGAACTCCGGCAAGGACGACGGCCAGAACAAGGGCTACAAGACCCGCCTCAAGGGCGGCTACTTCCCCGTCGAGCCCTACGACCACTACAGCGACCTGCGCGCCGACATGGTCAAGAACCTCGAGACCTGCGGCCTCGAGGTCGAGCGGGCCCACCACGAGGTCGGCACCGCCGGCCAGGCCGAGATCAACTACAAGTTCGACACGCTGCTCAAGGCCGCGGACGACGTGATGAAGTTCAAGTACCTCATCAAGAACACCGCGTGGGAGGCCGGCAAGTCGGTCACCTTCATGCCGAAGCCGATCTTCGGCGACAACGGCTCCGGCATGCACGTGCACCAGTCGCTGTGGAAGGACGGCGAGCCGCTGTTCTTCGACGAGACCGGCTACGCCGGCCTGTCCGACACCGCCCGCTGGTACATCGGCGGCATCCTGGAGCACGCGCCGTCGCTGCTGGCGTTCACCAACCCGACCGTGAACTC
>DASTPB010000203.1:0-17733 GCA_035762385.1 Nocardioides sp. | reverse complement strand
GCCGAGCAGGTCGGTGGTGATCGGCCGCGTCGGCTGCTGGTGGAGCTCGCCGGCGAAGTGGCAGGCGACCTTGTGCCGCTTGCCGATCTGCAGCAGCGGCGGCTCCTGCTTGGCGCAGATGTCCTGCGCCATCCAGCACCGCGTGCGGAAGCGGCAGCCCGAGGGCGGGTTGATCGGCGAGGGTACGTCGCCCTCGAGCCGGATGCGCTCGCGACGCCCGCCGATGGCCGCCTGCTTCACGTCCGGAACCGCGGACAGCAGCGCCTGCGTGTAGGGGTGGTGCGGCCGGCTGTACAGCGTCTCCCGGTCGGCGATCTCCACGACCTTGCCGAGATACATCACCGCCACCTCGGGGCAGAAGTGGCGCACCACCGCGAGGTCGTGGGCGATGAACAGGAAGGCGATGTTGAACTCCTTCTGCAGGTCCTGCAGAAGGTTGACCACCTGGGCCTGGATGGACACGTCGAGCGCGGACACCGGCTCGTCGGCGACCAACAGCTTGGGCTGCAACGCGAGCGCCCGGGCGATGCCGATGCGCTGGCGCTGACCGCCGGAGAACTCGTTGGGGTAGCGGTTGTAGTGCTCGGGGTTGAGGCCCACCACCTCGAGCAGCTCCTGCACGCGCGGCAGGATCTTGTTCTTCGGAACGACGTTGTGCACCGCGAGCGGCGACCCCACGATCTGCCCTACGGTGTGGCGCGGGTTGAGCGAGGTGTAGGGGTCCTGGAAGATCATCTGCACGTCGCGACGCAGCGGCCGCATCTCCGAGTTGGAGAGCTTGGCGAGGTCCTTGCCGTCGAACATCATCGAGCCGCCGGTCGGCTTGTAGAGGCGGGTGATGAGCCGCCCGGTCGTCGACTTGCCGCACCCGCTCTCCCCGACCAGGCCGAGCGAGCCACCGCGGGGCACCTCGAACGACACGCCGTCCACCGCCTGCACGTGGCCCACGGTCCTGCGGACGAGTCCCGAGGACTTCACGGGGAAGTACATCTTCAGGTTGTCGACGGTGATGATCGGTTCGGCGTCGAGGTCGAGCTCGGTCGCCGCGTGCCCGTGCTCCGCGAGCTCGTGGAAGTCCAGTGGGGCGTGGACGGTCTCGTGGTCGTCCACCACGTCGGTGTCACGGTGGGACAGGTCCCGCTCCCCCGTCTCCGCCGCGTTGGCGCCGATCTCGCTGGAGTCGACCCCCACCTTGGCGTTGGGGTCCATGCTCATCGGGTCTCCTCAACGAGGTCGGGGGCGATCTCCGGAAGGACTTCCGAGTGGTAGATCTCCTGGGGGTTGGGCAGGTGGCACCGCTTGAGGTGGCCGGCACGGTTGCTGGCCGGCGTCAGGGCGGGGAGCTCGGTGAAGCAGAGGTCCCCCGGCACCTTGTCGCGGTGCGAGCAACGCGGGTGGAACGAGCAGCCCGACGGCGGCTTCAGCAGGCTGGGCGGGTTGCCCGGGATCGGGATGAGCCGCGCGTCGGTGGAGGCGCCGACCTCGGGGATGCTCGACAGCAGCCCCCAGGTGTAGGGCATCTCCGGGCTGGTGAGGATCTCCTTGGTCGTCCCGAACTCGACGCAGCGCCCGGCGTACATCACGAGCACCTCGTCGGCCATCTCGGCGATGACGCCGAGGTCGTGGGTGATGATGATGACGGCCGAGTTGAACTCGCGCTGCAGGTCCTGCAGCAGGTCGAGGATCTGCGCCTGGACCGTCACGTCGAGCGCGGTGGTCGGCTCGTCGGCGATGAGCAGCGACGGGTCGTTGATCAGGCCCATCGCGATCATCACGCGCTGCCGCATGCCACCGGAGAACTGGTGGGGGAAGTCGTCGACCCGGCGGTCGGGCTGGGGGATGCCGACGCGGTCGAGCATCTCGATCGCCTTGCGGCGGCCGTCGCGCTTGGACGCCTTCGGGTGGTGCTGCGCGTAGGCCTCGGCGAGCTGGTCGCCGACGCGGTAGAACGGGTGGAGCGCCGCGAGGGCGTCCTGGAAGATCATCGCCATCGAGTTGCCACGCAGCTTGCGCATCCGGCTGTCGGCGAGTCCGACGATCTCGGTGCCGCCCACGCGGATGGAGCCGGTGATCTTGCTCGACTTCGCGTCGTGCAGACCCATCACGGCCATGCTGGAGACCGACTTGCCGGAGCCCGACTCGCCGACGATGCCGAGCGTCTTGCCCAGCTCGACCGAGTAGCTCAGGCCCTTCACGGCCTGGACCGGCCCGTCTTGGGTCGGGAACGTCACCGTGAGGTCCTCCACCTGGAGGTACGGTCCATCGACGTCGGCGGGCGACGGCGCGGAGGAGGGGGACGTGATGGTCAAGAGAGCCTCACTCGGGGATCGAGAACGCTGTAGATGACGTCGACGATGATGTTGGAGATGATCAGCACGGCGGCGCCGAAGATGGCGGTCGCGGCCACCACCGGCAGGTCACGCTGGTTGACCGCCTGCAGGGCCCACAGCCCGATGCCGTCGATGTTGAAGATTCGTTCGGTGAAGATCGTACCCGCGAGCAGCGTGCCGAACTCGATGCCGAAGATCGTGATCACGGGCACCAGCGCTGATCGCAGGGCGTGCTTGTAGACCACGGTGTTGTCACGCAGGCCCTTGGCCTTCGCCGTACGGATGTAGTCCTCGTTGAGCACCTCGACCATCGACCCACGCGAGTATCGCGTGTAGGTGGTGCACCCGAAGGCGCCCAGCGCGAACCAGGCGAGCGCCATCCCGGCGAACCACTTGGCCGGGTTCTCCGTGATCGGGTAGTAGCCGGTCTCGGAGAAGAACGGTATCTCCCAGGTGATGGTCAGGAACAACCAGGTCAACAGGGCGAAGAGGTAGTAGGGGATGGACGAGACGACGAGGAAGCTCGACACCAGCGCCTTGTCGGCCACTGTCCCCCGTCTTCGGGCCGCGGCCACGCCGATGGGCACGCCGAGGGTCAGGTAGAGGAAGGCGCCACCGATGGCCACGGAGAACGTGGCGGGCATGCGCTCCTTCATCTCCTCGAACACCGGGGCCTTGGTCCGGTAGGAGTAGCCCAGGCACGGGGCCGGGCAGTCGAACTTGGTGGTGCTGCCGAACTGGATCTCGCGCCCGGCCACGACACCCTTCATGAACGTGCCGTACTCCTCGTACCACGGGTTGTTGAAGCCGAGGTTCTCGCGGAACACCTCGAGCCGCGCAGGGGTGCAGCGGTTGCTGGTGTCGTTGTCGCAGATCGTCTGGGCGGGCTCGGACGGTCCGTACCAGAACAGCAGGAACACGCTCATCGAGATGAGGAACAGGACGACCACGCCCGAGAGCAGGCGCTTGACGACATAGGCGAACACGAGGATTTCCCTCCGGGGGTTGTGAGCAGCTGCCGGCATGGCCGGCACACGGTGGTGTGGGGGCCCCGGTCAACGGGGCCCCCACACCGGAGGTGGAGCAGGGTCGACTCAATCAGTCAGTCGACCACAGGATCAGACCGCCGTCACTGGGCGACGTAGAGATCCTTGTAGTTGGGCGCGCCGAGGGCACCGTCACCGGTCGGGTTCCCGATCTTCTCGCCGAAGGCGAAGAGGTCGTTGCGGAACGCGGTCGGGATGATCGGGTAGTAGTCGGTCGCGATCTCCTCGTCGAGGGCACCCCAGGCGGCGGGCTGCTCCTCGAGCGGCATCGTGCCGATCTCGTCCATCTTCGCGTCGATGGACTCCTCGGAGAAGAACGCCGTGTTGTAGGTGGCGCCGGTGCGAAGCAGGGCCGGGAGCATCGTGGAGCCGGACGGCCAGTCCGAGCACCAGTTGACACCGCGGAGGTTCAGCTTCTTGTTGATCTTGTTGTCCGGGTCGGTCCAGATCGTGTAGAGCGAGGTCTCGATCGGGACGGGGTAGGACGTGACCTTGAAGCCGGAGTCGGTGAGACCCTTCTCGATCTGCTTCTGAGCAGCCTCGACGGTCGGCGAGCCGGTGTTGTAGGCCATGTGGATCTCGTAGCCCTCCTCGCCGGCCTCGGCCAGGATCTCCTTGGCCTTCTCGGGCTGGAAGGTGATCTGCTCGCCGTCGACCTGGTAGTCGGACTTGCCCGACATGCCGGGAGGCATGATCGAGTTCGCCGGGACGCGGGTCACGCCGGGGACCTCACCGGAGGCCTGCCACACGCTCTCGTACGGGTAGGCGTACGCCAGGGCCTTGCGGACCTCCTTCGAGGTCTTGGTGTAGTCGGGCGCCCAGGTGCTGACGCACTGTGCGGACTGCTGGACGAGGCGCTCGCCGAGGTCCTGGTTGAACTTGGCGTAGTTCTCGGACGTGATGCCGGTCGAGAGCGCCGTCTGGGACTCGGTGTTGCCGCTGAGCATCAGCTCGTCGGTCTGGGTCGGGTCAGCGGCGAACTTGAAGATCCACTTGTCCGCGTACTGGTGACGGGCCGGGTCGGACTCCGCCGTCCAGGCGTCGTTCTTGACGAGCACGAGCTCCTCGCTCGGGCGGAACGACTCGACCTTGTAGGGGCCGGTCGAGAGCGGGCTGCGACCGTACTCCGGCGGGTCGGAGACCTTGCCGAGCGGGGCCGGGCCCATCGCCATGAAGGCGCCCCAGTAGTCCATGTCCGGGAACGGCATGGACATCTTGATGGTCACCGTGCGGGCGTCCTCGTCGAACGTGATGCCCTTGTAGTCCTTGCCCTTGTCGGTGTAGGGACCCTTGTACTTGTCGGCGTCGAGGAAGTAGTGCGTGGAGTACTCGGTGCCGGGACCGGACGGGAAGGCCTCGGAGTCGAGCGAGCGCTCGATGCCCCAGGCGACCTCCTCCGCGGTGATCGGCTTGCCGTCCTCCCAGGTCGCGTCGTCGCGGATGGTGAACGTCCACTCCGTGAAGTCCTCGTTGGGGCTTCCGAGGTCGGTCGCGAGGTCCGGGACGAGGATCATCTCGCCGGTCTCGTTGTCGCGGGAGTACTGCGTCAGCGACCGGTGCGTGAGCGCCTGCTGGATCGAGTTGCCCGTCACCGACCAGCCGTTGGTCGGGTCGAGGTCCTCCGGACCCGGGTCGTCCGGGAGGTACACCGTGATGGTGCCGCCGGCCGAAGCGCCCTCGACGTCGGGCGCGGGGCCCTGGCGCTCTGCGTCCTTGGCGATGGTCTCCGAAGCATCCTGGAAACCCTCACCGCTGCTGCCGCTGCCGGTCTCGTCGTCGTTCCCGCCGCCGCCACCACAGGCAGCGAGGGTCACGAGCGCGGCGCTGGTGGCGAGTGCTGCCGCCGCCTTGGTCCGTCTCATTGTCCAGCCTTTCGTTGTTGTTCGCACACCGGAGCGCCCGGGGTGACGTCTTGGGGGGACCGCCGCCTCAGCGGCGGGTCTTGGGGTCGAACGCGTCACGAACCGCGTCGCCGAGGAGGTTGAGCGCGAGCACGAGGGCCACCACCCCGAGGAGGGGCTGCCACAGGAAGGCGGCGTAGTTGCTCCAGTAGGGCACCGCGTTGGAGATGGTCTGACCCCACGAGGCGCTGCCGGTGACACCGATGCCGAGGAACGCCAGGCCCGCCTCGGCAGCCACGAACGCCGGCAGCATGAGCGAGACGCTGATGACGATGGGCGCCGTGAGGTTGGGCAGGAGCTCCTTGAACAGGATGCGCCGGGTGGGCATGCCCAGCACCCGGGCGGCGTGGATGAACTCGCGCTCGCGCAGCGAGAGCACCTCGCCGCGGATCAGTCGGGCGACCGACATCCAGGTGAACAGCGACAGGATCGCGATCAGCGAGACGATCTGCACGGTCTCGTAGCTGTCGCTGGTGCCGAAGCGGTCGATGATGATCGGGGAGATCGTCAGCGCCGCGAGCAGGAACGGGATGGTGAGGAAGAAGTCGATGATGAACGACAGGATCCGGTCGACGACACCGCCGGCGAAGCCCGCCACCAGGCCGACGACGATGCCGGTCACCGACGCGATCACCGTCGCCGTACCCGCGATCAGCAGCGAGGTCCGGCACCCGTAGACCCAGTGGGCCAGGTTGTCCGCGCCGGTGCGCGGCGCGAGGCCGAGGGGGTGCTCGGGGTCGAACGGGTGGAACGGCGGCCCCGTCTTGGGGTAGCCGACGCCCGGGTTGGCGAAGTTGCACTCCAGGACCTCGCACGCGGTGACCGTGTCGAGGCTGACGCCGAACGCCTTGGCGATCAGGTCGGCGAAGATGGCCACCAGGACGAAGAAGAGCACGATGATCGCGCAGGTGACGGCGATCTTGTCCTTGCGGAGCCGGCCGAGCGCGATCTGCATCGGCGACTTGCCGGAGATCTCCTTGGCCTGCTTGCTGTTCGGGTCGTTGATGTCCGGTTCGTCGCTGAGCGAGCCCAGGGTCTCAGGCCCTGCCGCTGGTGCCGACATTCTCTCCCCATCACGTTCGGGTCCGGTGTGTCCGGCGGGTCCGTCCGGAGCCGCGCCGAACGGGACTCTATGTGACCCGCGACGCATGGACGATCACTGACGGGTAACGATCTCGTCACGACACGTTCGCCCAGCGGCGCGAACGAACCTCTCGGTGATCACTCAGCGGACGGGAGGACCTCCGCGGGCACGGCGTCCACGCCGGCTTCCTTGCGCTGCTCGGGCGTGATGGGCGCCGGGGCCGCCGTGAGCGGGTCGTAGCCACCCCCGGACTTCGGGAAGGCGATGACGTCGCGGATCGAGTCGGTGCCGGCGAGGAGCGCCACGATGCGGTCCATCCCGACGGCGATCCCGCCGTGCGGGGGCGCACCGAACTTGAAGGCGTCGAGCAGGAAGCCGAACTTCTCCTGGGCCTCGTCCTCCGACAGGCCCATCACCGCGAAGACCCGCTTCTGGATGTCGCCGCGATGGATACGGATGGACCCACCGCCGAGCTCGTTGCCGTTGCAGACGATGTCGTACGCGTACGCCAGCGCGCTGCCGGGGTCGGTGTCGAACGTGTCGAGGAACTCGGGCTTCGGGCTGGTGAAGGCGTGGTGCACCGCCGTCCACGCGCCCGCGCCGACCGCGACGTCGCCGCTGGCGACGGCGTCCGAGCTCGGCTCGAAGAGTGGGGCGTCGACGACCCACGTGAAGGCGAAGGTCGAGTCGTCGAGCATGCCGGCGCGGCGGCCGATCTCGAGGCGGGCGGCGCCGAGCAGCGCTCGGCTGCTCTTGGCCGGTCCTGCGGCGAAGAAGATGCAGTCACCCGGCTCGGCGCCCACGTGGGCGGCGAGGCCGTCGCGCTCGGCGTCGGTGAGGTTCTTCGCGACGGGCCCGCCGAGCTCGCCGTCCTCGCCAATGGTGACGTAGGCCAGGCCCTTCGCACCGCGCTGCTTGGCCCAGTCCTGCCAGGCGTCGAACTGGCGACGCGGCTGGCTGCCACCGCCCGGCATCACGACCGCGCCGACATAGTCGGCCTGGAACACCCGGAACGTGGTCTCCGCGAAGTAGTCCGTGCACTCGACGAGCTCGAGGCCCATCCGGAGGTCGGGCTTGTCGGAGCCGTACTTCGCCATGGCTTCGGCGTACGTCATCCGCGGCAGCGGCCGCTGGATGGTGTGGCCGGCCTGGGCCCACATGGCCTCCAGGACGTCCTCCATCAGCGTGATGACGTCCTCCTGGTCCACGAAGCTCATCTCGATGTCGAGCTGGGTGAACTCCGGCTGCCGGTCGGCTCTGAAGTCCTCGTCGCGGTAGCAGCGCGCGATCTGGTAGTAGCGCTCCATGCCGCCCACCATGAGCAGCTGCTTGAACAGCTGCGGGCTCTGCGGCAGGGCGTACCAGCTCCCCGGGGCCAGGCGGGCCGGCACCAGGAAGTCGCGGGCGCCCTCGGGCGTGGAGCGCGTCAGCGTGGGGGTCTCGACCTCCACGAAGTCGCGGGCGTCGAGCACGTCGCGGGCCGCCTTGTTGATCTTGCTGCGCAGGCGCAGGGCGGCGTTGGGACCGGAGCGGCGCAGGTCGAGGTAGCGGTGCTTGAGGCGGGCCTCCTCGCCGACCTCACCGCCCTTGTGGCCGGACGCGTCGTCGATCGGGAACGGCAGCGGGTCGGACGCCGACAGCACCTCCACCTCGGTCGCGACGACCTCGATCTCGCCGGTGGCGAGGTTGGGGTTCTCGTTGCCCTCCTTGCGCGCGACGACCTCGCCGACCACCTTGAGGCAGAACTCGCTGCGGAGGCTGTGTGCGACGGCCTCGTCACGCACCACGACCTGCACCACGCCGCTGCGCTCGCGGAGGTCGAGGAACGCGACCCCGCCGTGATCGCGCCGACGCGCCACCCACCCGGCGAGCGTGACGGTCTGGCCGACGTGCTCGACGCGCAGGGCGCCGGCGTCATGGGTGCGGATCACTGGTTCTCCTTGATTTCAACGGTGCTGACGATCGTGGGGTGGAGGTCGGCCTCGGGCGGGGTCCAGGTGGCCGGATCTGCGGCGACCTGCTCCCCCGTCCGGATGTCCTTGACCTGGTGGGTCGAGTCGGCCTGGACGAACCAGACGTAGGGGATGCCGCGCCGCTCGGCGAAGCGGATCTGCTTGCCGAACTTCGCCGGGCTGGGCGCGACCTCGCAGGCGATGTCGCGGGCGCGGAGCGACGCGGCCACCTGGGTGCTCGCGACGCGGTCGTCCTCGGTGTTGAGGGCGACGAGCACGGCGCTGGGCACCGGACGGCTGCCGGACAGCACGCCGTCGGAGATGAGCGGGATGAGGGTGCGCGAGACGCCGAACGACACGCCCACGCCGGGATAGGTCGTACGCCCGTCGCTGGCGAGGGCGTCGTAGCGTCCTCCCCCGCCGACCGACTTGAGCCGCTCGTAGCCGTCCATGAAGATCTCGACGACCGTGCCGGTGTAGTAGTCGAGCCCGCGCGCGATCCGCAGGTTGGCCTCGACGCCCACGCGGTCGCCGGCGACCGCACGACAGCCGTCGACCACCGCGGCCAGCTCCTCGAGGCCCTGGTCGAGCAGGTCGTCGCTCACCCCGAGCGCGCGGACCCGCTCGACGAAGGACGTGTCCTCGACCCGGATGGTCGCAAGCTCGAGGCAGCGCTGCGCCTGCTCGGGCGTCGTGCCGACCCGCTCGACCAGCATCGTGGCGACCTCGTCGGCAGGCAGCTTGTCGAGCTTGTCGATCACCCGGATGGCATCCGTGACGTCGTCGATGCCGAGACCGCGGTAGAAGCCCTGGATCAGCTTGCGGTTGTTGAACTGGAACGACACCCGCGGGATCGGCAGCCGGCCGAGGGCGTCGACCATCACCGACATCACCTCGACGTCGTGGTGGAACGGCAGGTCGTCGCGCCCCACGATGTCGACGTCGGCCTGGGTGAACTGCCGGTAGCGGCCCTCCTGGGGCCGCTCACCGCGCCAGGCGGGCTGCACCTGGAAGCGCCGGAACGGGAACTCAAGGTGGCCGGCGTGCTCGAGGACGTAGCGCGCGAAGGGCACCGTGAGGTCGAAGTGGAGGCCGAGGTCCGCCTTGGCGTCGGGCTCGGCCGCGATGCGCTGGAGGACGTAGATCTCCTTGTCCACCTCGCCGCCCTTGGCCAGCCGGTCGATCGGCTCGACCACCCGGGTCTCGATGTTGGTGAAGCCGTGCAGCTCGAAGGTGCGCGAGACCGACGCGATCACCTGGCGCTCGACGGCTCGCTGCGCAGGCAGCAGCTCGGGGAACCCGCTCAGCGGGGCGATCTTGCTCATCGTCCGTCCTGGGTGTGGGCGTGCGGAAGGTCCTGCAGGAAGGGGTTGGTCGCGCGCTCGCGCCCGATGGAGGTCTGCTCCCCGTGGCCCGGCAGGACCACGATGTCGTCGGCGAGTGGGAGGACCTTGGCGGCCAGGCTCCGCAGCATGGTCGGGTGGTCGCCGCCGGGCAGGTCGGTGCGGCCGATGGAGCCCGCGAAGAGCAGGTCGCCCGAGAACATCAGCTCCGAGACGTCCTGCTGCCCGTAGGGCGTACGGAAGGTCACCGAGCCCTGGGTGTGACCCGGGGTGTGGTCGACCACGAACCGCAGACCGGCCAGCTCGAGCTCGGCGAGGTCGGAGAGCTCGCGTACGTCGTCGGGCTCGGCCCACGTGTAGCTGCCGCCGAGCAGCATCTGGGTGGTCTCCGGGCTCATCCCGGCCATCGGGTCGCTCAGCAGGTGGCGGTCGCTGGGGTGGATCCAGGCGGTCGCGTCGTAGGTGCCGGCCACCGGGGCGACGCACCACATGTGGTCGACGTGGCCGTGGGTGACCAGCACGCTGACCGGCTTGAGCCGGTGCTCGCGGACGACCTGGTCCACACCGGCGGCGGAGTCCTTGCCCGGATCGATGACCACGCACTCGGACCCGGGACCCGTCGCCACGACGTAGCAGTTGGTCCCCCAGGGTCCGGCGGGGAAGCCGGCGATGAACACGGGCGTCAGTCCTTGCTGGTCGTCGGCTGGTCGTGGGTCGGCCGTCGACCGTCGTCGGGGCGGTCGTGACTTGTCGGTGGGAAGCCTACCGAGGGCCGTCCGGGCCATGACTACGATGGGCGACCATGAGCGCCGACAAGCAGTCCCGAGACGACTCGGCCCGGGGTGAGCAGCCCTGGGGCCGGGTGGCCGAGGACGGCACCGTCTTTGTCCGCACCGCCGATGGCGAGCGCCCCGTGGGGTCCTACGAGGCCGGCACGCCCGAGGAGGCGCTGGAGTTCTTCACCAAGCGCTTCGAGGAGCTCGAGGGCAAGGTCCACCTGCTCGAGCAGCGCGTCGCCTCCGGGCGACTGGCGCCCGAGGAGGCGACGTCGTCGGTGAAGGCACTGCGCGAGCAGGTCGTGGACGCGCACGCGGTCGGCGACCTCGTCGCCCTCGCCGCCCGCCTCGACGCCCTCGCCCCCGTGATCGCCGTACAGCGCTCGGCGCGCAAGGAGGAGCGGGCGCAGAAGGCCGCGGAGTCCAAGGCGGCGAAGGAGAAGCTCGTCGCCGAGGCCGAGCGGCTCGCCGAGGGCACCGACTGGCGCAACGGCGCCAACAGGCTCCGTGAGCTGCTGGCGACGTGGAAGGAGCTCCCCCGGCTCGACCGGGCCACCGACGACGCGCTGTGGCGCCGGTTCTCCACCGCGCGGACGACGTACACCCGTCACCGCAAGGCGCACTTCGCCGAGGAGCACGAGCGTCGCGACTCCGCGCGCGTCGTCAAGGAGCGGCTGGCCAAGGAGGCCGAGGCGCTTGCGTCCTCGACCGAGTGGGGCCCCACCGCCGGCAAGTACCGCGACCTCATGCGCGAGTGGAAGGCCGCCGGGCCTGCGCCGCGCGAGGTCGACGACCAGCTCTGGCAGCGCTTCCGCGGCGCCCAGGACACGTTCTTCGGGGCTCGCGACGCGGCCAACGCGGCGCTCGACCAGGAGTTCGCGGCCAACGCCGAGGTCAAGGACGCCATCCTCGTGGAGGCCGAGGCACTGGTCCCGCAGGCCCAACGGGGAGGGGCGGACCTCGAGGCCGCCAAGAAGACCTTCCGCGAGCTCGCCGACCGCTGGGACGCTGCCGGCAAGGTCCCCCGCGACCGGATGAAGGAGCTCGAGGGCCGGATGCGGAAGGTCGAGCAGGCCATCCGCGCGGTCGAGGACGAGCAGTGGAGCCGCAGCGACCCGGAGAAGTCCGCGCGCGCCGACGACATGATCGGCAAGCTCGAGGCCGGCATCGCCGAGACCCGGGCCAAGCTCGACAAGGCGTCGGCGGCCGGCGACGACCGGCGCGTGAAGGACCTCGAGTCCGAGCTCGCCAACAAGCAGGCGTTCCTCGACATGGCCAAGCGGGCCGCCGCCGACTTCGGCTGACCGACCGTCGAGTGGGCGCGTCCTGACGTCGCACGACCGTCGAGTCGGCGCATCCTGACGAGGTCGATCCAGGCCACCTGCGAGGACGAGCCGACTCGACGCCCACATCGGGTCAGGACGAGCCGACTCGACGTCCACATCGGGTCAGGACCAGCCGACTCGACGTCCCACGCGGGTCAGGACGAGCCCGCTCGGCGTCAGGCGGTGACGCGGTAGGCGTCGAAGACGCCGGGCACGGCGCGGACGGCGCGGAGCACGCCGTCGAGGTGGGCCGCGTCGGCCATCTCGAACGAGAAGCGGCTCTTCGCCACCCGGTCGCGGGTGGTGGAGAGCGTCGCGCTGAGGATGTTCACGTGGGCGTCGGACAGCGCCATCGTGATGTCGGAGAGCAGGCGGGCGCGGTCGAGGGCCTCGACCTGGATGTTGACCAGGAACGTCGACTGCGAGGTGGGGGCCCACTCGACCTCGAGCACCCGCTCGGGCTGCCCGAGCAGGCTGGAGGCGTTGGTGCAGTCCTTGCGGTGCACCGACACTCCCCCGCCCTTGGTGACGAACCCCAGGATCGGGTCGGGCGGCACCGGGGTGCAGCACTTGGCGAGCTTGACCCAGAGGTCGTCGACGCCCTTGACGATGACGCCGGAGTCGGTCGGCCCACGCTTGGTGGCGGTCCGGGACCGACCGGTGATCGTGACGCCCTCGGCGAGGTCCTCCTGGGCTCCCTCGTCGCCGCCGTGCAGGTCGATGACGCGTCGTACGACGGCCTGCGCGCTGAGGTTGCCCTCGCCGACCGCGGCGTAGAGCGCGGACACGTCGGCGTGGTGGAAGTGCTCGGCGACGAGCGCCAGCACGTCGTGGGTCATCAGCCGGGTGAGGGGCAGGCCCTCCTTGCGCATGAGCTTGGCGATCTGGTCCTTGCCGCGCTCGATCGCCTCCTCGCGCCGCTCCTTGGTGAACCACTGCCGGATCTTGGAGCGCGCCCGCGGCGACTGCACGAAGTTGAGCCAGTCGCGCGACGGACCGGCCGTCGGGGACTTGGAGGTGAAGACCTCGACGACGTCGCCGTTGTCGAGCGTCGACTCCAGCGGCACCAGACGACCGTTGACCCGCGAGCCGATCGTGTGGTGGCCCACCTCGGTGTGCACGGCGTACGCGAAGTCGACGGGCGTCGCGCCCATCGGCAGCGGGATCACGTCACCGCGGGGGGTGAAGACGTAGACCTGCTGCTGGTTCATCTCGAAGCGCAGCGACTCCAGGAACTCGCCCGGGTCCTCGACCTCGCTCTGCCAGTCGAGCAGCTGGCGCAGCCAGGTGAGGTCGTCCTTGTCGCCGAGGCGGTCGGTGTCGACGCCGGCCTTGGTGTTCTCCTTGTACTTCCAGTGCGCCGCGACGCCGTACTCGGCGCGCCGGTGCTGGGCGAAGGTGCGGATCTGCACCTCGACCGGCTTGCCCTGCGGGCCGATGACCGTCGTGTGGAGCGACTGGTACATGTTGAACTTCGGCATCGCGACGTAGTCCTTGAACCGCCCCAGGACCGGGTTCCAGCGGGAGTGGATGACGCCGAGGGCGCTGTAGCACTCGCGGTCCTCGTCGACGAGGATGCGGATGCCGACCAGGTCGTAGATGTCGGAGAAGTCGCGACCGCCGACGATCATCTTCTGGTAGATCGAGTAGTAGTGCTTGGGCCGGCCGGTGACCTTGGCGTTGATGCGGGCGGTCTTGAGGTCCTGCTCGATCTCGGCCACGACCTCGGCGAGGAACTGGTCGCGCGACGGCGCGCGCTCGGCGACCATCCGCACGATCTCGTCGTAGATCTTGGGGTGCAGCGTCGCGAAGGCGAGGTCCTCGAGCTCCCACTTGAGGGTGTTCATGCCGAGCCGGTGGGCCAGCGGGGCGTAGATGTCGAGGGTCTCGCGGCTCGAGCGCTCCTGCGAGGCGGCCGGGACGTAGCGCAGGGTGCGCATGTTGTGCAGCCGGTCGGCCAGCTTGATCACCAGCACGCGGATGTCGCGCGACATCGCGACGATCATCTTGCGGATCGTCTCGGCCTGCGCCGAGTCGCCGTACTGCACCTTGTCGAGCTTGGTC
Source organism: Nocardioides sp. (assembly GCA_035762385.1). Lineage (GTDB taxonomy): Bacteria > Actinomycetota > Actinomycetes > Propionibacteriales > Nocardioidaceae > Nocardioides. Next base: position 3,912 of record DASTPB010000203.1, on the reverse strand, counting down.
ACGCCGTCGACGAGCAGCGCGACCTCGTCGCCGAAGTCGGCCCGCAGCGCGTCGAGGGTGTAGGGCGTGTCCTCCACCGTGTCGTGGAGGAGGGCGGCGACCAACGTCGGCTCGGTCATGCCGATGTCGGCGAGGATGGTGGTGACGGCGAGCGGGTGGGTGATGTAGGGGTCGCCGCTCTTGCGCATCTGGCCGGTGTGCCACTTGTCGGCGACCGCGTAGGCGCGCTCGAGGAGTGCGAGGTCGGCCTTCGGGTGGTTCGCCCGCACGGCACGGAACAGGGGCTCGAGGACCGGGTTGGACGACGGCGGCCGGGTGCCGACCCGGGCGAGGCGGGCCCGCATCCCGCGCGCGCTGAGGGGCGCCCTCGCGTCCTGCGCGGGTGCCTCGTCCTCAGCCATTGGCCCAGTCTAGTGAGGCGTCGGGCACGCCTGCGCCCGGATCGGGACGGACGTCGGATCGGACGTCGGATCGGACGTCGGATCGGACGTGGTCAGATCGTCAGAAGCGTGTCGACCGGCAGGTCGCCGGTGGTCGCCCGCGGGTCGAGGAACGACAGCTCCATGAGCACCGTCGCGCCGGCCGCGACGCCGCCGCAGGCCTCGATCAGCTGCCGCGTCGCCACCGCGGTGCCGCCGGTCGCCAGCACGTCGTCGACCATCAGCACGCGCTCGCCCGGCGCGATCGCGTCCTGGTGGACCTCGAGCGTCGCGTCGCCGTACTCCAGCGCGTAGGACACCGCGTGGGCGGCGCGCGGCAGCTTGCCGGCCTTGCGCACCGGGACGAACCCGATGCCGAGGGCCAGCGCCACCGGTGCGGCGAGGATGAACCCCCGCGCCTCCATGCCGACCACCTTGTCGACGACGACGGTGCCGTGGTCGTCCCGCCCGGCGGCCGCCAGCGCGGTGATGATCGCGGAGAACGCGTGGTGGTCGGCGAGGACCGGCGTGATGTCCTTGAAGGTGACGCCCTTCTCGGGCCAGTCGGGTACGTCGACCGTCAGCCGCCGCAGCGCCTCCTGGGCCGTACGACGGTCAGGCATCGTCGCCCGCGTCGGGACCGGGCTGCGGAAGCGGCTCGTCGACCTTGGCGATCGCGGCGCGGGCGATGTCGATCTGGGTGCCGGGGGCGATCTCGAGGCGGGCGCGGTCGTCGGCGAGGGAGACGACGGTGCCGTAGATGCCCGACGACATCATCACGTGCTGGCCGACCTGGATGCTCTCCTGGAGGCGGACGACGTCCTTCTGCCGGCGCTGCTGGGGGCGGACCACCATGAACCAGAACAGGGCCAGGATGGCCACCAGGGGAAGAAGGGCAGCGAGGTCGTTCACGGTCGGGGTTCTCCTCGACGGGTCGGGGTGCGGGAGCCGTGGAGTCTACGCGGGTGCCGCCGCCGGCCTCACTCGTCGTCGAAGAGGGTGGAGTCGACCGTCGGCAGGGGCGGCGGGGTGAGGCCGAGGTGGTGCCACGCCGCGGGCGTCGCCACCCGTCCGCGCGGGGTGCGCGCGAGCATCCCGGTCCGGACCAGGAACGGCTCGGCGACCTCCTCGACCGTCTCGCGCTCCTCACCGACTGCGACCGCGAGGGTGGAGACACCCACCGGTCCCCCGCCGAAGCGACGGCACAGCACGTCGAGCACGGCGCGGTCGAGCCGGTCGAGACCCGACTCGTCGACCTCGAACAGCTCGAGCGCCGCCTGCGCCACCGGCAGGGTCAGCACCCCGTCGGCGCGCACCTGGGCGTAGTCGCGGACCCGGCGCAGCAGCCGGTTGGCGATGCGGGGGGTGCCGCGCGAGCGCGAGGCGATCTCGCTGGAGCCCTCGGCGGTGAGGTGGACGCCGAGCAGCCCGGCGGAGCGGTGCACGATCCGGTCGAGCTCGGCGGGCTCGTAGAACTCGAGGTGGGCGGTGAAGCCGAACCGGTCGCGCAGCGGGCCGGGCAGGAGGCCGGCGCGCGTGGTGGCGCCGACGAGGGTGAACGGAGGGATCTCGAGCGGGATGGCCGTCGCCCCGGGACCCTTGCCGATGACGACGTCGACCCGGAAGTCCTCCATCGCCATGTAGAGCATCTCCTCGGCCGGCCGGGACATCCGGTGGATCTCGTCGACGAAGAGGACGTCGCCCTCGTTGAGGCCGGACAGGATCGCGGCGAGGTCACCGGCATGGGTGATGGCCGGGCCGCTCGTGAGCCGCAGCGGCGTGCCCATCTCGGCGGCGATGATCATCGCGAGGGTGGTCTTGCCGAGGCCGGGCGGCCCGGAGAGCAGCACGTGGTCGGGCGCCCGCCCGCGGCGGCGGGCCGCCTCGAGGACGAGCCCCAGCTGGTCGCGCACGCGCACCTGGCCGACGACCTCGTCGAGGGTCTTCGGGCGCAGGGCCGCCTCCACCGCGCGCTCGTCGCCGTCGGCGTCCGCGTCGGTCAGCCGCTGGAGGTGGCTGAGCTCGGCGCCGGTCAGCTCCACCTCGTCGTAGGTGTGCTCGTCGGTGTCGTCCCAGTTCATCGCCGTCCCGCCCGCCTCAGGCCTTGCTCAGCGTGCGGAGGGCGGCCCGCAGCAGGGCGCCGACGTCGGGGGCGTCTCCGGCCTCGGGGGCGACCGCCTCGACGGCCTTCTCCGACTCCTTCGCCGACCAGCCGAGCCCGACGAGGCCCTGGTGCACCTGGTCGCGCCAGGCGTCGGTGGCGGGGGCGGCCGCCGCGGCCGGGTGGTGCACGCCGACAGGTGGGCCGATGCGGTCCTTGAGCTCGAGGATGATGCGCTGCGCGCCCTTCTGGCCGATCCCGGGCACGCGGGTCAGCGCCTTCACGTCCTCGGTGGTGATCGCACGGCGCACGTCGTCGGGGCTCATCACCGCGACGATGGCCTGCGCGACCTTGGGGCCGACCCCGGACGCGGTCTGGACGATCTCGAAGACGGACTTCTCGTCCTCGTCGAGGAAGCCGAAGATCGTCAGGCTGTCCTCGCGCACGACCATGCTGGTGGGCAGCGTCGCTGGCGTGCCGACGCGGAGCGTGGCCAGGGTGCCGGGCGTGCACATCAGCTCGAGGCCGACGCCGCCGACCTCGAGGACGGCGCTGGAGAGGGTGACGGCGGCGACCTCGCCGCGGACGAAGGCGATCATCGGGTCCTCACGGGATAGCTGGTGCGGCGCGGACCGGCCTGGGCCACCGCGGCCTCGAGCCGGTTGGTGGCCGAGCCGCGCCAGACGTGGGTGATGGCGAGCGCGAGGGCGTCGGCGGCGTCGGCGGGTCGCGGGAGCTCGGTCAGGCGCAGGATCCGGACGACCATCGCGCCGACCTGTGCCTTGTCGGCGCGCCCGTTGCCGGAGACCGCGGCCTTCACCTCGCTCGGGGTGTGCATGGCGATCGGCAGCCCGCGGCGCGCCGCGACGACGAGCGCGATGCCGCTGGCCTGGGCGGTGCCCATGATGGTGCTGGAGTCGGAGCGGGCGAAGACCCGCTCCACCGCAACGGCGTCGGGCCGGTGCTCCTCGATCCAGGCGTCGAGGCCCTTCTCGATGGTGACCAGCCGCTCGGCGATCGGGAGCGTGGAGCTGGTGCGGACCACGCCGACGTCGACCATCGTCAGCGGCCGGCCGACGCTGCCGTCGACCACCCCGACCCCGCACCGGGTGAGTCCGGGATCGATGCCGAGCACGCGCATTCCCGCCCCTTCCGCCGCCGGTCGCGTCCGAACATGTGTTCGTTCGACCACGCTAACCCGCGGCGGGCGCGCGACGTCGTACGACACGCGGCGCGGGGTGGTCAGGCGTCGGCGGTCTCGAGCTCGGCCATCACGTCGGCGGGGATGTCGACGTTGGTGAAGACGTCCTGCACGTCGTCGAGGTCCTCGAGGGCGTCGACGAGGCGCATCACCTTGCCGGCGCCGTCGGCGTCGACCGGGATCTCCATGCT
>DASTPB010000202.1:0-30129 GCA_035762385.1 Nocardioides sp. | reverse complement strand
GGACCGGCCACAGCGGGGTGCCGGAGACCGGGTCCGGCGCCAGCTCGAACGTGGGCGGGGACGTCGGCGGAGGCGTGTCGACCGCCTCACCGCGGCGCCAGTCGTCGGCGGGCTCGACCCCCATGCGCACCGTCCTCGTGTCGGAGTGACGGTTGCAGGCTAGCGAAAGCTCGGCTCCGAGAGCCCGCGGAATCGACGGGGCCGGCCGGACGCGTCACTACGCTTCACCCATGTCACGACGGCGCGGCGATCGAGACGCCGGTTGGGTGACCGAGACCGTGCAGGTCGGCGGGTCGTCGGTCCACCTCCGGCGCAGCACGGGAGCCGACGGTGTGCCCCTCGTCCACCTCCACGGGTTCGCGATCTCCGGGGCCTACCTGATGCCGACCGCGCGCGCCCTCGTCGCCCGCGGGGTCAACGTGGTCCCGGACCTGCCCGGCTACGGGCACAGCCAGCGCCGCGAGCGCGTCCTGGACATCCCCGCCCTGGCCGAGGCGACGCTGGCGATCCTCGACCAGCTCCACCTGGACCAGGCCGTCCTGGTCGGGAACTCGATGGGCTGCGCGATCAGCCTCGAGGTCGCCCACACGGCTCCCCAGCGGGTGCACAGCCTCGTCCTGGTGTCCCCGGCAGGTGGCGAGCACAACCGGCCCCTCGGCCGCGCCCTCGGCCAGCTGGCCAGGGACGCGTTCCGCGAGAGTCCGCGGATGCTTCCCGTCGCGGTGCCGGACTACGTGCGGTTCGGTCCGGTCAACGGTCTGCGCCTCTTCCGCGAGCTGACCCACTTCCCGTCCCTGGAGCGACTGCTGCACACGCCCGTCCCGACCCTGGCCGTCCTGGGGGTGCGCGACCCGCTCATGCCGACACCGGATCGCGTGCGGGAGGTGGCCCGGCTCGCCTCCGAGCCGCTGACCGTGGCCGTGGTCGACAAGGCGGCCCACGCGCTGAACTTCAGCCACCCCGACGTCCTCGCCGGCGTGATCGAGATGTGGCTCGACGACGCGGTCGGCGACACCTCGCGCGTGCCGGACGGGGTGCGCATGTTCACGTCGAGGTAGACCCTGGCCGCCCCGCCGTAGGGAAGGATGCGGGCGTGACGTCCATGTCCACAGCGCCCAGCGCCGACTGGCGTCTCGCCGTCGTGCTGGTGGTCCTGACCGGGGCGGCGGTCGCGGTCTCACGGGTCGGACGCCTCGGGGTGGAGCGCGAGCAGGCGGTCGCGGCAGCGCGGGCGGTCGTCCAGCTCGCGGCCGTGTCCACGGTCATCGCCGTCGTCCTCGGGTCGGTCGCCTGGTCGTTCGGCTTCGTCCTGCTGATGTTCGCCGTCGCCACGGTGACCTCGACGCGTCGCCTGGGCCTGGCGCCTTCCGCCACGCCGTGGGTGGGGGTCGCCGTCGGCGCCGGTGCCGTCCCGGTCGTCACGCTCTGCCTCGCCTCGGGCGTCGTGCCCCTCACCGGAGCCGGCATCCTGCCGGTCGCCGGCATCCTCATCGGCGGCGCGATGACGGCGGCGACCCTCACGGGCCGGCGAGCGTTCCAGGAGATGGAGGCGCACGTCGGGACGTACGAAGCGGCGCTGGCGGTGGGCCTGGCCTCGCCCCAGGCCACCCGCCTCGTCGTCGAGCCGTCTGCCCGGGAAGCCCTCGTGCCGGGGATCGACCAGACCCGCACGGTGGGTCTGGTCACCCTCCCCGGTGCCTACGTCGGCGTCCTGCTGGGCGGCGGGACCGCGGTCGAGGCCGGAGCGGCACAGGTCCTGGTGCTGGTCGGGCTCCTCGCCGCGCAGGCAGCGACGGCGGCGATGATGGTGCACCTCGTGGCCGCGCGGCGCGTGCTGCGCCCCGACCTGCAGTCACTCCCGCGCTGAGGGATGCTCCGGACGGGGAGCCGGGAGCATGGTGGTCACCAGGAAGGCCACGACCACGGCCACGACGACCTGCGGGGTCACCGAGACTCCGTCCACGCCGAGCAGCAGGGTCGCCAGCAGCGTCGAGGTGAGGGGGAGTCGCAGCATCGCGGTGCACATCGCGCCGATCCCCATGCCGATCGCCGGCGCCAGGTCCATGCCGGGCAGCCCGGAGACGGCGATGCCGAGGGCGGCGCCGATGAACATCGCGGGAAAGACGGGTCCGCCGCGGAAGGCGCTCAGCGACAGCCCGTACGCCAGGGTCTTGCAGGCGGCGAGGAGGACCAGGACCCCGGTGGAGTACGCCGTGGCGTCCGCGACCAGCTCGGGCAGGGCGTCCTCGCCGGAGAACAGGACCTGGGTGAAGCTGTGGTCGGAGACGAGCTGGTAGACCATCGCGGTCGCGCCGATGGCTGCGCCGAGCACCGTGGTCACCAGCACCCGGTTGAGGTGCACCAGCGGTCGCAACGACAGGCCGATCCAGCGGATCAGCCAGCCGAGCAGCGCGCAGCCGACGCCCATCGGCACCGCCCAGAGCATGGTGGCGATGGTCGGGTCGGTGGCCGGTGGCACGGACGTCAGGGACAGCGAGAACGTCCCCAGCCCGGTCCAGCTGTTCATGCCGACGAAGACCAGCGCCCCGACACCGGAGGCCAGCAGTCCCGGGAGCGCCACCAGGGTCAGCGTCGCGCCCCCGATGCCGGCCGCCTCCATGATCAGGAAGGCCGCGAGCACGGGGGAGCCGAGCAACGTGCTGATCGCTGCGAAGCTGCCCGCCGACGCCATCACCGTCAGCGCCATCGGCGGCGCGTCCTTCCTCGCGAGGTGGACGGTCAGCGCCGCGAGCCCACCGCCGATGGCGATCAGCGGGGCCTCCGGTCCGAGGACGGCGCCCAGGCTCAACGTGGTCAGGGAGGCCAGGACGATGCCCGGGAGATCCCTGGGTGCGGGCGGACCCCCACCCGTCTGGAACCCGAACGCGGGCGAGTGGCCGCCCGTGCCCGGCAGGTGGCGGATGGTGAGCGCGGTCAGCAGCCCGCACACGGCCAGCCAGGGCACCGGCCACCAGGCAGGTGCACCTCCCGCGAACGCCGCGTCGGCCAGGTCGACGAAGACCAGCTCCTGGATCTCGGACACGAGCGCCAGGAAGCCGTAGGCGACGGCCGAGATGGGCGCGCCCAGGGCAGCGGCGAGCAGCAGGGCCGCCCAGTACGGCCGCGAGCGGACGACGGCCGCCGGGTCGACGGTCGGTGTGGCGCCGGCTGCCGGCGTGCCGCGGTCCTGGGGCTCCGGCTGGGTCAGTAGCCTGTCCCCTTCTTGGTCTGCTCGCGCTCGACGTGAGCCGTCCCGCCCTTCGTGTCGAGGGTCGCGCACGCGTCCGCGATGTCGCGCGTCAGGCGCTCCACCTGCTCCCGACTCATGGTCTCCTTCACGAGGGCGCGCATGATCTTCACGTGCTCGGCGTTCGGGGGGAGCGTGTAGGCCGGCACCATCCAGCCGCGCTCGGCCGACAGCTGCCAGGCGATGTCGGACTCGTCGTACGACGAGTGCTCGCCGGAGAGCCGGAAGGCCACCAGTGGCAGCTGCTCGGCGTCGCCGCCGATCACCTCGAACCGGCCGCTCTCGCGCAGGTTGGCGGCGAGCGCGTCGGCGTTCTGCTGCATCTGCTTCATCACGTAGGTGTAGCCGTCGCGCCCGAGGCGGACGAAGTTGTAGTACTGCGCGAGGACCATCGCGGCACCCGTCGAGAAGTTCAGGGTGAAGGTGGCGTCCAGCTTGCCGAGGTAGTTCTCATAGAAGACCAGGTCCTCGGCGAGGTCGGACTCCTCACGGAAGACCAGCCAGCCGATGCCGGGGTAGACGAGCCCGTACTTGTGCCCCGACACGTTGATCGAGCGGACCTGTTCGAGCCGGAAGTCCCACGGGGAGTCGGGGTAGAGGAACGGCCACACGAATCCGCCACTGGCGCCGTCCACGTGGAGGGGGATGTCGAGGTCGCGCCTGCTCCTGAGGTCGAGCAGCAGGTCGTTGATGCCCACGATGTCGTCCATGTGCCCGGTGAAGGTGGTGCCGAGGACGGCCGCTACGCCGATCGTGTTCTCGTCCAGGTGGGGTTCGACGTCGTCGGGGCCGATCGTGTACTTGTCCGTGGCCAGCGGGATGATCCGGGGCTCGACGTCGAAGTAGCGGCAGAACTTCTCCCACACGACGTGCACGTCGCCGCCGAAGACCAGGTTGGGTCGGTCCGTCGGCAGGCGGGCGGCATTCCGCCGCTCCTTCCACTTCCACTTCAGGGACAGGGCGCCGAGCATGATCGCCTCGGACGAGCCCTGCGTACGGCACCCCGTCGTCGGGCCCGGGGCGTGGAAGAGGTCGGCCAGCATCCGCACGCAGCGTTGCTCGATCTCCGCCGAGATCGGGTACTCCGCGTGGTCGATGAAGTTGCGGTGCAGGTTCTCCGCGATGATCCGCTGCGCCTCGGGCTCCATCCAGGTCGTGACGAAGGTGGCCAGGTTGCGCTGCGGATCCCCTTCGAGGGCCAGGTCCTCGGCCACGAGCCGCATCGCGTCGGTCGGACGCATGCCGCTCTCGGGAAAGGTCGTCGCAGGCGCCTGCTCGGTCAGGAAGCGGTTGCCGAACAGCGTCTCGGCCTCACGCTGGCTCAGTGTGCTCATGGGCTTGCTGCACCACCATTCTTGTCGGGGTCGGTCGGTCGAAGGCCTGGATGACGCCGCCGATCGCGAAGCAGACGGCGCCGGCGAAGGTCCCCCAGTTGACGAGCCCGGCGTTGACCTCGGTGGACGTCGCCGGGCGCACGAAGGCTGCGAGCCCGGCCAGGAGGAACAACACCGAGCCGATCTGGTTCACCGCCACGACCCACCAGCCGACGTCGTGGACGCGCACCACGACGCGGCCATCACCCACGTCGAGCATCGCGAGGTGGCCGGAGACGAGGAAGCAGACGCACCCGAGCATGTCGGGCAACCAGATCCAGCCGTTGGACTGACGGGGGGTGAGCCCCTCGGCGAAGGCAGCGACCAGGCTGACCGCGAAGAGCAGGGTTCCCACGAGCAGCACGACCGCGCCCCGCCAGTCGCGCTGCCCCGGACGGTTGCCCCACCACCGCAGCCCGTCGCGCCCCTGCGGTGGGTCGTCCGGTCGGCGCGGGATCGCGTTGACGACGAGCAGGACGGAGGCGTAGGCCCCCAGGCTGAAGAAGAACCCGCCCACCAGGTACGTGGTGTTCACCGACACCAGGGCCGCTCCTCGGTCGGCCAGGAACGCGCCCAGGGCGAACAGGCTGCCGCCGACCACGAAGGCGCAGGCGGCTACGAGATTGATCCTGACGAGTCGTCGTCCCACAGTCGCGTACCTCAGCCTCTGGGTGGGGGGCCCGGCCGTCCTGCCAGTACCTCACGAGTCCGAGCGCGGCTGCCTCATCCGCATCGGGTGACTCGCGTTGCCGCGTCGGTCAGGCCGAGACCAGACCCGACCGGTCGTCCGGGGCCGGCGCGTCGGCGCGCGAGCCGGTGCGCTCGGCCCCGATGCCGGCGACCACGACGAGCAGGATGCCGACGATGGCGATGCCGTTGGGCACCTGACTGAGCACGAGGAAGCCGATCACCAGGGCGAAGGCGGGCTCGAGCGCCATCAGGGTGCCGAAGGCGCCGGTGGTGAGCCGGCGGAGAGCCAGCAGCTCGAGGGCGAAGGGCACGACGGGGAGCAGGATCGCCAGGCCCAGCCCGTACACCAGGAGCTCGGGCGTGAGGTCCCCGACGACGCCGGGGCCGGCGACGAGGGTCGCGACGAGGGCGGCGACGGGCATCGAGACCGCCAGGCCGCCCAGGCCGCTGACGGCGTCGCCCACGCGCTGCGTCAGCAGGATGTACGCCGCCCAGCACACGGCGGCGCCCAGCGCACAGGCCACCCCGACCGGGTCTGCCGATCCGGTCCAGGGCTCGGTCAGGAGGAGGACGCCGATGGCGGCGACCGCGGCCCAGGATCTGCCCACCCCGCGGCTGCGCCACACGGCGATCGTCAACGGGCCGAGGAACTCGAGAGCGCTCGCCGTGCCGAGGGGGAGGCGCTCGACGGCGGCCATGAAGAGGAGGGTCACCCCGGCGGTGACCACGCCGAGCGCGGCCCCGGACCACAGTGCTTCGCGCGAGTAGAGGGCCAGCCGGGGGCGGACGATGACCAGGAGGAGGATCCCGGCCCAGAAGAGCCGGATCCAGGCCGCTCCGGACGCGCCGAGGTCGTCGATGAGCCCGACCGACGCGGCCAGGCCGAGCTGCACGCAGAGCATCGAGGCGACGGCCATCGTGGCGCCGGTCCGGGCTCCGGAACCGAGGGTGACGGACTGCATGTCCCCAGTAGAGACGGTCAGGAACGTTCGCGTCCACGTGACTTCGCTGGACAGTTCGTTCGGGATATCGACACAATGGCAGGTATGGACGTCCGTCGTCTCCGGATGCTGCTGGAGCTCTGCCGTCTCGGGTCGATGCGCGAGGTCGCCGACGCGCTGGGCACCACCACGTCGAGCGTGTCCCAGGGGATCGCCGCGCTCTCGCGCGACGTCGGGAGCCCGCTGCTCGAGCCCGACGGCAGGCGGGTCCGACTCACGCCGGCCGGACGACGGCTGGCCGACCATGCGGTGACGATCCTGGCCGCGGTGGAGGCGGCTCGCCTCGACCTGGACCCGAGCGCGGAGCCGAGCGGCGTGGTCCGGGCGGCCGGTTTCGCCTCGGCGATCCGGAGGTCGCTCCTGCCCGCCATCGAGGACCTGCGAGCGACGCACCCGGCGATCGACGTCCGCATCCACGAGTACGAGCCGCTCGAGGCCCTCGACCTGCTCGCTCGTGACGACATCGACCTGGCCCTCGTCTACGACTACGACCTCGCGCCCGCGGAGTGGAGCCACGAGCACGTCGTCGCCCCGCTCTGGGACGTCGAGTGGGGGATCGGCGTCCCGACGCGCGACCGGCACCTCGCGCTCGCCGACCTCGCCGATCGCGACTGGATCGTGAACTCGAGGCACACCGCGGACGAGGACGCGCTGCGCACCTTGGCGTCGCGCGCCGGCTTCATCCCCCGGATCGTGCACCGCATCGACTCCCTCGAGCTCGTCGACGACCTCGTCGTGGCCGGTCGGGGGGTGGGGCTCCTGCCGCGGGGACGGGCCTCGCGGCGTGGCGTGAGCGTCGTACGGCTGCGGGACCCGGAGGTGCGACTCCGCGCCTACGCGGTGACCCGGCGCGGAAGGGGCGGCTGGCCGCCGTTGCGGGCGGTGACCGACCGGTTGGTCACCGGCTGAGTGGGTGGCCGAGGATCGCCTCGGCGACGGCGTCCGGGTCGGTCCGCGGCGCCCAGTGCCCCAGGGGCAGGTGCGCGCGACGCAGGTCGTCGCACCAGGGCTCGCTGGCCTCGAGCGCCCACTCGCGGATCGCGGGGTCGCGGGTGAGGGCGAGCTGCAGCACCGGCACGGTCGTACGACGCTCGCGCGGACGTCGGTGCATCGTGACGTTGCCCCGGTAGTACCGCAGCCCCGAGACGGCGTCGCGTCCACCCACGACTCGCATGAGCGCAGGTGCCAGGGGAGAGACGAGGAACGGGACGTAGGACGACGCGAGTCCCTGGCCCACGAGGTGGGCGATCCCGGCCGGCGTGGGGCGCACGAGCGTACGACGGATCCGGGCCGCGACGTGGTCGAGGTTGGGTCCGCTGATCGAGGTGAACGACGCGATCCGGTCGGCCGCGCCCGGCTCGCACACCGCCTCCCACGCCTGCACGGACCCCCAGTCGTGGCCCACGACGTGGGCCGGGCGGTCGGGGCTCGCGTGGTCGATCACGGCCATCAGGTCGGCGGCCAGGTGGGGAAGTGCGAACGCACCGTCCGGGGCGTCGGTGGGGGACAGGCCCTGACCGCGCGTGTCGTAGACGACGACCCGCAGGTGCGGCGCGAGCCGCTCGGCGACGGGCAGCCACACCCGGTGCGTGTCGGGGTAGCCGTGCACCAGCACGATCGCGGGCGCGTCCGGGTCGCCGGTCTCCTGCACGGCCAGGTCGACCCCGTCGCCGCGGACGGTGCAGCGACGCCAGGAGAGCTCGGGGGCGGGGGAGACGTCGGGGCGGGGGGCGGAGTGGTGGCGCATGCAGCCTGGTACCCGGTTCAGTGCCGCAGCACCTTCTCCATCGGCCGGCCCTTGGCGAGCTCGTCGACCAGCTTGTCGAGGTAGCGGATCTGTCGCATGAGCGGGTCCTCCACCTCCTGGACCTTCACCCCGCACACCGAGCCCGTGATCTGGTCGGAGGCCGGGTTGAGCCGCGCGGCGGCGAAGAACTCCTCGAACGTCGTGCCGTTGTCGAGGTGGGCCCGGAGCTCTGCGTGGTCGAAGCCCGTCAGCCACTCGATGACCTCGTCGACCTCGGCCCGGGTGCGCCCCTTGCGCTCGGCCTTGGCGACGTAGTGGGGGTAGACCGATGCCACGCTCGTGGTGAAGATCCGGTGCACGCCTCGAGGATAGGACGAGGCGCCGACAGCCGGGGCGGCGTCGGTTCAGCCCTTGTCGGTGTCGGCCGCGCGCCGCAGGACCTCGGACTCGCTGGCCACGGACTTGACCGTGGCGGGGTCCATCAGCGGCTCGGTGCCCGGCTGGTGCAGGTCGGTGTCGGTGGTGTCGGGGTTGAAACCCTCACCCGCGGCCGGGATGCCGGACGGCGTCGTGATGTCGTCCGCGGTGTCCGTGAGCTCGGCCTCCACCTCGGCCTCGCTGAGACCGAGGGCGGGTGCGAGCACGGCGGCCTGGGCGGACGGGGCCTTCTTCGCGGGGGCCTTCCTCGCGGGAGCCTTCTTGGCGGCAGCCTTCTTGGCGGGAGCCTTCTTCGCGGGAGCCTTCGTCGCAGTCGCCTGCGCGGGCGCCTCCGGGGCGGCCGGCGCTGGCGCAGTGGCGCTCGTCGGGGTGGTCACGGCCGGGGACTCGACCGGCTCGGAACGCTCGCCGGGCCAGGGCCGGGCCGGCGCCTCCGATCCCGACACCTGCTCGAGCGCCCGGCCCAGGACGCGGACCGTCGTACGCGCTCCCGTCGTGGCGATGCCCACCGTGGTCCCGATGACGGCTGCGGCGGCGTGGGCGGGGAGCGTGACCGCTCCGGAGACCAGGCGGATGGGGTTCACGAGTGATCCTCTCGTCGTCGTGATGCAGGCGGGCTGTCCCGGCCGGTACCCGGATCCACCGCGCGGCACACGGTGACGTGCGCCACCCGGTGGCAGCACATCATTCGGGGTGAGCCGCCGCGTGCGAGGCGGGGCCGGGGGTACCGAGCGTACCGACCACGCCGCGGCCGCCGTGGCGTCGACGAGAGGAGCACCCCCATGACAGAGAACACCCGCCTTGGATCCCGCTCCACCGCGTCCGGGACCCCGGTGCAGGCAGCGGCCGCCCTCGTCGGCGCCGCCTTCCTGCTCGTCGGCGTCCTGGGGTTCATCCCCGGCATCACCACCGACAGGGGCAGCCTGGAGGCGGCCGGCCACGAGTCGCACGCCGAGCTGCTCGGGATCTTCCAGGTGTCGGTGCTGCACAACGTGGTCCACCTGCTCCTCGGGGTCGCGGGGATCGCGCTCGCCCGGAGGCCGTCGAGCGCGCGGGCCTTCCTCGTCGGGGGCGGGGCGCTCTACCTGGTCCTGTGCGCCTACGGCGTGCTCGTGGACAAGGACTCGGACGCCAACTTCGTCCCGCTCAACACCGCCGACAACTGGCTGCACCTCGTCCTGGGCATCGGCATGATCGCCCTCGGGATCGTGCTCGCGAAGCGACCCGGCGCGACCGCCGTCGGTCGCTGACCACGAGCCCTGGCCGTCAGCCGTCCGGTGCTGGCGGTGAGGCGCTCGAGGAGCTGACGCGGACCACACACAGCGAACCGGCCCGCCCCGGGAGGGGCGGGCCGGTCCATGCGGCGGGTTGGTCAGGACTGTGCCTGCGAGCGGACCTCGTCCACTCCCGACTGGCCCTCGTCCTTGACCCTGGAGGCGCTGTCGGAGGCCGTGTCCTTGACCTCCTGGGCGGCCTCGGTCGCCGTCCCCTTGACGTTCTCGGCGACGTCCTGCGCCACCGACCTGGCCTGGTCCACGACCGGCTGGCCGTGCTCCTTGGCCGCGTCGACGACGTGGCCGGCGGCCACGGCCTCCTTCTCGGAGGCGGGGATCAGGGCCGCGACGATCACGCCGGCCCCGAAGGCGACCAGGCCGGCCGCGAGCGGAGCACCCTGCACCTTGTCCTGGGCGCCGCTGACGGCGCCCTGGGCGGTGCCCTTGACCGAGTCGACGGCCCCGCCCGCGGAGTCCCTGGCGGAGCCGGCCGTGCCGGAGGCCGACGAGCTCACGCCGTGGGCGGTGCCCATCACCTTGTCGCGCACGCCGAGCACCCGGCTGCGGGCGGCCTGCTTGCGCCGCTCGACGATGGCCGACGGGCTCACCCGGTCCTGCAGGGCGTCGACGTCGGCGGTCATCGACTGCCGCGTCTGCTCGATCTCGGCCCTCAGTTCTTCTGTGCTCTGGCCCATGCTGCGTCCTCCTTGAGTGTCTGCTGCGTCTCGGGCAGCTGCGGGTTTGCGTTCTTGAGCTCCTTGCGGCCCCGGGCCGCCAGGACGGCGCCGACGATCGCCCACAGGATGGTGACGATCAGGAACGCCAGCTCGACGGGCATCCAGTTGTCGAGGAGGTAGGCCAGGGCGAACGAGCCCAGGATCAGCGCGAGCAGCCCGGAGACGCCCGCACCGCCGAGCATCCCGGCGCCCTTCCCGGCCTTGGCGGCCTCCTCCTTGAGCTCGGTGCGTGCCAGCTCGAGCTCCTGCTTGACGAGCGTCGTCAGGTCGTTGCTCAGGTCGCCCACGATCTGACCGAGGCTGCGGCCGTCCTCCACGCCGGCGACGTGCGCACCGGACGTGCCGGTCGCGCTCGTCGGGGGCACGGGATCGAATCCCTGCGCCCCCGTCACGGCGTGTCCTGGGTGCGTGCGCCCGGGAGCCCGGACGACGAGGAGTCGAGGCTCGACGGCATCGTCTGCGTCGGGTCCGACACCGGGGTGTCGTACCCGGTCGTGCCGGGGCTGTCGGTGCTGGACTGGCCCGCCAAGGGTGCTGCGCCGCTGGCGGTGCCCATCGGGCCCGTGCCGACGCCGGTGGTGCCGTACGTCGGGTCGGTCGGCCGGGCGCCGTACGCCGTCCCGCTCGTGCCGCCCGACTCGGCGAGCGAGGCAGCGGCCGCACCGTCGGCGGTCGCGCGGAACATCCGCCCCGCCACGACACCGGCCGCCAGCGCGCCGAACAGGAACGTGCCCGGGCGACGTCGCGCGAAGTCCCGCACGTCATCGAGGAGCTGCGCAGGCTCGCGGTTCTCGAGGTGGCTGCCGAACGCGCGGACCCGGTCGGAGACCTCCTGGGCCAGGTCGGTTGCCAGGCCCTGTGACGGGGCCTGCCCCTGCGCCATCTGCTGCAGGTCGTCGCCGAGGGTCCGCAGGGTCTGCGAGAGCTTGTCGCGGCCGGTGGTGGCCTGGTCGCTCAGCTGGGTCGTGACCTGCTGCTTCGCGTCGCTCACGACGTTGCGAGCCTGCTCGGCCGCGGTTCCGGCGACGTTGAGCGCCTCGTCCTTGGCGGTGCCGGCCACCTGCTTGCCCTGGTCGGCCGCCGTGGACGCGGTGTCCTTGGCCTTGTCGGTGGTGCCGGTCGCCGTGGTGGCGGAGTCGTAGCCGGTCGTGCCGGTTCCGCTGAGTGGGTCGTTTCCGTAGGTCGTCATGCGTCCTCCTCGGAGTGGGTGGGTGTGGTGCTCGCGTCGGGGTCGGGGTCGGGATCGCTGGCCGGCTCGGAGTCCGGCTGCAGCTGCTCCTGGTCCGGCTCCTCACCCGTGGGCGTCGGCGGGTCCGCGTCCTGGTCGTGGTGGGATTGCTCGGTCATGCGCGCTCCGTACCCACCGGATCGCGTCGCACTCCCACCCGTTCGGAGGGCATTTCACGTGCATGACGGCGGGCACGCCGGGGCACTGGGAGCGATGTCCGCCCTGCTCCAGCACTCCCCGCGCCACCGGTCGTACGCCGACCTGACCGACGTCGAGGTCGAGGAGATCGGTCGGAGGCTGGACGCCCTGCGCGCGGAGGTCCTCGCCGACCGCGGAACCCGCGATGCGACGTACATCCGGCGCGTGATCGCCGTCCAGCGCTGCCTCGAGGTGGCGGGGCGGGTGGTCCTGCTCGGCAGCCGCAGCCGGACCGCGTGGTGGCTGGGCACGGCCTCCCTGGCCCTGTCGAAGGTGCTCGACAACATGGAGGTCGGGCACAACGTGCTGCACGGGCAGTGGGACTGGATGCGGGACCCGCGCATCCACTCCTCGACGTGGGACTGGGACCACGCGTCGGCGCCCGAGCAGTGGCGACGCGCCCACAACGACCGCCACCACGTCAACACCAACGTGCTCGGCAAGGACAACGACCTCGGCTACGGCATCCTGCGCGTCGACGAGGGGCAGGAGTGGCAGCCGCGACACCTGGTGCAGCCGTTGTGGAACCTCGTCAACGCGCTGATCTTCGAGTACGGCATCGCGATGTACGACCTCGACCTCGGCGAGTCCCTCCGCTCGGGCGACGGCTTCTCCGAGGAGCAGAAGGCCGAGATGCGCACGACCGGACGCAGGGCGGCGCGCAACGCGCTGCGCGACTACGTCCTGCACCCGCTGCTCTCGGCGCCCACCGGGTCGGCGCGCACCACCGCCACCGCCAACCTCGTGGCCAACCTCGTCCGGAACGTGTGGAGCCACTCGGTGATCATGTGCGGCCACTTCCCCGAGGGGGTGGCGACGTTCGAGGTGGACGAGATCGACGAGGACGAGACGCGCGGCCGGTGGTACCTGCGCCAGATGCTCGGCTCGGCCGACATCTCCGGCCCGCCGCTGCTCCACGTCCTGTGCGGCAACCTGTCGCACCAGATCGAGCACCACCTCTTCCCCGACCTGCCGAGCAACCGCTACGGCGAGATCGCCGGGCCCGTGCGCGAGCTCTTCGAGCGCCACGGTCTCGCCTACAACACGGCGCCGCTGTGGCGGCAGGTCGCCAGCGCCTGGAAGAAGGTCGTCCGGCTCTCGGTGCCGCCGCGCCAGCGGTCCCGCCACGCATGACGAGGGGGATGCCCGGCGTGCCGTCGCACGTCCCCGGTGGCGACTTCTCCGTCGGCGTCGAGGAGGAGCTCATGCTCGTCGACGACCACGACGAGCTGATGGGCGCGACGGCCGCGCCGCTCGTGGAGGCGATGTCGCAGTCATTGCCCGACGCAGGTGTGGTGACCGGCGAGATCTACGTCGACCAGGTCGAGCTCAACACCCCGGTGTGCCGGAGCGCCGAGGACGTCTGGCGCTCGCTGCGAGACCTCCGGGCGATCGTCGGCAAGGAGGGTGCTCGCGTGCTGGCGGCAGGGGTGCATCCGACGGCGCCCGTCGGCGTCCCGGACATCGCGACCTCACCGCGCTACGACCGCATCATCGACGAGTACGCCGGCCTGCTGCGCACGCCGACCGCGGCTCTGCAGGTGCACGTGGGCCTGCCCGACGAGCAGACCGCGATGCTGGCCTACCGCGGCCTGCGCAACCGGTTGCCGCTCCTGCGAGCCCTGGCCGCCGGGTCGCCGTACTGGCACGGGCTCGACTCCGGTCAGGCCACGGCCCGGGCCGCCATCATCCGGTCCTACCCCCGCACGACGATGCCACCGTTGCTGCGGACGTGGGACGACTACGTGGCGCGCACCGAGGCTCTGATGGCCGCCGCCGAGGCCTCCGACCACACCTACGTGTGGTGGGAGATGCGTCCACGACCGCTGCTCGGGACCCTCGAGGTGCGGGTGATGGACGCCGTTCCGTCGCTGACGACGGTCGCCGCGCTGACCGCGCTGGTGCAGGGCATCGCCCGCCGTGCGGTGGAGTCGCCCGACGCCGTCGACCTCGACGACGACGTGCTCGCCGTCAACGACCACCGGGCAGCGCGCTACGGCCTCGACACCCGGGTGGTGGACGTCGACGGGTCGCTGCGCCCCCTGCGCGAGGTGACCGGCCGTGTGGTGTCCGAGGCGCGCGCCGTGCTGGCCGCCGACCGGATGGATGCGCCGCTCGAACCGCTCGAGGGTGCGCTCGCCCGGGAGACCGAGCCCAACCGTCAGCGACGGGTGGTGGCCGCGGGTGGCACGGCGGCCCTCCTCGCCGACCTCGTCGCCCGCACGACGGACCTCGAGGGCTGACGCGTGTGAACCCGGTGCATCAGCGACTGACTGCTTCGGTCGAGGACACCGCGGCACGACGCCGCGCGTCGAGGGCCGACGAGCGGCGCGAGAGCCGCTGGTCGAGCAGCGCGGCCGCCTCGGTCGTGCGTCCGGCCATCGCCAGCACGTGCACGAGGGTGTCCTCGACGACCTCGCGCTGGGCCTTGCTGCCCCCGAGGGGCGCCATCGTCGCGACCACCCCGGTCAGGGTGACGGCGGCGGCGTTCCACCGCTGCTCGACGACATCGACGAGGCCGGTGCACAGCGGTACGACGACGTCGCGGAAGACGCGGTCGTCGCTGCGCCCGGCGTGAGCCGCCAGCTCCGCCAGCGCCGGGGCGTCGCCGTCCGCGGCGAGCAGGACGGCGCTGTGCATCGCCGCGAACGGCGTCGGGGGAGCGGTCAGCCACTCCGCGGGCGCGTGGGCCCGTACGTCGGCGACCGGCAGGTCGTCGGTCCACGCCCCGGTCACCCGGCCGCGCCACAGCAACGACCCGCTGTCGACCACGACCCTGCTGCCGCTGACGACCGACGGCGCGAGCTCGCGGGCGTAACGGCGGCGCACGGCCTCGACGTCGTCCTGCATCAGCTCGTGGAGCGCTGCGTGCCAGGAGAAGTGGGAGCGGTGGTTGGCCTCCGGCCCGCGGGTGCGGATCCACTCGTCGAGCCACGCCAGCCCGGTCACGTGGTCACCGGTCTCGTAGTACACGTGGGCCCGCGCGTGCACGGCGTGGCCGGAGGCGGGCTCGACCGAGAGGGCGTAGGAGGAGAGGTCCTCGGCCTCGGCCCAGCGCTCCTGGTCCTGGCGGACGAACGCCAGCTGGCCGGCGTACCACCAGTCGTCGCCGTAGCTCCGGCCCAGCGACTCGACGAGCTCGGCGGTCTGGCTCCCGCTGGTGAGACCCCCGAAGGCGACCGTCGGCACCGCGACGCTGACGGCGAGCGCGTCGCGCGGGAAGAGGCGTACGTGCCGGAGCAGGGCCGCGGCACCGGTGGCCTCGTCGGTGCGCAGGCGGGTGGTGACGGCGTCGAGGAAGGACGCTTCGCGGTCGTCGAGGTGCCGGTCGGCCGCAGCCCGGTGCGCGGCCTGCAGGGATGCGCGCCAGTGGGTGTTCGTGCCCCACTCGTGCCCGAGGAGCGCCAGGGCCGCGTGGGCCTGCGCGAAGCCCGCGTCGGACGCGACCGCCTCGGCGAGTCCCTCCTCGACGCCGTCCTGGAGGCGCAGCAGGCGGCCGAGCGCGGCGTTGTAGCGCTCGGCGGCGTCCTGGCTGGTGGAGAGCGTCAGGCCGTAGGGGTCGACCGGCCGGCGGCGGACCTCGCCGTGCAGCGACCGGCTGACGATGCGCGCCACGTCGTAGGCCTGCTCGCGGATCTCCGGCATCGCCGTGGACTCCCACAGGTTGCCGCGCCGCAGGGAGCCGACGGCGAGGAAGGGCAGGGTGTCGGGGAGGGTGCCCAGGATGCGGCCGTCGTCGGCGGTGTCGATGCCGAGGCCCGCCGGGCCGGGACGCACCAGGCCGGACTGGGCCAGGCGGGTCAGCAGCGGGTCGGCGGCGATGGAGCCGACCGGACCGGTGCAGTTGACGACCGCTGCCACCCGCAGCGTGGTCCCGTCGTCGAGGGTGACGTGGAGGGCCGAGGCGTCCGTGCGTACGGCGGCGAGGGTGCCGCGGTGGCGCACGAGCCGGCCTGCGGCCGCGACGGCGTCGAGGCGGCGCGCGGTGGCGGGCGCCATCCGGTGCCGGCGCACGTCCCAGGCGCGGGCGTCCTCGGCGATGAAGCGGCGCTTGTCGGCCTCCGACAGCCCGCGCCACAGCTGGGACGTCACGGGACGGAGCCCGTCGATCGCGGCCCGCCAGTCGCCCGTGACCTCCACGGTCTCCTCGACGTGCGCGGCGAGCGTCGATCGGAGCGTGTCGAGGTCCTGGGTCCGGGTGATGCCGGGCGGCGGCGGCACCGGGGGAGTCGTGGGCAGCACGTGGGGGTGCGGCACCGCGTCGGTGCGCGAGACCACGTGGATGGTGCGGTCGGGCCGGTCGGCGCTGATCGCGAGGTCGACCATGGTCAGGCCGGAGCCCAGCATCAGCACGTCGCCGACCTCGGGGATCCCCTGCGTCCACGGGTCGGCGACGAGCCGGTGGTCCGCTGCGAGCTCGGGCGGCGCCCACCCGGTGCCCGGCCGGCTGCCGGTCGCGAGGACGACGGCTCGTGCCTCCAGGCGCTCGCCGTCGGACAGCTCGACGGCGAACCCGTCGCCGGACCGCTCGACGTCGACGACCTCGGCGTGACGTCGTACGAGCCGGGCGTTGCCCGGGAACTCCGTCGCGGTGGTCAGCAGGCTCTCGATGTAGCGACCGAAGACCGCCCGCGGCGCGAAGTCGTGGGGCTGGAAGGACGGGTCGTGGTGGTTGCGCAGCCAGCGGAGGAAGTGCTCCGGGTCGCGCGGGAACGCGCTCATCCCCGAGGCCGGGACGTTGAGGAGGTGGCGCTCGTCGTCGGTGGAGTAGGCCTGCCCCCGGCCGGTGCTCGGCGCCGGGTCGACCAGCTCGACGCGGAACCGCGACGAGAGCGCCGTCACCAGGTGGGTGGCCACCAGGGTGCCGCCGGCCCCTGCTCCCACCACGACGACCCGACAGTCACCCTCGTTCGTCCCCACGACGCGCTCCTCGCATAGTCAACTGAGTTACTGCACAAAAGGTAACAGCCATGCGCCCCCGGACCGAGTCGGGGGAGCGGCGTGGCGCTGCTCGACTCACGGCGCGCGGCGCATCACCACCCGCGGAAATCCCGCGGACGTCGCCTCCGTGCGCGTGGCCAGCTCGAAGCCGGCGTCCTCGAAGAGCTTGCGGGTGCCGACGTAGGCCATCGTGAGGTCGACCTTCCGGCCGTCGTTGTCGACCGGGTAGCCCTCCACGACCGGCGCCCCGCGCTCGACGGCGTACGCCACCGCGCCGTCCAGCAGCACGTGCGAGATGCCGCGCCCCCGGTGCCCGGGACGGACCCGGATGCACCACACGGACCAGACCGGCTGGTCGTCGACGTGCGGGATCTTCGTCGAGCGGGCGAAGGGCAGCTCCGCGCGCGGCGCGACGGCCGCCCAGCCGACGACCTCGTCGCCGTCGTAGGCGAGCACGCCCGGCTTGGTGCGCCTGCGGGTCAGCGCCTCGACGTACGCTCCGCGGTCCGGCCCGGCCAGCTCGCGGTTGTCCTTCGCCGGGATGCGGTGGCTCAGGCACCAGCACACGCTGGAGGTCGGGTTCTTCGGCCCGATGATCGTGCGCACGTCGTCGAAGCGCGCGTGCGTCGCCGGGTGGACGACGAACCCGCCGGACCTCACGAGGGGCTTGGTGGCCATGCCGCCACGCTAGACCGCGCGCGGGACCAGGCCGGTTCAATGGGGACATGGACGCGGCTGCACCGACGATGCGCAAGATCGGCCTGCTCGGGGGGATGAGCTGGGAGAGCTCCGCCCTCTACTACGAGATCCTCAACGAGGCGGTGCGCGACCGCCTCGGCGGCTACCACTCGGCGCGGGTGCTGATGTCGTCCGTCGACTTCGCCGAGGTCGAGGCCATGCAGGCGGCCGGGGAGTGGGACTCGGCCGGCCGACTTCTCGCGTCGGAGGCCGCGGCGCTCGAGGCAGCCGGCGCGGAGTGCGTCGTGCTCTGCACCAACACGATGCACAAGGTCGCCGACGCGATCGAGGCGGCGACCGGGGTGCCGTTGATCCACATCGGCGACGTGACCGCGGCGGCCGTCCGCGACGCCGGTCTCTCCCGGGTCGCGCTGCTCGGCACCCGGTTCACGATGGAACAATCCTTCCTCCGCGACCGGCTCGCCAGCCACGGTGTCGAGGCGCTGGTGCCGCCGGGCGAGGACCGCGAGCTCGTGCACGAGGTGATCTACGGCGAGCTCGTCCACGGGGTCGTGCGCGACGCGTCGCGGGCGGCGTACGTCGACGTGGTCGAGCGCCTGGTCGCCGATGGTGCCGAGGGGGTCGTCCTCGGCTGCACCGAGATCGAGCTGCTGCTCGGTCCCGACGACGTCGACGTGCCCGTCTTCGCCACCACGCGTCTCCACGCGCTCGCGGCGGTCGACTTCGCGCTCAGCTGAGGACCGGCTGCGGCCAGTCGTCAGCCCTGCTCCGGCCAGAGGGAGTGATAGGCGTTGATCGCCGGCTGCCCACCGAGGTGGGCGTAGAGGACGTGCGAGTCGGCCGGGATGTCGCGCGAGGTGACGAGGTCGATGAGGCCGGCGAGCGACTTCCCCTCGTAGACCGGGTCGGTGATCATCGCCTCGAGCTGCGCGCCGAGCGCCATCGCCTCCATCGTGGACTCGACCGGGATGCCGTAGAGGTCGCCGGCCCACCCTTCGAGGACCGTGATCTCGTCGTCGCGGAGGTCGCGGCCGAGCTCGATCAGGTCGGCGGTGCACCGCGCGATGCGTGCCACCTGGTCGCGGGTCTTCTCGAGCGTCGCGCTCGCGTCGATGCCGAGGACGCGGCGGCGTACGCCGGTGAGGTCCTCGAGCGCCGCGAAGCCGGCGATCATCCCCGCGTGGGTCGAGCCCGTGACCGTGCACACCACGATCGTGTCGAAGGTGATGCCCAGCGCCTTCTCCTGCTCGGCCACCTCGAAGGCCCAGTTGGCGAAGCCCAGGCCGCCGAGCCGGTGCTCGCTGGCGCCGGCGGGGATGGCGTACGGCGTGCCGCCGGCCTCCTCGACCTCGCGGATCGCGTCCTTCCACGAGTCACGGATGCCGATGTCGAAGCCGTGGGGGTCGAGCCGCGAGTCGGCGCCCATCATGCGGCTGAGCAGGATGTTGCCGACCTGGGTGTTGGTCGGGTCGTCCCACGGCACCCACTTCTCCTGCACCAGCCGGCACTTCAGGCCCAGGTGGGCGGCGACCGCCGCGACCTGCCGGGTGTGGTTGGACTGGTAGCCGCCGATGGAGACGAGGGTGTCGGCGCCGCTCGCCAGCACGTCCGGGACGATGTACTCCAGCTTGCGCACCTTGTTGCCGCCGAAGGCGAGGCCGCTGCTGACGTCCTCGCGCTTGGCCCACACCTGGGCCCCACCCCCGTTCGCGGCGAGGTGGTCGGACAACCGCTTCAGGTGGTGCACCGGGGACGGGCCGAAGGTGAGCGGGTGGCGCTCGAACTGGTCGAGGATCATCGGTTCTCCTGCTGGTCGGGGATGAGGTCGGCGAGGTTCTGCCAGGTGCGGAAGGCGAGGTCGGCTGCGGCCTGCGCGTCGCCCGAGGCGCACGCCTCGACGAGGCGGTCGTGCAGCACCACGGACTGCTCGCCCGCGTGGGAGGCGAAGCGGCGTCGCTCGAGGCGTCGCACGACCGGCCCGAACTGGTCGAGCACGGTGGCGAGGGCGCGGTTGCCGGAGACCTCGACCGCGACCCCGTGGAAGTCGTCGTCGGCCGCCAGCGCCGCGTCGGTGTCGCGGGCGTCGATGGCGGCGGCGAAGCGGAGGTTGGCCTCCCGCATCCGCTCGACGTCGGCGTCGGTGAGCCGGCCGACCGCTTCGGCCACCGCGAGGCGATGCATGGCGACCACGACGGCGTGGGCCTCGCGCACCTCGGCGAGGTCGATCTCGGCGACGATCGTCGAGCGGCCAGGCGCGGACCGCACGAGCCCGGTCTCCCCGAGCCGCAGCAGCGCCTCCCGCACCGGCGTACGACTGACGCCCAGCCACGCCGCGAGCTCGGTGTCGCGCACCACCTCGCCGGGCGCGAGCGTGCCGTCGACGATCGCGTCCCGGAGCCGGTCGTGCACCGAGTCGCGCAGCAGGGTGGTGCGGATCGGGGCTCGGTCCACCGGGATGGGCATGCAATATATTGCACATCGCGGCGGGTCGGCCCGTCAAGGGGTAGTCCAGTGAGAACTGGGGGCCCCGGGCTCGGGTAGACCCCCGTTCGTCACTGGACTACCCCGGCGGGGCTGACCGCGGGGGACCTGCCTCGGGAAGGCTGGGCGGGTGCTCACCGTCATCGTCGCGCTGACCGCCAACACCGTCCTCGCCATCCTCAAGAGCGTCGTCGCGGCCGCCACCGGGTCGGCGTCGATGGTGGCGGAGGCGGCCCACTCCTGGGCCGACGCCGGCAACGAGGTGTTCCTGGTCGTGGCCGAGCGGAGGTCCGAGAAGCCGCCCGACGACGGTCACCCACTCGGGTACGGGCGCGAGGCCTACGTCTGGTCGATGATCGCGGCCTTCGGGCTCTTCGGTGTGGGCGCGGCGGTGTCGGTCTGGCACGGCATCCAGTCGCTCGGAGCGGAGGAGGCGGAGACCGAGTACCTGTGGGCGTACGTCGTGCTGGGCGCGGCGTTCGTCCTCGAGGGGATCTCGTTCTTCCAGGCCCGCCGGGAGGTGCGCCGCGGTGCTCGCAAGGCCGACGTGGGCCGGCTCGCCTTCCTCGACCGGACCTCCAACCCCACGCTGCGTGCGGTCTTCTTCGAGGACGCGGCCGCACTGCTCGGCATCCTCATCGCTGCGGGCGGCCTGGTCCTGCACCAGCTCACCGGCCAGCCGGTGTGGGACGCGATCGGCTCGATCCTGGTCGGGCTGCTGCTCGGCTGGGTCGCGATCTACCTGCTGCGCCGCAACATGGAGTTCCTCGTCGGCCAGGTCGCGGACCCGCGCGCCTACGACACCGTGCTGGGGTGGCTGCGCGAGCGCCCCGAGGTGCAGTCGGTGAACACGCTGCACCTGGAGTACGTCGGCCCGGACAAGATCTTCCTCGTCGGCTCGGTGGACCTCGTCGGCGACGACCCCGAGAGCGAGGCCGCCGAGGAGCTGCAGCGCCTCGAGGACCACCTCGAGGAGCGCCCCGAGATCGCCCGGGCCGTGCTCTCGCTGGCCGCGCCGGGGCGGCCGCCGAGCGTCGGGCACGTGTACGGGAAGCCCGCCGGGAACAACGACGATGATTGAGTGTTGAACCAGTCATGAAGAAGATCGGGTTCCTGAACTTCGGCCACTGGACCGACTCGCCGCAGTCGGCGGTGAGATCGGCCTCCGACACGCTCCTGCAGTCCATCGACCTCGCGGTCGCGGCCGAGGAGCTCGGCGCCGACGGTGCGTACTTCCGCGTGCACCACTTCGCCCGACAGCTCGCCTCGCCGTTCCCGCTGCTCGCCGCCGTCGGGGCGCGCACCAGCAGGATCGAGATCGGCACCGGCGTCATCGACATGCGCTACGAGAACCCCCTCTACATGGCCGAGGACGCGGGATCGGCCGACCTCATCGCCGGCGGCCGGCTGCAGCTCGGCATCAGCCGGGGGTCACCGGAACAGGTCGTCGACGGGTGGCGCTACTTCGGCTACGCCCCGGCCGAGGGCGAGGACCAGGCCGACATGGCCCGCCGGCACACCGAGGTGCTGCTCCAGGTGCTGCAGGGGGAGGGGTTCGCGCAGCCCAGCCCGCGCCCGATGTTCCCCAACCCGCCCGGCCTGCTGCGGATCGAGCCGCACTCGGAGGGCCTGCGCGACCGGATCTGGTGGGGCGCCGCGTCGGACGCGACCGCCCGCTGGGCCGCCGAGAAGGGCATGCACCTGATGAGCTCGACGCTCAAGGCCGACGAGACGGGGGAGCCCTTCCACGTCCAGCAGCGCAAGCAGATCGAGGTCTTCCGCGACGCGTGGCGCGAGGCCGGCCACGAGCGCGAGCCGCGGGTGTCGGTGAGCCGCTCGATCATGCCGATCACCACCGACCTCGACCGGATGTACTTCGGGCACGAGGGCACCAGCTCCGACCAGTTCGGCCAGATCGAGGCCAACCTGCGCGCGGTCTTCGGCAGGACGTACGCCGCCGAGCCCGACGTGCTGGTCAAGGAGCTCGCCGACGACGAGGCGGTCGCGGCGGCCGACACCCTGCTGCTCACGGTGCCCAACCAGCTCGGCGTGGACTACAACGCCCACATCCTCGAGTCAGTGCTCACCGAGGTCGCGCCCGACCTCGGCTGGCGCTGATCCTCCTGTCCACCCTCCCGATCGCAGTCCCACGAAGGAGCAGTCACATGGCACACATCGCAGTGCTCGGCGGCAACGGTTACGCAGGCGCGGCGGTCGTCGCCGAGGCCCACAGGCGCGGACACCAGGTGACGGCAGTGAGTCGTGCGGCGCCGACCTCACCCGTGGACGACGTGACCTACGTGGAGGGGTCGGTGCTCGACCCCGACGTGCTCGACCGGGTGATCGCCGACGCGGACGTCGTCATCAGCGCGCTGTCGCCCCGCGGCGACATGACCGGGAAGGTCGAGGGCGTGGTGGAGGACCTCGTCGAGCGCCTCGCCGGCACGTCGACCCGCCTGGGCTACGTCGGCGGCGCCTCCTCGCTGCTCGTCGAGGAGGGCGGTCCGCGCCTCTGGGACGTCGCGAAGGACCAGATGCCCGACGACGTGAAGCCTGAGGTGGAGACCGGCTTGCACACCCTGGAGCTCCTCGAGGCGAGCCCGGAGTCGCTCGACTGGTTCTACGTCAGTCCGCCGACGGACTTCGGTTCGTGGCTCGGCACGCCGTCGACCGGCAGCTACACGCTCGGGAGCGACGTCCTCCTCCGCGACGCCGAGGGGAAGTCGACCATCTCGGCAGACGACCTCGCCCTGGCGATCGTCGACGAGATCGAGGCGCCGGCCCACCACCGGAAGCGGTTCACGGCGATCGCCTGATCAGGGTGCGGCCGACCGGAGCTTCTCCAGCAGCGGCCCGGCGGCCTCGCTGAGGAAGCGGTCCTGGCCCTCGTCACCGACCTGCACCAGGGCGACGTCGGTGAAACCCGCGTCCCAGTAGGCCGAGACCGCCTCGACGATCCCGTCCAGGTCCGGTCCGCACGGGATCGAGTCCGCGACGTCCTCGGGACGGACGTACGTCGTCGCCCCGGAGAAGCCGGCCGGGGTGGGCAGGTCCGCATTGACCGACCAGCCGCCGCCGAACCACCTGAACTGCTCGTGCGCCCGGGCTACCGCAGCGTCCTCGTCGGGGTCCCAGCAGATCGGGATCTGGCCGACCGCGCGGGCGTCGCGGCCGATGCGGGGCGCGCCCTCGACGTCGTTCCAGGACTCGACGATCTCGGCCTTCGGCTCGACGGCCACGAGGTGGTCGGCCAGCGTCGCGAACCGCTCGATGGCGCGGTCGCCGGCGACTGCGACCCCGATGTCGACACCCTGCTCGGGCAGGTCCCAGATGCGCGCGGAGTCGACCTGGAAGAAGTCGCCCCGGTGGTCGACCAGCTCGCCGGTGTGCAGGGCGCGGATCACCTCGATCGCTTCTGCCAGCATGTCCTGCCGCTCGGCGATCGCCGGCCAGCCCTCGCCGACGACGTGTTCGTTGAGGTTCTCGCCGCTCCCCAGCCCCAGGGTGAAGCGCCCGTCGGCCAGGATCTGCAGCGTTGCGGCCTTCTGCGCCACGACCGCCGGGTGGTAGCGCAGGGTCGGGCACGTCACGTAGGTCATCAGGCCCACGCGCTCGGTCGCCTGCGCCACCGCGCCGAGCGTCGTCCAGGCGTACGGCGCGTGCCCCTGCTCGGTGAGCCACGGCGAGAAGTGGTCGCTCATCACCTCGAAGTCGAAGCCGACCCGCTCGGCGGCGACGGCGTACGACACCAGCTCCCGCGGTCCGCTCTGCTCGGTCATCAGTGTGTACCCGAAGCGCGTCATCCTGCGAACGTAGCGAGCCCTCCGGCGCCACCCACCACCCGATCAGGTGGGGTGCCGAGCGCATGTGCGCATCGTTGCGGGGCACTGCGTGGGGGAGGAGGTGCCCATGACCCACCAGAAGGACACCGAGAACGACGGCCAGGCCCCGACCGACCAGGACGGCAACACGGGCCAGGTCTCCGAGACCGCGTCGGAGTTCGGCGAGCAGATCAGCTCCGGCGACTCCGTGGCCGGCCAGCCGGACCCTCACCCGGGGGAGGTCGACGAGGGCGCGCAGGGCCCCGATGCCATCCCGGACGACCCGACCGGCGAGCACCCCCACAAGCCCTGACCCGAGGAGTGAAGCGGTGTAGGAAGGTCCCATGAGCAGACCTGTGATCGTCGTCGTGGGTGCCGGTCCGGGCGTGAGCGGGTCGGTCGCGCGCCGCTTCGCCGACGAGGGCTACGACGTCGCGCTGCTGGGCCAGGACCAGGAGGTCCTCGACCAGCTCGCCGCCGACCTCGACGCCCGCGGCGCCACCGTCGGCCATGCGTGCGTCGACGTGACCGACGAGCAGGCCACGCGCGACGTCGTACGACGCTTCGGTGAGCACACCGGACGCATCGACGTCCTGCACTTCAACCCGAGCGCCTTCCGCGAGGAGGATCCCCTCACCCTCACGGTCGCCGGGCTGCTCGAGGACGTCGCGCTCGGCGTCGGTGCGCTGCTGACCGTCGTGCAGGCGGCGCGGCCCTACATGTCGGCCGGTGGACGGATCAGCGTCACCGGCAGCATGGCGGCCGACCAGCCGTGGGAGCGTGCCGCGTCGCTGGGCGTCCAGAAGGCGGGCGTGCGCAACCTGGTGCACAGCATCGACAAGACACTGGCCGACGACGGGATCCGTGCGGTCTCCGTCACCGTGCGTGGTTCGCTGGCGCGCGAGGGTGCCTTCACGCCCGACCGGGTCGCCGACGCGATCTGGGACGCGGTCACGACCGACGATGCCGACTGGCGCAGCGAGGTGCCGTACTCCGGCTGACCTCGTGGGTCAGCGCTTGCGACCCAGGAGCAGGTAGGCCAGCGGGCCGACCGGCTGCACCGTGAGGGCCGGCGCCCACAGGAGCTTGGGCCCCCGCACGTGCTCGGCCGGGCGCTGCTTGAGGTCCTTCGCGCACCACGCCGTCACGGCGACCTCCACGATCCCGGCCACGGTGACGAGCTTCTTCTGCAGGGGCGTCAGGTCGCCCCAGGACTTCTTCTGTGCCATGACCGCAACCTACCGGGCGGGCGCAGGGCGTCAGGCGCCGCTGAAGCCGTTGATCAGCAGCCAGAAGACGACCACGCCGACGAAGGCGGCCAGCAGGCCCCACCAGGCCCCGGTCATCGCCCGGCGTCCGGGTGGGGCGCCCTCGCGGGCCAGCCCCGGCAGGGCGACCGTGACCGCCGCGCCGACGGCGGCCATGCCCAGGAGCTGGACCGGGACGATCCAGTTCTCGGTGCCCTGGTCGTCGAGGACGAACGCCGTCGCCGGCAGGCTCAGGATGCCGAGGACGACCAGGGCCACGATCCCGACCACGCGCTCGGCGGTTCTGCTCATGGGCAACACGCTAGCGGTCGGGTGAGCGGTGCGTCAGCGGCACTTCCGTGGCCTCAGATGCCGCTCAGGCACCGGCTCCGGGCGCGTCGCCGTACGCCGCGCCGCAGGGCGGTGGACCAAGAGGATTGCCGAGGCGCGAAATGCCCCTCAGGCACCGCCCCTCGAGGCCTCAGCCCTCCTTGGCGACCAGCGTCAGGACGTCGTACGTCGCGACCGGCTCGTCGTCCTGGTTGGTCACCAGCGCGTCCCAGCGGACCTCGCCGTAGTCGGCCGAGGAGCGTGGGGTGACCTGCTTGACCGTGAGGGTCACCCGGATCGAGTCGCCCGCCTTGACGGGGGTCAGGAAGCGGAGGTTGTCGACGCCGAAGTTGGCGAGCACCGGCCCCGGGGCCGGGTCGACGAACAGTCCGGCCGCCATCGAGACGATGAGGTAGCCGTGGGCGACGATCCCGCCGAAGAGCGGGTTCTGCGCGGCCGCCTCGGGGTCGGTGTGGGCGTAGAAGGTGTCGCCGGTGAACTCCGAGAAGTGGTCGATGTCCTCGCGCGAGATCACGCGCGGCTCGGAGGCGATCGTGTCGCCGACCCGCAGGGTCGCGAGCGAGTGGCGGAAGGGGTGCTCGGGGGTCTCGGTGCGCTTCGACCCGCGCGTCCACCGTCCGGTGATCGCGGTGAGCATGTCGGGGGAGGCCTGGATCGCGGAGCGCTGCATGTGGTGGAGCACCCCGCGCACGCCGCCGAGCTCCTCGCCGCCGCCGGCGCGACCGGGCCCGCCGTGCACGAGCATCGGCAGCGGCGAGCCGTGGCCGGTGTTCTCCGGGGCGTCGTCGCGGTCGAGGACGAGGATGCGGCCGTGCCAGGGTGCGAGCCCGAGCACCAGGGTGCGGGCGACCTCCGGGTCGTGGGTGACGACCGAGCCGGCGAGCGAGCCCTTGCCGCGGGCGGCGAGCGTCACCGCCTCGTCGAGGGAGTCGTACGACATCACCGTCGACACCGGGCCGAAAGCCTCGACGTCGTGCGGCTCGACGGCTCCGGCGCGCGCCTTGAGCAGGACGGGAGCCATGAACGCGCCGCGCTCGCCGTCACCGGCGAAGCCGGTCGTGGCGCTCGGGTCACCGAGGACGATGTCGGCCGACGACCGCAGCGCCTCGACGGCCTTGCGGACCTCGTCGCGCTGGCCCAGCGAGGCGAGGGGGCCCATCCGCACGGACTCGTCGTCGGGGTTGCCGACGGTGATGGAGGCCAGCTTGGCGGCGATCGCGTCGGTCATCTCGTCGGTGACCGCGGACGGCACGATGACCCGTCGGATGGCCGTGCACTTCTGGCCCGCCTTGGCGGTCATCTCGGTGACGACGCCCTTGACGAACAGGTCCCACTCCGGGTCGCCGGAGGTGACGTCGGGGCCGAGCACGGAGCAGTTGAGCGAGTCGGCCTCGACCTGGAGCTGCACGCCGCCGTGGAGCACCGAGGGGTGCTGGCGCAGGATCCCCGCGGTGTGCGCCGAGCCGGTGAAGGCGACCGAGTCCTGGACGCCGAGGTGGTCGAGCAGGTCGCCGGCCGACCCGGCGAGGAGCTGGAGCGAGCCCTCGGGGAGGATCCCCGACTCCACGATGCGGCGCACCACGAGCTCGGTCAGGTAGGCCGTCTGGCTGGCGGGCTTCACGATCGACGGGAGCCCGGCGATGAAGGCCGGCGCCAGCTTCTCGAGCATCCCCCAGACGGGGAAGTTGAAGGCGTTGATCTGCACGGCGACGCCGGGTCGCGAGGTGTAGACGTGCTGGCCCAGGAAGACGCCGGTGCGGCCGAGCTGCTCGAGGTCGCCGTCGCAGACCACGTGGGCGTTCGGCAGCTCGCGTCGGCCCTTGGAGGAGTAGCTGAAGACCGTGCCGAAGCCGCCGTCGATGTCGATCATCGAGTCGCGCCGGGTGGCGCCGGTGGCGAGCGACAGCTCGTAGAACTCGTCCTTGAGACCGCTGAGGTGGGTGGCCAGCTCCTTGAGCAGCAGCGCGCGCTCGTGGAAGGTCAGCTCGCGGATCGCCGGACCCCCGACCGTGCGGGCGTGGTGGGCCATCGCGCCGAGGTCGAGGCCGGCGCTGGAGATGCGCGCGACCTCCTCGCCGGTCGCGGCGTCCAGGAGCGGGTGGCCCTCGGCGGAGGCGGCGTACCACCGCCCGGCGGCGTAGCTCTCGAGCAGTCGGGTCACGGGGTCTCCCTCGATGTGCAGATCGGCGTTTGCGTGCCACAGTGACGGGTGACACACTAATACCAGACCGATCGGTCAGTAAATGCGGTCGCGAACGCCCACGTGGAGGACGGATGACGCTGACGGAGACCCCGCCCGGATCGCCGCAGGAGGAGCTCGAGAGCCACTTCGAGGCGACGATCGCGCGCAACGAGCGGATCGAGCCGCGCGACTGGATGCCGGAGGGCTATCGCAAGACCCTCGTGCGCCAGATCGCCCAGCACGCCCACAGCGAGATCATCGGCATGCAGCCCGAGGGCAACTGGATCACCCGCGCGCCCAGCCTGCGGCGCAAGGCGATCCTGCTCGCCAAGGTGCAGGACGAGGCCGGTCACGGGCTCTACCTCTACTCCGCGGCCGAGACCCTCGGGGTCTCCCGCCTCGAGCTCACCGAGCTGCTCATCTCGGGCAGGCAGAAGTACTCCTCGATCTTCAACTACCCGACGCTGTCCTACGCCGACGTCGGCACGATCGGCTGGCTCGTCGACGGCGCCGCCATCTGCAACCAGGTGCCGTTGTGCCGCACGTCCTACGGGCCCTACGGCCGCGCGATGATCCGGGTCTGCAAGGAGGAGTCCTTCCACCAGCGCCAGGGCTACGAGCTGCTCGCGACGATGATGCGCGGCACCGACGAGCAGCGCGCGATGGTGCAGGAGTCGGTGAACCGGTTCTGGTGGCCGGCGCTGATGATGTTCGGCCCGCCCGACGACGCCTCGCCCAACACCGCGCAGTCGATGGCGTGGGGCATCAAGCGCCACACCAACGACGAGCTGCGCCAGAAGTTCGTCGACATGTCGGTGCCGCAGGCGGACGCCCTCGGCGTGACCCTGCCCGACCCGGAGCTCCGGTGGAACGAGGAGCGCGGCCAGCACGACTTCGGCCAGCCCGACTGGGAGGAGTTCATGCAGGGCGTGAAGGGCAACGGTCCCTGCAACGCCCAGCGGATGGCCCACCGTCGCCGCGCCCACGAGGACGGCGCCTGGGTGCGCGAGGCCGCGACCGCGTACGCCGCCAAGCAGAGGAGCGCAACCCCATGAGCGACCAGCCGACAGGCAGCGAGCTCTCGGCCGAGGGCGGCCACGGCGCCGTGCCCCTGAAGGACGTGCCGACCGGCCAGGGCGTCACGCCGCCCGAGCCCGAGTGGCCGCTCTACGAGGTCTTCGTCCGGGGCAAGCGCGGGCTCAACCACGTCCACGTCGGCTCGCTCCACGCCGCTGACGACCGGATGGCCCTGCTCCACGCACGCGACGTCTACACGCGCCGCAACGAGGGCGTGAGCATCTGGGTGGTGCGTGCCGACGCGATCACGGCGTCCAGCCCCGACGAGAAGGACCCGATGTTCGCGCCGAGCGGCGACAAGGTCTACCGCCACCCGACCTTCTACGACATCCCCGACGACGTTCCCCACATGTGATGGACGACCACGTGCACACAACTCCTGAGGACGAGCACGACAGCGCCTACTCCGGCCTGCTCGTCAACGACGCCCACTGGGCGTTCGGCACCGACTTCGAGGACCCCCTCGCCGGCGTCGACACGACCATCCCCGAGGGCGTCGACGCCTCCACCCTCGCGGCGTACGCCCTGATGCTGGGCGACGACGCGCTCGTGATGTCGCACCGGATCTCGGAGTGGACGAGCAGCGCCCCCGACCTCGAGGACGACATCGCGCTGTCCAACATCGCACTCGACCTGCTCGGCCAGGCGCGGCTGCTGCTCGCGCGCGCCGCCAAGGCCGACACCTCGCTCGTGCCCGCGCTGCCGGAGGGCTCGCCCGCGCCGCCGGAGGACGCGCTGGCGTTCTTCCGCGAGGCCCCCGAGTTCCGCAACGTCCGCCTCGCCGAGCTCGTCAACGGCGACTTCGCGGAGGCGGTCGTGCGCGTGCTGCTGTTCTCGGTCTGGCGGCTCGCGATCTTCGAGCGCCTGCGCACCAGCCGCGACCACGTGCTCGCCGCGGTCGCCGCCAAGGGCGTCAAGGAGCTGGCCTACCACCGCGACTACTCGGCGCGCTGGTTCGTCACGCTGGCGCAGGGGACCGAGGAGTCCCGGCACCGGCTGCTGGCCGCGCTCGACGCGCTCTGGCCGCTGTGGCCCGAGCTCTACGACACCCACGCCGTCGAGGCGGCCGCCGCCGCTGCGGGGGTCGGGGTGGACCCCGCGGAGGTCCGGGCGGCCGCCGAGGACGTGCTCGACCAGGTCCTCGCTGCCGCCGACGTCGAGCGGTCGGAGGCCCCGCGACGCGCCGGCGTGCTGGGGCGCACGGGTCGCGACGGCATGCACGGCGAGCCGCTGAGCCGGATGCTCGCCGAGATGCAGTCCGTGGCCCGGGCCCACCCGATGGGGCAGTGGTGATGGGGCAGTGGTGATGGAGCAGTGGTGATGGGGATGAGGCTGATGAGTCGTACGACGGAGCGCGCGCGCCGCGTCGCCGAGCGGGTCACCGACCCCGAGCTCCC
>DASTPB010000201.1:0-2205 GCA_035762385.1 Nocardioides sp. | reverse complement strand
ATGTGACCCGCGCCACGTGGGACGGCGGTGCCCGGCCGGCCCTTTTCGGTACGTTGACCCCGGCCAGCACCCCGGTCCCCATCCACCGGCCGCCCAGCCAACGTCCAGGAGGCAGCAGTGCGCATCGGCATCCCCCGTGAGTCCCGGCCCGGCGAGACCCTGGTCGCCGCCACGGCGAAGACGGGCTCCCAGCTCGCCGCGCTCGGGTACGACGTCGTGGTGGAGCAGGGCGCGGGCGAGGCCGCCGACCAGCCCGACGCCGCCTTCGCCGACGCGGGCGTGCGGGTCGCGACGGCGGACGAGGTGTGGTCGAGCGACGTCGTGGTGAAGGTCAACGCTCCGACCGACGACGAGATCGCCCGCCTGCTCCCGGGCGCCACGGTCATCAGCCTGATGGCGCCGGCCCGCAGCCCCGAGCTGGTCGAGCGGCTGAGCGCGGCCGGGGTCACGGCGCTGGCGATGGACGCCGTGCCGCGCATCTCGCGCGCCCAGTCGATGGACGTCCTCTCCTCGATGGCCAACGTCGCCGGCTACCGCGCGGTGATCGAGGCCGCCCACGAGTTCGGCCGGCTGTTCACCGGCCAGGTGACCGCCGCTGGCAAGGTGCCGCCCGCCCGGGTTTTCGTCGTCGGCGCCGGCGTGGCCGGGCTGGCCGCCATCGGCGCGGCCGGGTCGCTGGGCGCGATCGTGCGCGCGTTCGACGTACGCCCCGAGGTCGCCGAGCAGGTCGAGTCGATGGGCGCGGAGTTCGTCACCGTCGACATGGAGCAGGAGGTGTCGTCCGACGGCTACGCCAGGGAGATGACCGCCGAGCAGGAGGCCGCGACCGCGGCGATGTACGACGAGGAGGCGCGCGCCGCCGACATCATCATCACCACGGCGCTGATCCCGGGCCGTCCCGCGCCGCTGCTCGTCACGGCCGAGACGGTCGCGGCGATGCGGCCCGGCTCGGTCGTCGTCGACATGGCCGCCGCCAACGGCGGCAACGTCGCCGCGACCGTCCCGGACCAGCGCGTCGTGACCGCCAACGGCGTCACCGTCCTCGGCTACACGGACCTCGCCGGCCGGCTGGCGGCACAGACCAGCCAGCTCTACGGCACCAACGTGGTCAACCTGCTGAAGCTGCTCACGCCCGGCAAGGACGGGGTGCTGACCCTCGACCTGGACGACGTCGTCCAGCGCGGCATCACGGTCACCCGTGCGGTCGAGGGGGGCGCCGGGGCCGCCGAGGTGATGTGGCCGCCGCCGCCCGTGCAGGTCTCGGCCGCGCCCGCGGCGCCGGCC
This sequence comes from Nocardioides sp., assembly GCA_035762385.1. Lineage (GTDB taxonomy): Bacteria > Actinomycetota > Actinomycetes > Propionibacteriales > Nocardioidaceae > Nocardioides. The sequence continues at coordinate 921 of DASTPB010000201.1, read as the reverse complement.
CCGGCGGCCGTCGAGGAAGCACCACCGAGGGAGCCCGACCCCCGTCGCAGGTTGTACGCCGGCGGGCTCGCGGCCGTCGTCTTCCTCGCGCTGGCGACGCTCGCCCCGCCCAGCTTCCTGCCGAGCCTGACCGTCTTCGTGCTCGCGGTGGTGATCGGGTTCTACGTGATCGGCAACGTGCACCACGCCCTGCACACCCCGCTGATGAGCGTGACCAACGCGATCAGCGGGATCATCGTGGTCGGCGCGATCCTCCAGGCCCCGGTCGACATCCCGGCCGTCCAGGTGATCGCCGGGGTCGCCATCCTGCTCGCCAGCATCAACGTCTTCGGTGGCTTCCTCGTCACCCGGCGGATGCTCAACATGTTCCAGAAGGGCTGAGCCAGTGGTCTCCTTCGTCACGGGCGCCTACATCCTCGCGGCGCTGCTGTTCATCCTCGCGCTCGCCGGCCTCAGCAAGCACGAGACGGCGCGCCGCGGCAACGCCTTCGGCATGGTCGGCATGGCCCTCGCGCTGGTCGCCACCCTGCTGCTCGTCCTCGACCAGCTCACCGACGACCTGGTCGTCGACAAGACGCCCATCGTCGTGGGGCTCGTGATCATCGCCGTCGCGGGCAGCGTGGGTGCCGTGATCGGCATCCGGCTGGCTCGCGGGGTCGAGATGACCGGCATGCCGCAGCTGATCGCGATGATGCACAGCTTCGTCGGTCTCGCAGCCGTCCTCGTCGGCTACAACACCTTCATCGAGGTCGCCGCCGCCCACAGCGAGGTGGGGCTGGAGTCCGACGCCGTCCACAACGCCGAGGTGTTCGTCGGGGTCTTCATCGGTGCGGTGACCTTCACCGGGTCGGTCGTCGCCAACCTCAAGCTCAGCGCCCGGATGCGCTCCGCGCCCCTGGTGCTCCCCGGACGCCACCTGCT
>DASTPB010000200.1:0-6864 GCA_035762385.1 Nocardioides sp. | reverse complement strand
GGCGCCTGCGTCCTGCTCTCCACGCACCTGCGCGACCTCGCGCTCGAGGCGTGCGGCGAGGCCGTCGTGCTGCGCGGTGGCAACCGCGTCGCCGCGATGCAGGCCGCCGACCTCACCGGCGAGGCCTACCGTGCCCTCCTCGACTGAGCCCGCCCGCGCGACCCCCGGCTGGGTGGACGCGGTGCGCGACACCGGCCACCTCGTCGCGTTCCGCGCCCGGACCGTACGCCGTCGGGGCGCTGCGGCGGCCGGCGCCACGGTCGTGCTGCTGCTGACAGTCCTCTTCGCAGTCGGCCCCGCCGACATCGAGGCCGGTGGCGCGGTCGTCGACATCCTTGACACCCTGGTCGAGGCGCTCAGCGGCAACGTCGGTGCGGCCATGGCCGCGACCCTGCTGCTGTCGGTCCTGTCGGCGACGAGCTCGGGCGGAGGCCGTGAGCTCCTGTCGCGCAGCGAGGCCTCGATCCATCCCCTGAGCCCGCGGGTCGAGCACCTGGGGGCGCTCGCCCTCGCGCCGCTCAACCTCGCCTGGCTCATCCAGGCCTGGGGGCTGCTCGCCGTCGTCGCGCTGGTCACGCCCGGCGACGCGCGCCTCGGCGCGCAGGTGGTGGTCGTGACGTGGGTGCTCGCGGCGACCGCGCTCGGCCAGGCCGTGGGCTGGGCCGTCGAGGGCGTACGACGGACTCCGCACGGCGTGCTCGTCGTCCGCGCGGCGGGCCTCGCGCTGGCCCTCGTCGTCGGTGCGCTGCACCTCACCGACCGGCTGCGGCCGCTCGTCGACGCGCTGCCGACGACCTGGCTCGCCGTAGCCATGCAGGACGACCGGTGGCCCCTCGCGGCGCTCGGCCTCCTCGCGCTCGCCGTGACCGCTGTCGCCGTCGGCGGCGCGCCCGCGGCCTGGGCTCTCGGCCTGCCCCCGCGCGAGGAGCTGCGCGTGCAGTCCGGTGTGCACGAGGCGCGCCCCGCGCCCGAGCCGCGGTGGGGCTCCGCCGACCGCACCCTCCTGCGCCGACTCGACCGCGGGTCGGTGTGGCGCTCCGTCGGCATGCGTCGCGGCCTGATGGTCCTCGGGATCGGGCCCGGCCTGGTCGCGCTCGTCGCCGGTCTCGAGTGGGGGACGGTGCTGCTGCTCCCCGGTCTGACCGCGAGCGGCGCGGCGCTGCTCTTCGGGGTCAACGCCTGGTGCCTCGACGGCAAGGGCATGGTCTGGCGCGAGACCCTGCCGGTCTCGGCGGCCGACGTGTTCGACGTACGCGCCCTGGTGGTGGCCGAGTGCATGGCGATCGTGTCCGGAGTGACGGTCGTGCTCGCGCTGCTGCGCAACGGCCTGCCGCCGCTCGCCACCGGCGTCGCGGTCGCGGCCTGCTGGCTGGTCGTCGTCGTGCAGGTCCTCGCGATCGTGATGACCTGGTCGATCCGCTCGCCCTACTCCGTCGACCTGTCCTCACCCCGGGCGACCCCTGCGCCCCACGCGGCGATGGCCGGCTACGCCGGGCGGCTCTCGCTCGTCACGACGCTCACGGCGATGCTCTTCACCGGCCTCGCCGCCCTGCCGTGGGCCTGGGTCCCGGCCGTGGCGGCCCTGCCCTTCCTCGCGTGGTCGACCCGTCGGCTGCTCCGCGCGCGTCGCCGCTGGCTGGTCGGCGAGCAGCGCGCGCGGGTGGTGCTGACGGTCGCAGCCGTCTGACGCGTCGCCCGCGCCATCCACGACCCCCCGGAGATATCTGAGGACGTGGTGGTCGGCGCGACCGTCGATCCACGACCACCACGTCCTCAGACAGCTCGCGTGAACATGCATACGTGGTATACATACCCGGTATCCATCGACCGATCGGGGGCGGTGGACGGACACGGGGGGCGCGGATGTCGATCCGGCAGGCGATGCTGGCGATCCTGGAGCAGGGGCCGATGTACGGCTACCAGCTGCGGGCGGAGTTCGAGCAGCGGACGGGGGAGACCTGGCCGCTCAACATCGGGCAGGTGTACACCACGCTCGCCCGGCTCGAGCGCGACGGACTGGTCGAGGTCGTCGGGCACGGGGGTGCCGACGAACGCGACGAGCCCGACGACGCAGGCGGCGACCGCCAGCACGTCAGCTACCGCGCCACCGACGCGGGGCGTGGTGAGGTGTCGGAGTGGTTCGCCACTCCGGTGCCTCGCACCCAGCCTCCGCGCGACGAGCTGGCGATCAAGCTCGCCATCGCCGTGACCCTTCCCGGCGTCGACGTCGGCACGATCATCCAGCGCCAGCGCAGCGCGACGATGGCCGCGCTGCAGGACTACACCCGGCTCAAGCGCAGCGGTCGCGCGGCCCGCCCGGAGGAGCCGGTCGACCTCGCCTGGAGCCTGGTCCTCGACTCGCTCGTCTTCGACGCCGAGGCCGAGGTGCGCTGGCTCGACCACTGCGAGGCGAGGCTGCGACGCGCCGCGACGGAGCGCGAGGCCGTACGCCGTGACGCGCCCGCCGCGTCGACCACCGAGGGGGCCGCTCGATGAACGCCGTCCTGCACCTCGCCGCGGTCACGCGCGTCCACGGCGAGGGCGCCGCCGAGGTCCACGCGCTGCGCGGCGTCACCTTCCGCGCGTACCCGGGCGAGCTCGTCGCGGTGATGGGACCGTCCGGTTCCGGCAAGTCGACCCTCCTCACCCTGGCCGGGGGCCTCGACGCCCCGACGTCGGGCTCGGTGTGGATCGAGGGCACCGACCTCGCGTCGCTGGACAACGCCGGGCGCGCCCGGATGCGGCGCACGTCGGTGGGCTACGTCTTCCAGGACTTCAACCTCATCCCCGCGCTCACTGCCGCGGAGAACGTCGCCCTGCCGCGCGAGCTCGACGGCGAGAAGGGCCGGGTCGCGCGCCGCCTGGCGCTGGCGGCGCTGGAGGAGGTCGGCCTCGTCGACCTCGCCGACCGGTTCCCCGACGAGATGTCCGGCGGCCAGCAGCAGCGCGTCGCCATCGCGCGTGCGATCGTCGGTGACCGCCGGCTGATCCTCGCCGACGAGCCCACGGGCGCGCTCGACACGGACACCGGTGAGGAGATCCTCTGCCTGCTCCGCGCCCGGTGCGACGCCGGCGCGGCGGGGGTGATGGTGACCCACGAGGCGCGCCACGCCGCGTGGGCCGACCGCGTGGTCTTCCTGCGCGACGGCGTCGTGGTCGACGAGACGGGCGCCGACGAGGCCGAGTCGCTGCTCGAGACCGCTCGATGAACACCCCACGACGTTCTTCCTCCTCCGCTCCGCTCCCCCGAACAACGCCGCGGGGACCCCGGATGAACGGCTGGCGGCCCGCCCTCCGGATCGCCCGGCGCGACGCGATGCGGCACCGCGGGCGCAGCATCCTCGTGCTCGTCATGGTCGCGTTGCCGGTGCTGGCCGTCAGCGCCGCGGCGGTCGTGATCAAGACGTCCCAGCTCAGCGGGGCCGAGGGTGTCGACCGTCGGATGGGGGCGGCCGCGGCCCGGGTGTGGACCGAGGGCAGCGGCCCGGTCCTCCAGGCGCCCGACCCCCAGCAGGGCTACACGACCGGCGGTGCGGAGGCGCACGAGGAGGAGACGGAGCCGTTCGACCCGGCGGTCCTCACCGGTGTCCTCGGACCGGACACCCGGTTGCTCCCCATCCGCCACGGGTGGGGCGGCGTACGCCTGGGCGAGCGCGTCGTCGACCTCGACGTCACCGAGGTCGACCTGGGTGACCCGTTGGCCGCCGGGCTCTTCGAGCTGACCTCCGGCCGGCTCCCGCGCGCCACCGGCGAGGTCGTCGCCAACCAGGCGCTGCTCGACAAGGGGGTGGCGCTGGGCGACGCGCTCGACCTCGGCGCCCGCACGGCCACCGTCGTCGGGGTCGGCCGGCACGCCCAGAACCGCACCGTGCCCAGCGTCGTCGGACCGATCGGCTCGGCGCTGGGCGGGGACCAGGGGCCGCGCGCCGAGTGGCTGGTCGGGACCGACGCGGTCACCTGGCAGGACGTCCGCGCCCTCAACGCCCTCGGCGCCGTCGTGGCCTCGCGCGCCGTCCTCACCGACCCGCCCGACGTCGGCGAGGTCGCCGAGCAGCTGGGCTACGACACCGGCCGGGACGAGATGTACGCCGTCGCTGCCCTCATCGTGGTCATGGCGCTGCTCGAGGTCGTCCTCCTCGCCGGACCGGCCTTCGCGGTCGGCGCGCGTCGGCACGCCCGGTCGCTGGCGCTGATGGCGGCCTCCGGTGGCACCCCTGCCCAGTCGCGCCGGGTGATCCTGGCCAGCGGCGTCGTCCTCGGCGCCGTCGCGTCCGGGGCGGGGTTGCTGCTCGGCGTCGCGACCGGGTGGGCCCTCCTGCCGCTCGTGCAGCGCTTCGACGGTTCGTGGTTCGGCCCGTTCGAGGTGCCGCTGGGCTGGCTGGCCGCGATCGCGCTCTTCGGTCTGGCCTCGGCGCTGCTGGCCTCGGTCGTGCCGGCCTGGTTGGCGAGCCGCCAGGACGTCGTCGCCGTCCTCGCCGGTCGGCGCGGCGACCGCAAGCCACGCGCCGCCACGCCCGTCCTGGGCCTGGTGCTGCTCGGAGCCGGCATCGCCGGGTCGTCCTACGGTGCCGTCACCTCCGACAGCGGCAACGGCGCCATCTGGATGGCCGCCTCGGCCGTGGTGTCGGTGCTCGGCATGATCCTGGTGGTGCCGGTCGTCGTGGCGCTCGTGGGACGGCTGGCCGGGCGGCTGCCCCTTCCCGTGCGCTACGCCGCCCGCGATGCCGCTCGCCACCGCACCCGCACGGTGCCGGCCGTGGCCGCGGTCGCCGCCACCGTCGCCGGCGTCGTGGCCCTCGGCATCGCCAACGCCAGCGACGAGCTGGAGAACGAGCGCACCTACACACCGCAGCTCGCGATGGGGGAGGGCCGCATCACCGTCGGCTCCGGGACCGTCCTATTCGGCGAGGAGACGCCGGACCCGGCACCGCTCTACGACCGGGTCGAGCAGGTCGTCCGCGACACGGCGGGCGACGTCACCACCCGGAGGGTCCTGAGCGTGGAGGAGGCCTACGCTCCGGGCGGCTTCACCACGGTCAACGTCGTCGCCGACGAGGCGGCCTGGCAGGACAACGACCTCGCCTACTCCGGCCCGCAGCTGCTGGTCGCCGACACGGCGGCCGGGGCGGGGATCGCCGGGACGGAGGCCGACGCCGTCGACGGCGCGCTCGCCGCCGGCCACCTGGTCGTGCTCACGAGCGCCGCCGACGTCGCAGCGACGAGCGCCGAGGTGCGGGAGGAGCGCTGGGAGAGCGGGTACGCCGAGCAACCCGACGAGGTCAGCACCCACCGCCTGCCGGCGACCTACGTGACCTGGGAGCAGCCGGTCGCTCCCGCTGTCGCGATCGCCCCCGCCAGGATCGTGGAGGAGCTCGACCTCCCGGTCCTGCCCTACGAGCTGCGCCTGACCGGCGACATCGACGAGCCCACCCAGACCCGCATCGAGGAGGCCGTCGCCGCGGTGGCGCCGGAGAGCTCGGTCTACGTCGAGCGCGGCTACCAGCGCCCCGTCGAGGCGACGATCATCCTGCTCGTCCTCGGCGTGCTGGGCGGCGTGCTGATGCTCAGCGGCACCCTCACCGCCACCTTCCTCGCGCTGTCCGACGCCCGTCCCGACCTCGCCACGCTGTCGGCGGTCGGTGCGGCTCCACGGACGCGGCGCGGCGTCGCAGCGGCGTACGCACTGGTCGTCGGTGCCGTCGGCGCCCTCCTCGGAGCGGCGGTGGGCTTCATCCCGGGTGTTGCCATCTCCCGGCCGCTGACCTCGGCGAACTGGGGGATGGGCGAGCACGGTCCCTTCCTCGACATCCCGTGGCTGTTGATCGCCGGCGTGGTGGTCGTCCTCCCGCTCTTCACCGCGGCCGTCGTCGGGCTGACCGCCCGCTCGCGGCTGCCCATGGTGGCCCGCCTGGACTGAGGGTTCCACGTAGGAAAAGTCAGGCTTGACTGTTTGTTTGTACGACGGCAGGCTGGCGCCGTGACCTCTCCCGCCGCGTCCGCTGCGTCCTCGGCGCGGGTGCCGCAGGCCGACCGGACCAGGGCGATGCGGGCACGGCTGCTGGAGGCAACGGTCGAGCTCCTGGTCGAGCGCGGGTTCGCCGGTACGTCGACCACCCTCGTCTCCGAGCGGGCGGGCGTGAGCCGGGGCGCGCAGCTGCACCACTTCCCGACCAAGAACGACCTCGTCGTCGCCGCCGTCGCACACCTCACCGAACGGCGTGGCGCCGAGCTGGCCGCGGCCGTGGCCCACCTCCCGGCGGGAGGACGGCGTACGAGAGCCGTCGTCGAGATGCTCGGCGACCACTTCACCTCGCCCGTCTTCGCCGCTGCGCTCGAGCTGTGGGTGGCCGCCCGCACCGACGAGGCCCTCCTCGCCGCCGTCGGTCCGCTCGAGCAGCGGGTCGGCCGCGAGGCGCACCGGATGACCGTCGCCGCGCTGGGCGTCGACGAGTCGCGCCCGGGCGTGCGCGAGCTGGTGCAGGCGACCCTCGACCTGGTCCGCGGGCTGGGCCTGGCCTCCACGATCACCGACGATTCCGCGCGCCGCCGCCGGATCCTCCGGGAGTGGGCCGACGTGCTCGACCGGGAGCTCGAGAAGGAGCCGGACGCATGACCGACGTGCTCGCGCAGGTGCTCGACGACCTCGAGGCCGAGGGCGACCGGCTCGAGGGGCTGGTCGCCGGCCTCGACGACGCCGGCTGGCGCACGCCGACGCCCGCCCCCGGCTGGGACGTCGCCACCCACGTCGCCCACCTCGCGTGGACCGATGAGGTCGCGGTCAAGGCCGCCACCGACAAGGAGGCCTGGGACGAGGTCGTCCTCGGCGCCATCGCCGACCCGACGCGCTACGTCGACGAACAGGCC
>DASTPB010000199.1:0-9390 GCA_035762385.1 Nocardioides sp. | reverse complement strand
TAGAGGTTGAAAGAGTTACGGCGGCCATAGCGAAACGGGAAACACCCGGTCCCATACCGAACCCGGAAGTTAAGCCTTTCAGCGCCGATGGTACTGCAACCGAGAGGTTGTGGGAGAGTAGGACGCCGCCGGACAAACATTGTGGAAGTGGGGTCACCTTCGGGTGGCCCCACTTTTGCGTTTGCTGACGTTGCGCGAAGGCGATCGCACGCGTCCACCGAGCCAGTAGTCGTCCACAGGCGACCGTTCCCCGGCCTTTTCCACAGTTCTCGCCGGCTGCGCCGCCACCTGTCGCTCCGCCTCGGCACAGTCATGTCCAGGAGGTGCATCGTGACGATGACGGACACGACGACAGGCATGAAGAAGAGCACGACGAAGCGCACCGCTTCGACAGGAGCCCGCAAGAGCTCGAGGAGCGACGCCGAGGGCGTTCCCGACGACGACGGGACGAACGAGGTGCGGCTCCGCGGCCGGCTCACGAGTACCCCGGTGGTCGTGGACCTGCCGAGTGGTGACTCGCTGGTGAGCTTCCGGATCTCGGTGCCCCGTGGACCCGGTTCTGCGCGGACGACGGCCGGGTCGTCGAGCCAGCGGGTCGACTCGATCCCGTGCTCGGCCTGGACCGCGTCGCTGCGCCGGCGGATCGCCGGATGGAGGCCGGGCGACACCGTGGAGGTCACCGGCGCCGTCTGCTGCCGGTTCTACCAGGCCGGGGGAGCGACGCGTTCACGCGTGGAGGTGGTGGCCTCGTCGGCCAAGATCATTCGTCGAGCACCGGGCGCATGATCACCCCGAGGCTCGGCTTCGGCTGGAACGAGGTCGCCTTCTCGGGCAGGAGCCCACCGGACTCGACGAGCGCCATGACCTGCTCGAAGTCGGGACTCGGCAGCAGCACCGCGGGCGCCGCGGGTGAGGTTGCGGTCAGCGCGTCGTCGACGGTGTGGTGGTGCTCGAGCCGCTTCGGCGGTTCGGGCAGCCGGGTCAGCACGTGGTCGTGGAGCCACGACACGGCCGCCTCCCGGTCGAGCCCGTGGGGGGCGACGGCGTACCAGGTCTCTCCGTCCGTCAGCACCAGGTGGGTGCTGTCGAGGGCACCGAGGGCCAGCCGGCGTGGCTGCTGCGCGACCTCGGCCCCGGCCTCCCTGGTCGCGCGGACGAGGACGTCGAGGCCCACGCCGGGGATCGTCCGGTGGATGGCGCCGAGGAACAGGGGAGTGTCGGCCTGGTCGACCAGCATCGCCAGCCCGGTGTCCCACGGGGTGCCGGGGTGCTCCTCCTGCAGGCGCAGGTAGGCGGCGTACCGGTGGTGGCCGTCCGCCAGGAGGCACCGGCTCGCGGAGATGAGCTTGCCGATCCGGGCGATGGTGTCCGGGTCCCGCACGGCCCAGAGCCGCTGGCGTTGTCCGGTGCGGTCGAGGTATCGCCAGTCGGGCTCGGCACGCGCGACGTCGTGGAGGAGCTCTCGCAGCTCATCCCCGCCGTGGTGCACGAGCAGGATGGGTGCGGGGTTGAGGTCCATCTGCCGCATCCGCTCGGCCAGCTCACCGGCCTGCTCGGGATGGATCGCCTCGTGGGGCCACACCGCGCGGTCGTCCAGGGAGGCCGCCCGCTCCGACACCCGGAGTGCGCCGACGAGCCCGCGGATCGTGAGGCCGCCGGACGTGTACTCGTGCAGGTAGAGCGCGGGTGCGCTGTCAGCACGCGCGTCTCCGCGGTCGATCCACTGGGTGAGGCGTGCTGCGACGTCGCGATAGGGTCGCGCCAGTGCTCGCGCCGAGGCCGGGTCGCCCACGCGGGTCGGGGACAGCATCACCGCCCGGAACGGGAGCAGCTCGAGGGGGTTCGCCACGTACGGAGGCACGACGGTGGCGGAGTCCATCGGAGCATCGTAGGGGGACGCTCGTCACAACCCGGAAAGGGGTGGACCATGCTCGAGGAGTCCACGACTCCGCTCGTCGAGGCCCACGACCTGGTCATGTTCGACCTCGACGGCGTGGTCTATGTCGGCGGCGCGGCGCTCGACGGCGTTGCCGAGGCGATCGACCGGGTGCGCCGCTCGGGGCGTCACGTGGCGTTCGTGACCAACAACGCCTCGCGCACGCCCGACCAGGTGGCGGCCAAGCTCACGAAGGTGGGCGTGTCCGCCGAGGCAGGCGATGTCGTCACCTCCGCGCAGGCGGCGGCCCGGCTGCTGGTCGAGGAGCACGGGGAGGGCGCGAAGGTCCTGATGCTCGGGGGAGAGGGGCTCCGGGTCGCGCTGCTCGAGGCTGGTCTCGAGCCGGTCGAGGACCCCGCGGGCGCTGTCGCGGTGGCGACCGGCTACGGGCCGGACGTCCGCTGGCGCGACATCATGCGCGTCGCGACCCTGGTGCGCGACGGGCTGCCCTACGTGGCCAGCAATGCGGACCTGACGATCCCCACGCCCTACGGCCTCGCGCCCGGCCACGGCGTGCTCGTGCGCACCATCACCGGCTTCGCTGGGGCGGAGGCGACCGTGGCCGGCAAGCCCGAGAAGCCGCTGATGGAGGAGACGGTCCTGCGGGTCGGTGGTGACCGGCCGCTGATGGTCGGCGACCGGCTCGACACCGACATCGAGGGCGCCCACGCCATCGACGTCCCGTCGCTGCTGGTGCTCACCGGGGTGACCTGGCTCGAGGAGCTGGCAGCGGCCCCGCCGCGGCTGCGCCCGACGTACATCTCGCCGACCCTCGCGGGGCTGTTCGAGCCGCACGCGGCGCCGTCGGTCGCCGACGCCAGGGCAGAGCTCGGTGGCTGGCGCGCGAGCGTGGCGGACGGGCGCCTGAGGGTCGAGGGTGAGGGCAGCGACAGCGACTGGTGGCGGGTCGCGGCGGCGGCATGCTGGATCCATCTCGACGAGACCGGAGCGGCGGCAGACGTCGCCGACACGACGCCGCCCGGGCCCGTCCGACAGCTCGGCGACGAGTAGGCTCGCGGCCATGAGCGAGCTGCCCGACCACGAGCCGACCGGCGTCGAGTCGGTCGACCGCGTGCTGGCGGAGGTCGCGGCGCTGGCCGATGTGCCGGTGGCCGAGCACGTCGCGGTGTTCGAGCGCGCGCACGAGCAGCTGCGCCGTGCGCTCGACGCCCGACCCGACGCGTCCGCCGACCACCGGGGCAACTGAACGACCGTGCCCCCCAGACGTCTGCGGCTCGACCAGGAGCTCGTGCGGCGCGGCCTGGCCCGTTCGCGCGAGCACGCCAGCGAGCTGGTGGCCGCGGGTCGGGTGACGGTGTCGGGAGCGCCCGCCACCAAGCCGGCGACCGGCGTCACGACGGACGTCGCGATCGTCGTGAAGGACGACCCCACCTCCGTCGACTACGTCTCCCGGGGCGGGCACAAGCTGGCCGGCGCGCTGGCGGCGTTCGCCGACCACGGCGCCACGGTCACCGGCAAGCGCTGCCTCGACGCGGGGGCGTCGACCGGCGGCTTCACCGACGTGCTCCTGCGAGCGGGGGCGCGGGAGGTCGTGGCGGTCGATGTCGGCTACGGGCAGCTGGCCTGGTCGCTCCAGAGCGACGAGCGCGTGCAGGTGCACGACCGCACCAACATCCGCGAGCTGACCCTGGACCTGATCGGCGAGCCCGTCGACCTGGTGGTGGGTGACCTCTCGTTCATCTCCCTGTCGCTCGTGCTCGACCCGCTGCTGTCCGTGACCCGTGCCGACGGCGAGCTGGCCCTGATGGTGAAGCCGCAGTTCGAGGTCGGCAAGGAGCGCGTCGGCAAGGGGGGCGTCGTACGCGACCTCGCGCTGCGCGCCGAGGCGGTCACGACGATCGCCGACCTCGCCGCCGAGCGCGGCTGGGGCGCTGTGGCCGTCACGGTCAGCCCGCTCCCCGGACCATCCGGCAACGTCGAGTTCTTCCTCCTGCTGCGCCGGGGCCCGGCAGCCATCGGGGCCGACGAGATCCGCGCCGAGGTGGAGCGCGCCGGGTCGCTGGGGGTGGCTGGTGAGAGGGTGGACCCGTGAGCACCCAGAGCCCCCAGCGCCGCGTCCTGGTGGTCGCCCACACCGGCCGTGCCGAGGTGCGCGACGTGGCGCGGGCCTGTGTCCAGAGCCTGACGGCCCACGGCATCGCCGTACGACTGCTGGCCGAGGAGGCCACCGACCTGGGACTGGCCGACCTCGACGGGCTCGTCGAGACCACCCGGCCCGACGACGAGCCCGGTGAGGGCTGCGAGCTGGTGCTGGTCATCGGCGGGGACGGCTCGATCCTGCGCGCCGCCGAGCTGACCCACGCGACGAGCACCCCGCTGCTGGGCGTCAACCTCGGCCACGTCGGGTTCCTCGCCGAGGCCGAGCAGGAGGACGTCGAGTCCACCATCGCCGCCATCGTCGGGCGTGACTACACCGCCGAGGACCGGCTCACCCTCGACGTCTGCGTGCTGGTCGGCAAGGAGGTGCGGTTCTCCACCTTCGCCCTCAACGAGGCCAGCGTCGAGAAGGCGGCACGCGAGCGCATGCTCGAGGTCGTCGTCGAGGTCGACGGGCGGCCGCTGTCCCGATGGGGTTGTGACGGCGTCGTCTGCGCGACCCCGACCGGGTCGACCGCCTACAACTTCAGCGCCGGCGGCCCCGTGGTCTGGCCCGAGGTCGAGGCGCTGCTCATGGTCCCGCTGAGCGCGCACGCACTCTTCGCCCGACCGATGGTCGTGGCCCCCACCTCGGTGCTCGCCGTGGAGGTGCTGTCCAACACCGAGGGCTCCGGCGTGCTGTGGTGCGACGGCCGGCGCACCGTCGACCTGCCTCCGGGCGCTCGCATCGAGGTGCGCCGCGGCGCCCGGCCGGTGCGACTCGTCCGGCTGCACCACGCGCCGTTCACGGACCGCCTCGTGGCCAAGTTCGACCTGCCGGTCGAGGGGTGGCGCGGCGCCGCCGAGCGGCGGCGCCGGGACAACGGGGACGCCGATGCTTGAGGAGCTGCGGATCAGCCAGCTGGGCGTGATCGAGTCCTCCGTGCTCGAGCTCGGTCCCGGTCTGACGGTGATCACCGGCGAGACGGGCGCCGGCAAGACGATGGTCGTGACAGCGCTTGGCCTCCTGCTCGGGGGGCGGGCCGACTCGGGCGCCGTGCGAACGGGTGCGAAGCAGGCGCGCGTCGAGGGTGTCGTGGCCGCGGGCGACCTCGAGGGCTTCCGGTCAGCCGTGGAGGACGCCGGCGGGGAGGTGGAGGACGACCAAGTCGTCCTCGCCCGCAACGTCGCCGCCCAGGGCCGTTCCCGCGCGTGGGTCGGCGGCGCGTCGGTGCCGGTGACCGCCCTGGCCGAGGTGGCCGAGCCGCTCGTGGCCGTGCACGGCCAGTCCGACCAGCACCGCCTGCTCCGGTCGGGCGCGCAGCGTGCCGCCCTCGACCGGTTCGGGGGCGAGGCGCTGGCCGCGACCGCGTCGTCGTACGCCGCCCTGTGGGCCGAGCTGGTGCACACCGAGCGGACGCTCGCCGACGTGGTCGGCTCCGCGCGCGAGCGTGCGCGCGAGGCCGACCAGCTGAGGTTCGGCCTCGGGGAGGTCGAGGCGGTCGACCCGCGCCCCGGGGAGGACGCCGAGCTCGCAGCGGAGGAGACGCGCCTCGGGTTCGCCGACACGCTGCGCACCGCCGCCGAGACCGCCCGCGAGGCCCTCTCGAGCGAGGAGGGCGCACCCGACGCCCTCGCCACGACGAGCGCCGCGCGGCAGGCGCTCCAGGGCGTCCGCGACCACGACCCGGCGGCGGGCGAGCTCGCCGACCGGCTCGCCGAGCTGGGCCACCTGCTCGTGGACCTGGCCGGTGACGTGGCGTCATACGCCGCCTCCCTGGAGACCGACCCGGCGAGGCTGGCCGCTGTCTCGGAGCGTCGGGCCGCGCTGACGGCGCTCACCCGGAAGTACGGCGAGACGATCGACGAGGTGCTCGCCTGGGCCGAGGACGGTGCGAAGAGGCTGCTCGACCTCGAGGACACCGACGGCCAGATCGCCGAGCTGGAGTCGCGGCGCGACCGCATCCGCACCGAGCTCGGGGACCTCGCCGGCACCCTCAGCGCCCAGCGCCGCGACGCCGCGCTTCGTCTCGGCGCGGCGGTGAGCGAGGAGCTCACCTCCCTCGCGATGCCCCACGCGACCCTCACCGTCGCCGTGACGCAGCAGGAGACGACCGCCCCGGAGGTGCCGGCCGGACCCCAGCTGCTCGTCGACGGCCGCTGGGTCCGCGCCGGCAGCCACGGCGTGGACGACGTGGAGCTCCTGCTCGCCGCCAACACCGGGGCCGAGGCCCGACCCCTGCACAAGGGTGCGTCCGGCGGTGAGCTCTCCCGGGTGATGCTCGCGCTCGAGGTGTCGCTCGCGGAGACCGGGTCCGTGCCCACGTTCGTCTTCGACGAGGTCGACGCCGGGGTCGGTGGCAAGGCCGCCATCGAGGTCGGGCGGCGGCTCGCGGCGCTGGCGCGCACGTCACAGGTGCTGGTGGTGACCCACCTGCCGCAGGTCGCGGCCTACGCCGACCGGCACGTGGTCGTGCACAAGTCCAGCGACGGATCGGTCACCACCTCGGGCCTGGTCTCGCTGGCCGACGACGACCGTGAGCGCGAGCTGTCCCGGATGCTCGCCGGGGTCGAGGACTCCGACAGCGCTCGCGCCCACGCCCGGGAGCTGCTCGAGGCCGCCGCGCCCGAGCGGGCGTGCCTCCCCGAGAGGCCCGCCCGCGGCTGACACCATGGCGCGGTCATGAAGTTCGCAGTCCGCTCCCGCCATGCCCCCGCCCTCCCCGGCGTGCACGGTCCCGCCCGGGTCCACCGTCGTACGGCCAGCGTCCTCGGGCGCCTGAACGCCGGCGACGTCGCCGTCCTCGACCACCTCGACATGGACCGCGCCACCGCCCAAGCCCTCGTCGACGCCGGTGTCGTCGCCGTGGTCAACGCCCGCCCGATGATCTCCGGCCGCTACCCCAACCTCGGACCGCAGCTGCTCGTCGAGGCCGGTCTCGCGGTCGTCGACAGCGTCGGACCGGAGGTGTTCGACCGGGTCCGCGACGGTGCCCTGCTGCGCGTCGACGGGGGATCGGTGCACGCGGGCGACAGCCAGGTCGCCGAGGGCCGTGAGCTGACCGCCGACCTCGTCGAGTCGGAGATGGAGCGCGCCCGGTCCGGGCTGTCGGCGCAGCTCGAGAGCTTCACCCACAACAGCACCGAGTTCCTCCGCCGTGAGCAGGACCTGCTGCTGCACGGCCACGGCGTCCCGCGCACCGCCACCGAGATGGCCGGTCGGTCCGTCGTGGTGGTCGTCCGGTCGCACGGGTGGGAGCAGGAGCTGCGGGGGATCAAGCCGTTCGTGCGCGAGCAGCGGCCGGTCCTCGTCGGCGTCGACCGTGGCGCCGACGCGCTGGTCAGCGCAGGCCACCGACCGGACGTCGTCGTGGTCACCGGCGGCTCGGACGACCTCCCGGCGGCAGCGGTCCTGCGCCGGGCCCGCGACGTCGTCGTCCTCCTCGAGCGCGGCGCTCCCCGCGCCGCCACCGAGCCCTTCGAGCGGCTCGGCATCCGCCCGCTGCGCTTCGAGACCTCGGCCACGACCGAGGACGCAGCCCTGCTGCTCGCCTCCGCCCACGAGGCGTCCCTGATCGTGGGCGTCGGCATGCACGCCACGCTCGGCGAGTTCCTCGACCGACGCCGCAGCGGCCTCGCCAGCACGTTCCTGACCCGCCTCAAGCTCGGCCCCGACCTCGTGGACGCGGCGGCCCTCCCGCGGCTGTACGACGGCGCCGTCCGGCCGCGCCACCTCGTCGGCGCGCTCGTCGCCGGAGTGCTCGCCCTCGCAGCCGCCGTGAGCGTCACCCCCGTCGGCCAGGAATGGGTCGACGAGCTGTCGCCGCCCGTCACCCGCACCACGTCAGACATCGTCGACCACGTCCGAGGACTTCTCCCGTGATCACCCTGCGCCACCACCTGCTCACCATCGTCGCCGTGTTCCTCGCCCTCGCGGTCGGGATCGTCCTCGGCGGCGGACCGCTGTCGGACGTCGGTCCCACGGTCGCGACGTCGTCGGGGGAGAAGGCTGCCGCCCCCGTCGACGACCGGGCCCGGACCGACTACACCGAGAGCGTCGTCTCCGCACTGGGCCCGGTGACCGTCGGCGGCCGACTCGCCGACCGCTCGGTCGCCGTGGTGACGGTGCCCGGCGCGGACGAGCAGGTCGTGACGGCGCTCACCGAGCAGGTGACCGCCGCCGGCGGCAGTGTCAGCGCACGCTACGACCTGTCCGACGACCTCGTGGACCCCGGCCAGAAGTCGCTGGTCGACACCCTCGGCAGCCAGCTGCTCACCCAGCAGGCGGAGGGAGACGTCGCCGCCGAGGCGTCGACGTACGACCGCATCGGCCAGCTGATCGGCCTCGCCGTGGCGACCAAGGACGCCGAGGGGCAGGACGTCAACGGCAAGGCCCGCGCGGTGGTCGACGCCGTCAGCGGCGCCGGGCTGATGGCGAAGCCGGGCGAGGTCACCCAGCGTTCCCCGCTCGTCCTGCTCGTGCTGGGCACGGACGCCGGGGACGAGGGCTCGGACGCGATCCTCGCCGGACTCGCCCAGGGGTTGGCGGTCCAGGCCGCCGGCGTGGTCGTCGCCGGTGCCACCGCCGACGGTGGTGAGGGCCAGCTCGGCCGGTTCCGTGCCGACCCGGCCTCGGCCGCTGTGGCGACGCTCGACGGCGTGGACACGTCCGCCGGGCGGGTCGCCGCCGTCCTCACCCTGCAGCGCGCGCTGACCACTCCGGGTGGTGCGTTCGGTGCGTCGGGTTCGGACGGACCCGTCCCGCTCGGGTAGGATAAAAGCCCGTGAAGAGCCGCACGCCGACCAAGCACGTATTCGTGACCGGAGGCGTCGCCTCCTCCCTCGGCAAGGGGCTCACGGCCTCCAGCCTGGGCAACCTGCTGAAGGCGCGCGGTCTGCGCGTGACGATGCAGAAGCTGGATCCCTACCTCAACGTGGATCCCGGCACGATGAACCCGTTCCAGCACGGCGAGGTCTTCGTGACCAACGACGGCGCCGAGACCGACCTCGACATCGGTCACTACGAGCGGTTCCTCGACACCGACCTCAACCAGATCGCCAACGTGACGACCGGTCAGGTCTACTCGACCGTCATCGCCAAGGAGCGGCGCGGCGACTACCTCGGCGACACCGTCCAGGTGATCCCGCACATCACCAACGAGATCAAGGACCGCATCCTGGCGATGGGCGGGCCGGACATCGACGTGGTGATCACCGAGGTCGGCGGCACCGTGGGTGACATCGAGTCGCTTCCGTTCCTCGAGGCCGCTCGCCAGACCCGGCACGAGATCGGGCGCGACAACTGCTTCTTCATCCACGTCTCGCTGGTGCCCTACATCGGGCCGTCCGGCGAGCTG
>DASTPB010000198.1:0-18686 GCA_035762385.1 Nocardioides sp. | reverse complement strand
GGCGTCGTGACGCGCTCGGGCGGCCTCGGTGTCATGCGGCAGTTCGTCGGCCACGGGGGAGCCGACGAGACGGTCGCCGACCTGCTGCTGTCGGTGGCGCCGGCCGACGTGCGCCGGTGGTCCGAGGAGGTCGCGGCCCAGGAGCTGCGGCTGATGGACGACGACAGCGAGCCGGTGCAGATGGCGTACGCCGAGGCGCTGGGGCACTACGGCGACGTCGGTGGCTACGACCTCGAGGTGGTCTGGGACAAGGTCACCACCGCGGCCATGGGGATGCCCTACGACCGGGCGCGCTACCGCGCGCTCACCACGCTGTCCGGCGGCGAGCAGAAGCGGCTCGTGCTGGAGTACCTGCTGCAGGGCCCCGACCAGGTGCTGCTGCTCGACGAGCCGGACAACTACCTCGACGTGCCGGGCAAGATGTGGCTCGAGGAGCGGATCCGCGAGTCGCCCAAGACGATCCTGTTCATCAGCCACGACCGCGAGCTGCTCAACAACACGGCCACGCGGATCGTGACGGTCGAGCTCGGCAGCGCGGGCAACCTCGTGTGGACCCATCCCGGCGGTTTCGCGAGCTACCACGAGGCACGTGCCGAGCGGTTCGAGCGCTTCGAGGAGCTGCGCCGACGCTGGGACGAGGAGTACGCCAAGCTGCGCGCGCAGATGCTGATGTACAAGCAGAAGGCCGCCTACAACTCCGACATGGCCAGCCGCTACCAGGCCGCGCAGACCCGGCTGAAGAAGTTCGAGGACGCCGGGCCGCCGACCGAGCAGCCTCGAGAGCAGCAGGTGAAGATGCGGCTCAAGGGCGGGAGGACGGGCAAGCGCGCCGTCGTCTGCGTCGACCTCGAGCTGACCGACCTGATGAAGCCGTTCGACCTCGAGGTCTGGTACGGCGAGCGGGTGGCGGTGCTGGGCTCCAACGGGTCCGGCAAGTCCCACTTCCTGCGGCTCCTCGCCGCGGGCGGCAGCGACCCCGACATCGAGCACCAGCCTGTCGGCGCACCACCGGCGCCGGTCTCGCACACCGGCAGCGCCAAGCTCGGGGCGCGGGTGCGGCCGGGGTGGTTCGTGCAGACGCACGAGCACCCCGAGCTCGTCGGCCGCACGCTGCTCGAGATCCTGCACCGCGGTGACGACCACCGCGACGGGATGGGGCGCGAGGCGGCCAGCCGGGTGCTGGACCGCTACGAGCTGGCGCACGCGGGCGAGCAGAAGTTCGAGTCGCTCAGCGGCGGGCAGCAGGCGCGGTTCCAGATCCTGCTGCTCGAGCTGTCCGGGGCGACGCTGCTGCTCCTCGACGAGCCGACCGACAACCTCGACGTGCAGTCCGCCGAGGCGCTGGAGGCCGGGCTCGAGGCGTTCGAGGGCACGGTGCTGGCGGTGACGCACGACCGGTGGTTCGCCCGCGGCTTCGACCGCTTCCTGGTCTACGGCGCCGACGGCGAGGTCTACGAGTCCGACGGTCCGGTCTGGGACGAGGGGCGGGTGTCGCGGGCCCGCTGAGGCCCACGCCTTGGGGGGAGGCCGGGGCCGTCCGACGTCGGCAGGATGACGCTCGTGCTGAGTCCTGCGCCGCTCCACCTGCTGGTCGGACCCGACACGCACGGCGTCACCCGGTACGCCGGTGAGGTGGCTGCGGCAGCGCGCGCCCGGGTGGTCCGTGACCGTGCCGCGCTCCCGCTGGGCGGACCGGTGCACCTGCACCTGACCGACCGGTTGTTCGGCCGCGAGCCGGCGGCGGCTGCTGCGGTGGTCGAGCAGCTCGCCCGGCGCGTACGACTGACGGTCACGCTGCACGACGTGCCGCAGCCGAGCGACGGGCCGGTCTTCGCGGCGCGGGCCGAGGCCTACGGGCGGATCGTGCTCGCCAGCCACGCGTGGGCGACCAACTCGTGGCACGAGCACGCGCTCGTCGGCCGCTGGAGCGCGACGGGGGCGGAGGGCACGGTCATCCCGCTCCACGTGCCGCAACCGCCCCGAGTGGTGCCTGGGCGGGCCGCCGATGCGGCTGCGGGACGGACGACCGAGCCGGTGGTCGGTGTCTTCGGGTTCGTCTACCCCGGCAAGGGCCACCGCCAGGTGGTGCGCGCGGTGGCTGCCCTGCGCCGCGCCGGGACCCTGGCGTCCGTGCGGGTCCTCGGTGACGCGGCGCCCGGTCATGCGGACGAGGTCGAGGCGCTGCTGCGCACGAGCCGCGCCCGCGGCGTGCCCGTGGAGGTCACCGGCCGGGTGCCGGAGGACGACCTGGTCGACGCCCTGCGCGACGTGGCGGTCGGCGTGACGGCTCACCGCAACGTGTCGGCGTCCGCCAGCCTCAACTCCTGGATCTCGGCGGGTCGGCGCCCGCTGGTGCGCGACGGTGCGTACGCCCGTGAGATGGCCGCATTGCGCCCCGGCACCATCGAGCTCTTCGACGACGCGACCCTGGTGCCGCGCCTCGACGCCGCGCTGCGCCGACCGGCGTCCACCTGGACGTCGCCCGCCGCCGACCTGGGGCCCCGGCTCGCGGACACCGCGGCCGCCTACCGGGCGTGGTGGGCGTCGGTCGGATGACCTCACCGCCCTTCGGCACCTCCGTCCCGGGCAACCGGTGGGACCTCGCACCCGAGGCCACCCACCGCCGGCGCGTGTCCGTGGTGGTCACCCACTACGAGCAGCAGGCCGAGCTCGACCGGACCCTCGCGGCGTTGCGTCGCCAGACCCGACTCCCCGAGGAGGTCGTCGTCGCCGACGACGGATCGCGGCGTGCACCGAAGGTCCCGCACGGCGTGCGGCTGGTGCGACAGGCCGACGACGGCTTCCGGGCGGCCGCCGCGCGCAACCTGGGCGTGGCCGCCACCACCGGCGAGCTGCTGGTCCTGCTCGACGCCGACACCGTCCCCGAGCGGTCCTTCGTGGAGCGCATGGTCGCCCTGCCGGAGGTGCTCCCCGAGACCCTGGTGGTGGGCCGGCGCCGGCATGCCGACCTCGCCGGCACGTGGCCCGACCGACCGATCGAGGAGGTCGCGCCGCCGCTCGAGCTGCCCGAGCCGGCGTGGCTGCGCGAGGCGTACGCCGCGAGCCGGAACCTGCTGGACGCCGACGGCTGCAGCCACCGCTTCGTCATCAGCGCCGTCCTCGCGTGCAGCCGGTGGTGGTACGACCTGGTCGGCGGCTTCGACGAGACCTTCTCCGCCTACGGCGGCGAGGACTGGGAGCTCGCCCACCGCTCCTGGACCGCCGGCGGCCTGCTGGCGCACCGTTCCGACGCCGTCGCCTGGCACGACGGACCTGACGCAGCAGCGAGGGATCGCGACGCGGCCGCGCTGCTCGCCGAGACATCGGCCGTCGCCGACCGGACGTCCGCGCCCGGCACCGCCTGGCGTGGACTGCTGCGCGGCCCCTCCGAGCTCGTCGTCACCTGCGACCCGACCCTGCACGACACGGAGCTGCTCGTCACGGTCGACTCACTGCTGGCGGCGCTGCCGCGGGCCGTCGTACGCCTGGCCGAGCCCCACCGCCGGCTCGTCGGCCCCGACCCGAGGGTCCTCCGGCACGAGGACGCCGTGCCCGGCTCGGCGCGCCGGCACCTCGAGGTGCGCCGGGGCCTGGTCGGGGACGTCTCGGCCTGGTCGTCGCTCCTCGACGGACTCGACGGGTGCACGGGATCCCGCGAGGTGGCCGGTGGGGCTGCCGAGCTCCACGACCTCCGCCTCCAGCGCCGCGCCGCCCGCTGGGGACGCGCCGACCTCGCGCCGCCCGGCCCACCGCTCGCCACGACCCTGCGGCCCTGGTCGGAGGACGTCACCCTCGAAGCGTGGCTCGGGGGATGGGTCGACGCATCCCCGGGCGTCGAGCCGGGTACGTCATCGCAGAGGCAAGGAGGCCACCGATGACCGACTCGACGAACGACCTCGGATCCGCACGCGCAGAGGGCGAGGACGAGCAGAAGCCGACGGGCGCGGAGGTGGGCATGACGGACGACGGCAGCACCTTCGAGCCCGAGGAGGACCCGGAGGGTCACGCCGACTGACCTGTCGCTGCGTCAGTCCGCGAGCCGGTGGCCATGAGCCATGGTGCGTCGCCCCGGGCAAGGCGTCCAGGGTCGGGCGCGCGGCGCGGGTGGTCGCCGGGTGTCAGCCGAAGGCGCTGACGCCCGTCTCGGCGCGGCCGATGATGAGCTTCTGGATCTGCGACGTGCCCTCGTAGAGCGTCATCACCCGTGCGTCGCGGAGGTACTTCGCGACCGGGAAGTCGTCGACGTAGCCCGCGCCGCCGTGCACCTGGATCGCGCTGTTGGCCGCGCGCACGGCGGCTTCCGACGCGAACAGCTTGGCCTTCGACGCCGCGACCCCGAAGGGCTCCCCGCGGTCGATGAGGTCGGCGCAGCGCCAGGCCAGCAGCCGGGCGGCATCGGCGTCGAGGGAGATGCCGGCGATGAGGTCCTGCACGAGCTGGAACGACGCGATCGGCCTGCCGAACTGGGTGCGGTCCCGGGCGTAGGCCACCGACGCCTCGAGGCAGCCCTGCACGATGCCGACGCAGCCGGACGCCACCGCGAGCCGGCCCTTGTCGAGCGTGCCCATCGCGATCTTGAAGCCCTGGCCGACCTCGCCGAGCCGGGCTGCGTCGGGGACGCGTACGCCGCTGAGGAACAGCTCGGCGGTCGCCTGGCCGCGCAGCCCGAGCTTGTTCCTCACCTCGCGCGCCTCGAAGCCGGGGGAGTCGGTCGGGACGAGGAACGCCGTCACGCCCCGCGGTCCGTCGTCGCTGGTGCGCGCGAACACGAGTGCGACGTCGGCCCAGGTGCCGTTGGTGATGAAGAGCTTCTGGCCGTCGATCACCCAGTCGGACCCGTCGCGGACCGCCCGGGAGGTGAGGTTGCCCGCGTCGGACCCGGTGCCGGGCTCCGTCAGGCCGAAGCAGCCCAGTGCCGTGGCGGAGGCGAGGCGGGGCAGCCACTCCTGCTTCTGCTCCTCGGTGCCGTGGTCGAGGATCGACTTCCCGACGAGCCCGCTGCTCACCGAGACGATGCCGCGGAGCGCGGAGTCGGCGCGGCCCAGCTCCTCCATGGCGAGGGAGTAGGTGACGTAGTCGCCGCCGACGCCGCCGTAGGCCTCGGGGATGGTGAGCCCGAAGAATCCCAGCTCGGCCATCTTCGGCACGATCGCGAGGTCGACCGACTCGTCGTGGTCCCAGCGCATCCGGTGGGGGACGGCCTCGCGCTCGAGGAAGTCGCGGGCGAGGTCGCGGAAGGCCTGCTGCTCCTCGGTGAGGGAGAGGTCCATCAGACGGCCTCGACCATCTCGTGGTCGGTGACGCGGTCCGCGAGCCGGGTGAGGTGGTGCCCGGCGTTGCCGAGCCACTGCTCGAGCACGGCGAGGTGGGCGGTCCCGACCCCGACGGCGTACTCCGCGGTCATGCCGATGCCGCCGTGCAGCTGGATGGCCTCCTGCCCGATGTGTCGCGCCGCCCGGGAGACCTCGAGCCCGACGCGGTCGGCTGCGTCGGCCACCGCCCGACGGTCGCCGCTGCCGATCGTCATCGTCGCCCAGTCGACGGTGCTGTGGGCGAGCTCGAGCGAGACGTACATGTCGGCGGCACGGAAGGTGAGGGCCTGGAAGGTGTTGAGCGTGACGCCGAACTGCTGGCGGCTCTTGAGGTAGTCGGTCGTGGCCCGCACCTGGCTCTGCATCACGCCGAGGGCCTGGTTGGCGCCCAGGATGCGGGTCAGGTCGCTGATCGTGGCGATGCTCGGCGCCAGGTCGCGGCCGGGCTCGCCGAGCGGGGTGGCGGCGCTGGCCTCGAAGCGGACGGTGGCCGCTCGCGTGAGGTCCGCGGCCGCGTAGCCCGACCTGGTCACGTCGGAGGCGTCGACGAGGAAGACGCCGGTCCCTGCGTCGTCGGGCAGCGCGGCGGTCACGACGAGCACGTCCGCCGACTCGCCGGCCATGACCGGGTCGGCGACGCCGTCGAGGGTCCAGCTCCCGCCCGAGACGGAGGCGCGCACGCCGTCCGCGCTCGCGGCCCAGCGGCCCCCCGGGGAGGTGTCGGCCGCGGCGAGCAGGACCTCGCCCGAGCTGAGGCGGCCCAGCAGGTCGGCCTTCTGCTCGGGGGTGCCGACGGCGGCCACGAGGCCGCCCGCGTGCACCACCGCGGCGAGGTAGGGCTCGGGGGCGAGCACCCGGCCGAGCTCCTGGCACACGATCCCGATCTCGACCGGTCCGGCGCCGACGCCGCCGTCGGCCTCGCTGAACGGCAGGCCCAGGATCCCCATCCCGGCGAGTCGGCCCCACAGGCCGCGGTCGAACCCCGGGGCGTCGGCCACCGTGCGGCGCCGCGCCTCGTGGTCGGCGTACGCCGTCGCGAGGAGGCCGCGGACCGCATCGCGCAGGGCCTGCTGCTCGTCGTCGTAGGTGAAGTCCATCTCGTCTCCCCTCGTCGGGCTCAGAGTCCCAGGATGGTGCGGGCGATGATCTGGCGCTGGATCTCGTTCGACCCGCCATAGATCGAGGCCTTGCGGAGGTTGAGGTAGGTCGGCGCCGACCGGCGCGCCCAGCCCTCCTGCGGCGAGTCGTCACCCGCGCGGGCGGCGAGCGAGGCCGGTCCGGCGAGGTCGAGGGCGAGCTCGCTCACCGCCTGCTGGAGCTCGGTGCCGCGCAGCTTGAGGACCGACGACGCCGGGTGGGGGGCTCCCTCGGAGGAGTGCGCGACCACCCGCAGCGCGGTGAGCTCGAGGGCGAGCAGGCCCGTCTCGAGCTCGGCGACCCGGGCGCGGACCAGCGGGTCGTCCATCAGCGGTCCGGCGTTGGCCTTGAGGGTGGCGAGGGCGCGCTTCGTGGCGCCGACGGGCGCCACGCCGACGCGCTCGTTGCCGAGCAGGAACTTGGCGATTGTCCAGCCGCCGTTCAGCTCCCCGACCAGCAGGTCACCGGGCACCCGTACGTCGGAGAACCACACCTCGTTGACCTCGTGGCCGCCGTCGATGAGCTCGATCGGGCGCACCTCCACGCCCGGCGTGGTCATGTCGATGAGGAGCATCGAGATGCCGGCCTGCTTCTTCACCTCGGGGTCCGTGCGGACGAGCGTGAAGATCCAGTCGCCGTGCTGGCCCAGCGTGGTCCACGTCTTCTGGCCGTTCACGACCCAGTCGTCGCCGTCGCGCACCGCGGTCGTCCGCAGGGACGCGAGGTCGGAGCCCGCGTCGGGCTCCGAGAAGCCCTGCGACCACCAGATGTCCAGGTTGGCCGTCGGGGGCAGGAACCGCTTCTTCTGCTCCTGCGTGCCGAAGTGGGCGATGACCGGCCCGATCATCGAGGCGTTGAAGGCGAGCGGGACCGGCACCCCGGCACGCTGCATCTCCTCGTGCCACAGGTGGCGTTGGAGCTCGGTCCAGTCCCGGCCGCCCCACTCGACGGGCCAGTGCGGCACCGCGAGGCCCTCCGCGTTGAGGGTGCGCTGTGCCTCGACGATCTGGTCACGGGTGAGGTGGCGCCCCTCGAGGACCGCGCCGCGGATCTCGGGCGACACCTTGGTCGTGAAGAACTCCCGCATCCGTGTCCGGAACTCGGCGTCCTCGGGGCTGAGCTCGAGCTGCATGTGACTCCTCGGGTCGGGTCCGGGCGCGTACGGCAGTGGGCCGGCCGCACCATCATGGCGCGGCCGGCCCCAACCGGCGAGGGAACCGGCCCCCGGGCTCAGCCCTGGGTGGCGTCGGAGTCCAGCACGAGGTCGGCGCTCTGCTCCTGGCCGCCGCTCGTCCAGGTCACGCTCACGGAGTCGCCGGGGCGGTAGGACCGGATGGTCGCGACCAGCGAGTCGGCGCCGGTGATCCGGTGGTCGTCGACCTTGGTGATCACGTCGCCCGACGCCAGTCCCGCCTTGTCGGCGGTCGAGCCGGAGGTCACCTCGCGCACCACCGCGCCGGCGGCGTCACCGGTCTGCGCGTCGCCGACCTGGATGCCGAGCCGCGCGTGCGTCGGCGTCTCACCTGCAGCCATCTGGTCCACGATCGGCATGACCTCGTCGATCGGGATCGCGAACCCGAGGCCGATCGACCCGGACTCGGACTGGCCCCCGTAGGGCGACTGGGACGCAGCGGTGCGGATCGAGGAGTTGATGCCGATCACGGCGCCGGTCAGGTCGACGAGCGGCCCGCCCGAGTTGCCGGGGTTGATGGCGGCGTCGGTCTGGATCGCCGGGTAGGTCGTGGAGTTGCCTTGGTCGTCGGAGCCGACGTTGACCGGGCGGTCGAGGGCGCTGACGATGCCGCTGGTGACGGTCGCGTCGAGGCCGAACGGCGACCCGATGGCGACGACGCCCTCACCGACGCCGAGGTTGGCGGACTTCCCGATCGTGGCCGGGGTGAGGTCGGAGACCCCTTCGGCCTTGATGACCGCGGTGTCGGTGAGCGGGTCGGTGCCGAGCACCTCCGCCTTGGCGCTCGTCCCGTCGTCGAACGACACGGTGAGGCTGCCGGCCTCGGCGCCCTCCACCACGTGGTTGTTGGTCAGGATCGTCCCGTCGGCGGTGAGGATGATGCCGGAGCCCGACGCGCCTCCCTGGGCGGTGGTGACGTCGATCTTGACGACGCTGGGCAGCACCTTCTGGGCGACCGACTCGACCGACCCGTCGGCCGCGGGGGCCTGGGGCTGCGACGACACCTGCGACGTCGACACCGGGCTCGGCTGCGACGACCCGCCCGACCCGTCCTGGGTGGCGTCCCACCAGGCCGCACCGCCGACGCCGGCCCCGCCGCCGACGAGGAGGGCGGTCGCGACCACGGCGGCCGCCAGGCCCGTCCGGCGTCCCGCGGCCCCGCGCTGCTTCGTCGCGTGGGTGGGCTGCTGGTGCGGCGCGGCCGTGTGCGCGGCGTACGTCGGCGGGATCGGCTGCGTGGAGTGCGCGTCGGTGCCGGTCCACCCGGACGAGGCGCGCTGGTACGGGTTGTCGGCGGGCTGCGGGTACTGCGGGCCGCCGTGCTGGGGGATCTGTCCGTCGCTCATGTCCTCCACGATGCGGCGAGACCCTGTGGAGGCCCTGAGAACGTGCTGTAAAGGTGCAGAGACCTCAGTGCGGCAGGTCGGGGAGTGCCAGCCATTCGTCCCACGTGAGGTCACGGCCGACGTAGCGCGGGTTCTCCAGCGGCCACTCGGCCGCGATCCAGCGCGGGACGAGCTCGTCGAGCGCCGCCTCGAGCTCGGTGCCCACGCACTCGTCCACGACCCACCACGAGATCTCGGCGTCGGCGCCGGGCTTCTCCGGAGGGTCGATGTAGACGCAGCCGAGCAGTGCCGTCTCGTCGGTGTCGAGGAGGGCGTAGTTGAACGACTCGTGCGCCTCCATCTCGGTCGCGTGCCGGTCCAGGTCGGCGCGGTCCGCCTCGTGCGTCATGTCGGCCTGCGGCCAGCCCCACGCCTCGCCGTAGATGCTCCAGAGCCGCTCGCGAGAGCCCATCACGGCGACCATGTCGAGGTCGGTGTCGTCGGCGCGGATCGGGCGCAGGTGGTGCCCGAACGCGACCTCGACCCGGGTCGGGTGGCGGAAACCGGTGGGCAGCCAGGCCCGGTCCATGTCAGGCGGACCGCCGTACGGAGCGCAGCAGCGTGGCAGAGACCATGACCAGCCAGATCGGTCCGGTCATGCCGGCCATGTACTGCACGGGGCTGACGAGGAACAGGGTGGTGATGCCGCCGAGCACGAGGCTGGCCCAACCGATCCAGCGGGCGAAGGCGCCCTGCTTGAGCGCCGCACTCGCGAGGGCGAGGGCAGTGAGTCCGATCCCGCCCCAGAGCCACGGGATGGTGCCCACCCAGTGCCCGAAGAAGGCGACCGTCTCGGGGACCACCGCGGCGTCCGGGTCGGCGACCGCGAACGCGAACTCGGTGGTCAGGCCGGCACCCATGAGCTGGGCGACGCAGACCATGACGAGCCCGATGGCGGCGACCCCGGGGACGATGCTGTCGGGGTGCGTGAGCCGCTGCAGGTGCCGGTGCAAGCCGGCCGCGAACACGACCAGCAGGGCGCACGAGACCATCGTCGCGGTGTGGAAGGTGAGGATCTGCGGCAGCAGGTCCGCGGTCGCCTCGACGATCGCCTCCGCGTCACCGCTGGTGGCCGGGTCGTAGACGGCGTCGACCATCCCGCTGGCGACGACGGAGACGATCCCGGCGACGCCGGCGCCGAGCCCGGCGAGCACCCACCCGCGACCCGGTGGCCGTGCGGTTGCGCCGATGCTGCCGTCGCGGTGCGGACCGGACGCGGTGGACGGGTCGAGCGTGGTGCTCATCTGCTGCTCCTCGGGTCGCGGGCACGGGTGCGTGCCGTGCCGCCACCTTCGGGCCGGACGACCTCGTCGGCCACGGACACCGCGAGGTGTACGAGAGGTGTACGAGGTCCTCTGGGTCAGCGGGCGGCCGCGCCGGGGTCCCGGAGCATGGCAGCCGCCCGCACGGGCGAGAGGCCGCGCCCGGTGTCGAGGGCGTCGTCGTAGCGGTCGGCACCGAGGTGCGAGCGGGCGTCGTCGGCGGCCGCGGTGATGGTGGTCGGGTCGGGGCGGTAGTAGCCGTACCCCTGGGCTCCCTGGGCCTCGCGGATCGCCTGGGCCGCCCCGAGCAACAGTGGCACGCGCGCGTGCTGGTCGGAGGCCGCGGCGAGCACCGCCCCGGCGTCGAGGAGGTACGCCAGGTTGGCCTGGTCACCGGTCTCCAGCGACAGCCGCGTGCCCTCCTCGAGGTGGCTCCTCGCCGCGGCGTGGTCGCCGCGCGCGAGCTCGACCTGGAAGAGGTTGTAGAGCGCGATGTAGGAGGTGAGCCGGTCCTCGCGACGACGAGCAGAGCCGAGCCCCTCAGCGATCAGGCGCACCGCCTCGTCGGGATCGCCGCGGAGGAGGGCCAGGGTGCCGAGCCAGACGTGTCCGAGCGCCCAGGTCCACTCGATCGCGGGCCCACCGGCCTCGGCATGGACGATCGCCTCCTCGAAGCAGCGCTCTGCCGTGGCGAGGTCGCCGTCCACGAGGGCGACGAGGCCCGCGCCGGCGACGGAGTTGGACAAGATGTCGGGCTCGTCGACGGCGTGCTCGCGTGCGACCGCCCACCAGTGACCGGCAGCGCGCACGTCGTCCATCGCGAAGGCCATCGTCGCGGCGCCCAGGGCGGCCCGCGCGTGCACGTCACGGTCGAGCGCCGCGGCGTGGTGGAGGGCGGCCTCGGCGGAGCGCCTGCCGTGCTCGTGGTGCCCGCGCAGCCACCAGTAGAGCCACAGCTCCCACGCCATGCGGGCCGGGGTGTCGGCGTCGCCGTCAGCCAGGCAGCGTTCGGCTGCCGCGGTGAGGTTCGCGTGCTCGAGGTCGATCCGCGCGAGCGCGCTCACCTGGCCGCCGTCTCGGTAGCTCGAGCTGGTGGCCGCCGCCACCTCGAGGTAGTGGGCGGCGTGTGCGCGCGTGGCGTCGTGCCACTCGCCCGCCTCGCGCAGCAGGTCGCGCGCGTACTGGGCGACCGGCTCCAGCATGCGCAGCCGGCCCGCGGACCCGGCCAGGACCAGGGAGTGCTCGACGAGCTCCTCGAGGCCGGGGACGACCTCGTCGTGCGCGATGCCCACGCGGGCGGCGATCGCCTCGAGGTCGGCCAGGGCGGCGCCGCCCGCGAAGACGCCCAGCAGTCGCAGCAGCCGGCGTGCCGGCGCGGTGAGCAGTCCGTGGCTCCAGTCCAGGGTGGCGCGCATGGTGCGCTGGCGGGGCGGCAGGTCGCGCGGGCCGGCCTGGAGGGCGGTGTCGAGCCGCTGCAGCAGTGCCCCCGGGTCGAGCAGTCGCGCCCGGGCGGCGGCGAGCTCGAGGGCGAGGGGCAGCCCGGCGAGGCGCTCGCAGGTCGCTGTCACGGCCGCGGCGTCCGCCGGGTCGGAGCCCCAACCGGGGTTGACGCTCTGGGCACGGTCGAGGAGCAGCCGCGCGGCGGGGGAGGGCGTCCCGTTCGGGCGGTCCCGCACCTCGAGCGGCTCTACGGCGTACTCCGTCTCCCCGCGCACCCGCAGCGGGGCCCGGCTCGTCGCGAGGACGGACAGGTCGGGCACGGCCGCGACGATCGCTGCGACGTCGGGGGCGGCGTCGAGGAGGTGCTCCACGTTGTCCAGCACCAGCAGCAGGTGCTGTCCGCGCAACCGGTCGACGATGTCCTCGGTGACGGACCGCGTGGGGTCGCGGGTGGCTTCCACGGCGTCGGCGACCGCCGGCAGCAGCTGGCTCGGCTCGAGCAGCGGCGCGAGCTCGACCAGGCGTACGCCGTCGACGTAGCGGTCGCGGACCGCCGCCGCGGCGGCCAGGGACAGGCGGGTCTTGCCGACGCCGCCGGGGCCGCTGAGGGTGACCAGTCGGCTCGTGCGCAGCAGGTCGGCCACCCGAGCGACGTCGTCGTCGCGGCCGATGAGCGGCGACGCCGGGACCGGCAGCTCACGCGGTCCGGGGGTGTCGTCGCCCGGCGGTCGCGCGGCGGCACGGCTCGCACGCGGCGGGACGGCGGCCAGGAGCGTGGCTCGCTGCGTGTCGTCGAGGGCCAGCGCGTCCGCCAGCGAGCGCACGGTGTGGGGATAGGGCCGGGTGCGGGTGCCGCGCTCGAGCGCGCTGATCGCGTGGGGGCTCAGTCCGGCACGCGCTGCCAGCTCCTCCTGCGAGAGGCCCGCGTCCTCCCGCAGCCTGCGCAGCACCGTGCCGAGGGTGCCGTCCCCGCGTGTCCCCACGTCGCGCAGTCTAGGGGCGCGAGGGGCTGGAACGGGGCGCTGTCTGCAAGATCGGCCCGTTCCCACGCGGGAGGTCCGTGAAAGATCTTGCAGACGTTGCAAGTTCTCTCACGGCAACCGTAGTGTGACCGCCGCCACCACCCGGCCGCTCGTCCGCCGGGACCCTCGCACCATCTCGGGAGATCTTCGTGCGTCGTTCGCGCCCTGCTGCCCTCGGCCTGTCCGTCCTCGCAACGCTGGTCGCCTCGCTGGCGCCCCTCGCGCCTGCCCGCGCCGAGCACCGTGCCGACCCACCGGCCACCGTCACGCTGGTCGGCGACCTCCAGGACGAGATCGGCTGCGCCGGCGACTGGGACCCGGCCTGCGAGGCCTCGGGCCTCCAGCGGCGGCCCGACGGCTCGTGGGAGGTCGTCGCGCAGGTGCCCGCGGGCGCCTTCCTCTACAAGGTGGCCCTCGACGGGTCGTGGGCGGAGAACTACGGCGCCGGCGGCACGGCCGACGGGCCGAACCTGCCGCTCGCGCTCGAGACCCCCGCGCGCCTGCGCTTCACCTACGACGACACGACCCACCGGGTCTCCGTGGCGCCCGCGGAGCTGCCCGCGGCCACCCCGACCGCAGCCGACCGGGACCTCGCTGCGACGTCGTTGCGCGGGCCGTTGACGCGGGAGAACTTCTATTTCGTGATGGCCGACCGGTTCGCCAACGGCGACCCCGGCAACGACGCGGGCGGGCTGACCGGCGACCGGCTCACGACGGGTCTCGACCCGTCCGACAAGGGGTTCTTCCACGGCGGTGACGTGCAGGGCCTGTCCGACCGGCTCGACTACATCGCCGGCCTCGGCACGACAGCGATCTGGCTGACGCCGAGCTTCAAGAACCGGCCGGTCCAGGGCAGCGGCGCCGACGCGAGCGCCGGCTACCACGGCTACTGGGTCACCGACTTCACCCGGATCGACCCGCACTTCGGCACCAATGCCGAGCTCGAGGCGTTCATCGACAAGGCGCACGGGCGCGGCATCAAGGTCTTCTTCGACATCATCACCAACCACACCGCGGACGTCATCGACTACCAGGAGAAGCAGTACGGCTACGTGTCGAAGGAGGCCCGGCCCTACCGCGACGCCTCGGGCACGGAGTTCGACGACCGCGACGTCGCGGGCTCGCCCGACTTCCCCGAGCTCGACGCGGCCACCTCGTTCCCCTACACGCCGGTCTTCCGCAGCGAGGCCGACCGCACGGTGAAGGTGCCCGCGTGGCTCAACGACCCGACGAACTACCACAACCGCGGTGACTCGACCTTCGCCGGCGAGTCCTCGACCTACGGCGACTTCGTCGGCCTCGACGACCTGTTCACCGAGCAGCCCGACGTCGTCGACGGGATGACCGAGATCTACGAGGCGTGGGTCGACCTGGGCATCGACGGCTTCCGCATCGACACCGCCAAGCACGTGAACATGGAGTTCTGGCAGGAGTTCGCCCCCGCGATCCGGGAGCACGCCGCCTCGGTCGGCAACGACGACTTCTTCTCCTTCGGCGAGGTCTACGACGCCGATCCCGCGTACCTGTCGACGTTCAGCACCGAGGGCCGCCTCGACGCCACCCTCGACTTCGGCTTCCAGGACCGGGCGACGGGCTTCGCCAAGGGCGGCGCCACCACGCGGCTGCGCGACTTCTACGCCGCCGATGACTGGTACACCGACACCGACTCCAACGCGTACGCCTCGCCGACGTTCCTCGGCAACCACGACATGGGTCGCATCGGCACCTTCCTGAAGGGCGCCGGGTCCGAGCTCGAGCGCGACCGGCTCGCCCACGAGCTGATGTACCTCACCCGCGGCCAGCCGGTCGTCTACTACGGGGACGAGCAGGGCTTCGTCGGCGACGGGGGCGACAAGGACGCCCGCGAGGACATGTTCGCGAGCTCGGTCGCGTCCTACAACGACAACGACCTGCTCGGCACCGACGCCACCACGGCCGACGCCAACTACGACACCGGGCACCCGCTCTACCGCACGATCCGCGACCTCGCGGCCCTGCGGAAGACCTACCCGGCGCTGGCCGACGGCGCGCAGCTGCACCGCTACGCCTCCGACAAGGCGGGGGTCTACGCCTTCAGCCGCATCGACGCGACCGAGCGCCGTGAGCTCGTCGTCGCCCTCAACAACGCGACCACCGAGAAGACGGTGACCGTCGGCACCGAGATGCGCCGCGGCACCTTCAAGCGGGTCTGGCCGGCCGGGAAGGCCTCGCTGCGCACCGACGCCGAGGGGCGTACGACGATCACGGTGCCGCCGTTGTCGGCCGTCGTGTGGCGCGCCGCGGGCACGCTCGCCGACCGCGACGAGGCGCCGGCGATCCACCTCGAGAAGCCGTCCGCGGGCGGCACCGTCGGGGGCCGCGCGCCCATCACGGTCGCCGTCCCCGACGGCGGCTTCAACCAGGTCACCGTCGCCTGGCGCCCGGCCGGGGCCCAGGAGTGGACCCCGCTCGGCACCGACGACAACGCCCCCTACCGGGTCGTCCACGACGTCCGGTCCCTGCGCGAGGGCACGCTCGTCGAGTACCGCGCGGTCCTGCGCGACAGCAGCGGCAACCTGTCGGTCGCGTCGTCGTACGCCACCGTCGGCGACCCGGAGCCCGAGCCGACGCCCGGTGGCGGGGGCGGCACGGGGCAGGTCAGCCAGCCGGCAGCCGTGTCGGTGCCCGGCAGCCACAACGCCGAGATGGGGTGCCCCGGTGACTGGCAGCCGGACTGCGCGCAGGCGCAGATGTCGCTCGACGCCGACGACCTCGTCTGGAAGAAGTCGGTGACCCTCCCCGAGGGTGGCTACGCCTACAAGGCGGCCATCGACGGCACCTGGGACGAGAACTACGGCGCCGGCGGTGCCCGCGGCGGTGCGGACATCCCCCTCACGGTGCCCGCCGGCGGCACGACGGTCACCTTCTACTACGAGCACGGGTCGCACTGGATCACCAGCGACGCCGACGGCCCGATCGTGACCCTCGCCGGCTCGATGCAGTCCGAGCTCGGGTGCCCCGATGACTGGGACCCCGCCTGCATGCGCGGCTGGCTGAAGGACCCCGACGGCGACGGCACGTACACGTTCACCGGCACCCTCCCGGCAGGCAGCTACGAGACGAAGGTCGTCCACGGCCTGGCGTGGGGCGAGGACTACGGCGCCGACGGCGTGCGCGGCGGCGCGAACATCCCGTTCGAGGTCCCCGCGGGCGGGGTCGAGGTGGTCTTCACTTACGACGTGAGCACGCACCGGCTGCAGGTCTCGACCCGCAGCGCCGGCTCCGCCCCCGACCTGGCGAAGGCCCGGGCGCAGTGGCTGCGCCGCGACCTCGTCGCCTGGGACGTCCCCGACCCGGAGTCGCGCCGCTACCGGCTGCACTGGTCGCAGGACGCTGACCTCGGCGTCGACGCAGAGGCCGTCACCGGCGGGTCCAGCGTGCCGCTCACCCACGACCCGGCCGGCCTGCCCGCCGACGTCCTCGCCGACTTCCCGCACCTCGCCGGCTACGAGGCCTTCCGGCTCGACCGCACGGCGGCCCGCCGGGTCCCGGAGATCCTCACCGGCCAGGTGGCCGTCGCGTCGTACGACCGCGGCGGAGCCCTGCACGACGCGACCGGCGTGCAGCTGCCCGGCGTCCTCGACGACGTGTACGCCGACGCGGCCGGGGCCGACCTCGGCGTCACCTGGAGGGGGAGTCGCCCCACGCTGTCGCTCTGGGCGCCGACCGCGCAGGACGTCTCGGCCACCGTCGCCGGCCGGAAGGTCTCGATGACGCGTGGCTCCGACGGCACCTGGACGGTGACGGGACCGGGCTCGTGGCGCAACGCGGCGTACACCTACGACGTCACGGTCTTCTCGCCGTCGGCCGGGAAGGTCGTCACCAACCGGGTGACCGACCCCTACTCGGTGGCGCTCACCACCAACTCGCAGCAGTCGCTCGTGGTCGACCTCGCCGACCCGGCCCTGGCGCCGTCCGGCTGGTCCGCCACCCGGGCGCCGGTGATCGCCCAGCCCGAGGACCGCAACGTCTACGAGCTGCACGTGCGTGACTTCTCCATCGGCGACGAGACGGTCCCGGCCGCCGAGCGCGGCACCTACCTCGCCTTCACCCACGACGACACGGCGGGCATGCGCCACCTCCGCCGCCTCGCCGGCGCGGGCCTCAACACGGTGCACCTGCTGCCCGCCTTCGACATCGCCACGATCGAGGAGCGGCGCTCCGCCCAGGAGGTCCCCGCGTGCGACCTGGCGGCGCTGCCGCCGGACTCGACCGAGCAGCAGGCGTGCGTCGACGCGGTGCGCGAGCGCGACGGGTTCAACTGGGGCTACGACCCGCTGCACTACACGACTCCCGAGGGGTCGTACGCCACCGATCCCGACGGCGCGCGGCGCACGGTCGAGTTCCGCCGGATGGTGCAGGGCCTGAACCGCAACGGCATGCAGGTCGTGATGGACGTCGTCTACAACCACACCGCGGCCAGCGGCCAGGACTCCAGGTCGGTGCTCGACCGCATCGTGCCCGGCTACTACCACCGGCTCAGCGCGACGGGCGCCGTCGAGACCTCCACCTGCTGCTCCAACACCGCGACCGAGCACCGGATGATGGAGAAGCTGATGATCGACTCCGTGCTCACCTGGGCGCGGGACTACAAGGTCAACGGCTTCCGCTTCGACCTGATGGGCCACCACTCCTTGGCCAACATGCAGCACCTGCGGGCCGCCCTCGACTCCCTCACCGTGAAGCGCGACGGCGTCGACGGCAAGGGCATCTACCTCTACGGCGAGGGCTGGAACTTCGGCGAGGTCGCCGACGACGCGCGCTTCGTGCAGGCCACCCAGGCCAACCTGGCCGGGTCCGGCATCGGGTCGTTCAGCGACCGGCTGCGCGACGCCGTACGCGGTGGCGGTCCCTTCGACGAGGACCCGCGGGTGCAGGGCTTCGGGTCCGGCCTGTTCACCGACCCCAACGGTGCCGCGGTCAACGGCACCGCGGACGAGCAGCGCACGGAGCTGCTGCACCTGCAGGACCTCGTGAAGCTCGGCATGGCCGGCAACCTCGCGGACTTCCGCTTCCGGTCCTCGACGGGCGAGGAGGTGCGCGGCTCCGACGTCGACTACAACGGCCAGCCGGCCGGCTACGCGGCCGACCCCGGCGAGACGGTGACCTACGTCGACGCGCACGACAACGAGACGCTCTTCGACTCCCTCGCCCTCAAGCTGCCGAGGGGCACCTCGATGGCCGACCGCGTGCGCATGAACACCGTGTCGCTGTCGACGGTGGCGCTCTCCCAGGGTGTGGTGTTCTGGCACGCCGGCACCGACCTGCTGCGGTCGAAGAGCCTGGACCGCAACTCCTACGACTCCGGTGACTGGTTCAACCGGGTCGACTGGCAGCGCCGGGAGAACACCTTCGGCTCGGGGCTGCCGCCCCGGGCCGACAACGAGGCCAAGTGGGACTACATGCGGCCCCTGCTCGGCGACCCTGCCCTCGACCCGACCCCGGCGGCGATGGACGCGGCGCACGCCGCCGCGCAGGACCTGCTGCGGATGCGGATGTCGTCGCCGCTGTTCCGGCTGGGGTCGCTCGACGCCGTCCAGGCGAAGGTCTCGTTCCTCGACGCCCCGCCCGGGGTGGTCGCGATGCTGATCGACGACACCGCGGGCGCGGACGCCGACCCCGACCGCGACGGGATCCTGGTGGTCGTCAACGCCAGCCCACAGGCGCAGGCCGTGACCGGCACCGGCTCCGGCTGGTCCCTGCACGACGTGCAGGCCTCGGGCAGCGACGAGGTGGTCAAGAAGAGCGCGGTCGCCGCGGACTCGGTGACCGTGCCGCCGCGGACCACGGCGGTCTTCGAGCGCTGAGGCGTCGAGTCGGCGCATCCTGACCCGGAAATGCAGCTGAGCCGGCGCATCCTGACGCACGCAGCGTCAGGATGCGCCGGCTCGACGCGG
>DASTPB010000197.1:0-2326 GCA_035762385.1 Nocardioides sp. | reverse complement strand
GGCGCTCCCCGTGGTGCGCGGTGGGGCGACGGTGGTGTCCCCGCCGGCGGGGCGGGTGGGCGCGAGTGCCGCATCGACGGCGGCGAGGGCCGCGGACACGTCGGCGTCGGCGTCGAGGCGGAGGGCGACGACCATGTCGTTGGGGGAGGAGGCGGGCACGGCGAAGCCCATCCCCTCGAGCACCTCGAGGTTGAGGCCGGTCGCCATCGCGACCTGTGCGGCCACGACACCCGGTGTGGCCTGGACGGCCCGGCTGACCTGCAGCAGGGTCACCGAGTCGGCGTACGCGCCGCTGCGGAGCTCGACGTGGTCCTTCATGCAGCCCTCCGTGGGGTCCTGTGCGGGCGGTCGGTGGTGTGGTGGGTGAGGGCCATCCCGGCGCCGGCCATCAGGCCGGCGCCCGAGGTGGCGCCGACGGCGAGGAGCGCGTCCGCGGTGGCGTCGGTGGGGTCCGCCAGCCAGTCGGCGAGCTGGGGGAGCGCCTCGCCGCGCGCCGCGCAGTCGAGGAGCGTGGCGGAGAGCAGGGTGGTGACGCCCAGCCGACGGCGTACGGCCGCGGCCAGGAGGTCGTCGGGCCGCCCGAGCGCGGCGCGGGCGGTGAGCCACCCGGCGAGCACGTCGTCGCCGAGCGGCGTGAGGCCGGGGCCGCGGCCGAGGAGCCGGTCCAGGTCCGCGGGAGTGAGGCCGCCGTCGGTCGGCAGGTCGAGTCCGGACGTCATGGGAATCGCCGGTGCGGACCGGGATTCCTCATGACGTCCCACGTGGAGGGCGCGAGGGTCGACGAGGCGGGTGACGCGGACCGGCCGGTCGCCCACGACGAGCTCGCCGTCGCGCACGCGGACGACGGGATCGAGGACCCCGAGGTCGGGGATCGTCGTCCAGAGCGCGCACGGCACGCGGGTCGCCGCGGCCGAGACGAGCCCGAGGCACCAGCCGTCGAGGTCGACGTACACGGCCGTGCCGCTCGCGTGGACCACGCGGCGCGGCCCGTCGCACGCCCCGCGGAGCCTGTCGTGCACCCGCAGCGGTGCCGCGGCGAGGATCGGTCCAGACGTCACTCCCCAGACGCTAACGGCTCGTGCGACACTCGCGAATGTGAGAACTTGTCGGAGCAAGGCGTAGATGTGGGCCAAGACTTGATAAGCGACCCCGAAGCGGTCGCCGCGCTCGAGCGCGCCGACGCGCTCCACACCGCCCTGACCCACATCGTGCTGGAGGGCGGTGACCTGGCCGCGATCGCGAAGGCCGTCGGCGACGCCCTGGGCTGCGGTGTCGTCTTCACGTCCACCGACGGCCGCGAGCGGGCCGCACACCTCGACGAGGAGCAGCGCGCAGCGCTGGCGGGCGCCGACCTGCTGGACCCGACCGGTCGCGTGCGGGTCGAGCGGATCGACCCCGCCGGCACGGCCGTGGGGCCGGGGGAGGCGCTCGTACGGCGGGTGGTCGCGGCGGGCGTCGACCTCGCCCGGCTGGTGGCGCTGCGCCCCGACGGCAGGATCCACTCCTCCGACGTGCACGCCCTCGAGCGGGCCGCGATCGTGGCGGCGCTGCTGGTGACGCGCGTCGAGGCGATCACGGCGGTGGAGAACAAGTACCGCGGCGACTTCCTGCGCGACGTGTTCCTCGGCCGCGCCGGGGAGGATGAGTACGTCGCCGAGCACGCGCAGGCGTTCGGCTGGCACCTCGACCGTCCCGTGATGGTCGTGGTGGCGGTGCTCGACCCCGACGCGATCGCCGTCCTCGGCCCCGACCCCGAGGACCGGCGGGCCTGGCAGGACCGCTTCGCGCATGCCTGGCGCCAGGTGTCCGCGACCGTCGACGACACGATCGCCTCGGTGGCGTTCAGCCGCGAGGTGGTGACGCTGGTGCCGGTCGACCCCGACGACCCGGCCGGGGCGCACGTCGCCGTGGACCGGATCATCGCGGCCGTGCGGGGTGACCGGGGTGGCGGCCGCATCGCCTTCTCGGCGGGCGTCAGCCGCGTCTCCCACGGTCTCGGCGAGCTTCCCGAAGCGTTCCGCCAGGCCCAGCGCGCCGTCGAGATCGGCCGCCGGGTGCACGGAGGGGGGTCGGTGACCCGGTTCGACCAGCTCGGCCTCCACCGGCTGCTCGCCCTGGTGCCCGACAGCGCGGAGCTGACGTCGTTCGCCGCCGACGTCCTCGGACCGCTCGCCGAGCGCACGCCCGAGGCCGCCGACCTCCGCGAGACGCTGCAGGTGCTGCTCGACACCAACTTCAACGTCGCCGAGGCGGCTCGCGCCCAGTTCTTCCACTACAACACGATGCGCTACCGCGTCGGCAAGCTCCAGCGGATCCTGGGCCCGGT
>DASTPB010000196.1:0-9690 GCA_035762385.1 Nocardioides sp. | reverse complement strand
GACAGGCGCTTGTCGGCCGCCTCCAGCACGGCCGGGATCCACGACCCGCGCGGGTCGAGGGCCGTGCGCAGCGCCTGGGCGTGCATGTCCTTGGTGAGCGGCTCGCCGAGCCGGGCCACGACCTCGTCGCCGGCGCGGGTGCGCCACTGCATCTCACCGGAGTAGGCCATGAAGAGCACGGGCCGCACGACGTGGTCGGCAAGGGCGTGGGCGTAGCCATAGGTGAAGTCAGCCGCCGAGACGGGGATGCCGTCGTCGCCGGGGGCGTAGCTGACGAACGGGATCGGGTTGATGTCGGAGCGGAACGGCGTCCCGGTCAGTGCGAGGCGACGGGTGGCCGGGTCGAACGCCTCGCGCACGCCCTCGCCCCACGACAGCGCGTCACCGGCGTGGTGGATCTCGTCGAGGATCACCAGCGTCTTGAACCGCTCGGTGCGGATCCGCATGGCGAGCGGGTTCACGGCCACGCCGGCGTAGGTCACCGCGATGCCGACGTAGTCGTCGGAGGTCCTGCCCTTGCCGGCGGAGTAGGTCGGGTCGATCGGGATGCCGGCGCGCGCGGCCGCCTCGGCCCACTGGGTCTTGAGGTGCTCGGTGGGGGCGACGACGGTGATCCGGTCGACGACGCGGCGGCTCAGCAGGTCGGCCGCGACGGTCAGCGCGAACGTCGTCTTCCCGGCACCGGGGGTCGCGACCGCGAGGAAGTCGCGGGGCTGGCGGGACCGGTAGTTGTCCATCGCCGCCTGCTGCCAGGCACGGAGGGAGGGCGCGGTGCCCCAGGCGGCCCTGTCGGGCCACGCGGGGGGCAGCGGCGCGTCGGGCCGCCCCGTCACGCCTCGGGACCCGAGCCGTCGGAGCCGTCGCCGCCGGACTTGCCGGGGTTCATCGACTCCCAGATCTCCTTGCACTCCGGGCAGACGGGGTACTTCTCGGGGGCCCGCGACGGGACCCACACCTTGCCGCACAGCGCGATCACGGGGGTGCCCATGACCATCGCCTCGGTGAGCTTGTCCTTCGGCACGTAGTGCGAGAACCGCTCGTGGTCACCCTCGTCCGTCGGGACGGTCTGACGCTCTTCGATCGTCTGGGTGCCCGGCGAGAATCCGATGGTGCTCATGATGGGCAAGCCTAACGCGCCGACTAGTTCATGTCGGGATCGACGGGGCGGTTCACGTGCCAGGCGAGCATGCCCGGCTGGCGCCGCATCA
This sequence comes from Nocardioides sp., assembly GCA_035762385.1. Lineage (GTDB taxonomy): Bacteria > Actinomycetota > Actinomycetes > Propionibacteriales > Nocardioidaceae > Nocardioides. Next base: position 8,482 of record DASTPB010000196.1, on the reverse strand, counting down.
CGTCGCGCCACAGCCCGCTGGGATCGTCGCGGAACGCGTCGGCCGCCTCGCTGGTGACGACGTACCAGCTGCCCTCCTCGACCTCGCCGTCGAGCTGGCCCACCCCCCAGCCGGCATAGCCGGCGAAGACGCGCATCGCGGTGAGCGTGCCGTCGACGAGCTCGGTGGGGGTGTCGAGGTCGATCATGCCCAGCAGGCCGGCGACCGGTCGCCAGCCGACGGGCGGGTCCTGGGGGTCGCGGAGCGCGCCGATGGCAAGGGCGCCGTCGGTGCCGACCGGACCACCACGGAACAGCACCTCCGGCACGGCGACGACGTCCCGCCAGGGCTCGAGGACGTCGGCGACGAGGATCTGGGAGGGGCGGTTGAGGACCACGCCGAGCGCACCCTCCTCCGTGACGTCGAGCAGCAGCACGACCGTGTCGGAGAAGTTGGGGTCCTGCAGCGCCGGCGTCGCCACCAGCAACATCCCCGGTGCGAGCTGCATGCCACCACTATGGCCGACCCCGCGCCGCGGCACACCACCCGTAGGCTGCGACCCGTGGAGACCCGGCGGCAGCGCTACTCCGAGGCGACCCGGCAGGCGCTCGTCGACGTCGCCGAGCGGCTCTTCGCCGCGCACGGCTACTCAGCCACGTCGCTCGACGCCATCGTCGCCGGAGCCGACGTCACCAAGGGTGCGCTCTACCACCACTTCAGCGGCAAGCAGGCGATCTTCGAGGCGGCCTTCGAGCGGGTGCAGTCCCGCGCGACGACGGCGATCGTCGACGCCACCGAGGGACACACGGACCCGTGGGACCAGGCACAGGCCGGGCTCCGGGCGTTCCTCGGGGCGGTCCAGGAGCCGGGCTACCGGCAGGTGGTCGTCCAGGACGGGCCGTCGGTCCTCGGCCACGAGCGCTACCGCGAGCAGGAGGAGCGCTCGACGTACGCCCTCGTCGGCGAGATCGTGCGCTCGGTGCTCACCGCCGAGGACGTCCCGGACGTCGGCGTCCGGCTCGACGACGCGATGATCGACACGTTCACCCGGATCTTCTTCGGTGCCGTGTCGGCCGCGGGTGGTTCGGTGGCCGTCAGCGACGACCCCGCAGCGGCGGCGCTGCGGGTCGAGACGGCGATCGGCGTGATCCTGGCCGGGCTCCAGCGCCTCCTCGACGAGGGCGCCGGCGCGCCGTCGGGGACTACTTCGCGAAGGTGACGTTGCCGGTGACGGCGGGGACCAGCTCGACCCACACGTGACCGGCGGGCACGGTCAGCTCGCCGCCCTTGGTGGAGAGCTCGATCGGGCCGGTCAGGCCGTCCTTGCTCCACGTGCCCTTGACGACGCGGCCGCCGTGGAAGAGCAGCGCGGCACCCCTGCCCTCGAACTTGGTCTCCGGCACCGGGTAGCCGGCCGGGTCGCGGTAGCCCGCGTCACCGACGCGCACCCGCAGCACGAGGACGGAGTCGGCGGGGAACTGGTCGCCCTGGGCGGCGTAGGAGTCGGTGTTGACGTAGCCGCCCTTCTGGTACTGCCAGCTGGTGGAGTGCGCGCCGAAGTCGGCCGTGAGGGTGCTGGCCTTCGCGCCCTTGGGCAGGTCGGCCTCGTCGCCCCACGGGAGGTACGGCGGCGGCTCCTCATCGGCCTTGAGGCGCTTGGAGATGGCGCCGAGGCGGGCGAAGAGGTTGTACGGCGCGGATCGCGAGGTCTCGCGGTAGACGTTGGCGTCGCCCTCGGTGATCCACGGGATGCCGGCACCGTTGATGCGCTTGATCGTGACCGGGGCCGCGCCGCTGGTCACCACCGTGGCGCCCTCGGGGACGATGCCGATGTCGCTGGCGCGCATGGATCGGACCGGGCCGATGGCGGCGGGGACCTTGGAGTAGTAGAAGGCCGCGAGGCGGGTGTAGCCGCCCTCGACGAGCTCCTCGACGACGAGGTCCGCCGAGCCGAGGCCCACCTGGGGGGCGCTGGAGGAGGTGTTGTCGACCTTGGTGACGACGACCGGGTGAGCGGGGGCATCGGCCTTGCGCTCGAGGCCGGTGAGCGGCCAGTACGTCGGCTCCGGCGGCTCCTCGGTCGTCTCCGAGGCGGTCGGCTCGGAGGACGCGGACGCGCTCGGCGCCGCGTCGTCGTCCCCGCCGCTGCAGCCGGCGAGGAGCAGGGTGGCCGCCGCGAGGGTGGCGACGATCGCACGGGGCGACGAGAGGGGGCGACGGTGACGCACGGGGGGAACTCCGATCGAGCGGGGGTGTGAGCGGGGGCGGCTCGGGTGCTGAGGGTCGTGCTCTGGAAAGTCTGCGGGCGCGCCTTCCCCGATCGAGGAAGGCGCGCCACAGGGTAGATCAGCAGGAACTGCCTACCAATCCGGGCCTGTCACCCGGGGCGCGGGTGCGTCAGGCGCGGCGCAGGGTCCCGGCGAACCACGAGGACGTCCACGGGACGGCGACGCGCACGCGCTGACCCGAGCCCGGGGAGTGCACCATCAGGGCGTGCCCGTGCGACCAGCGCAGGAAGATCGCCGCGTGGTAGACCCCGCCGCCGCCGTAGAAGAACATCAGGTCGCCGGAGCGCAGGTCCTTCTTGGCGATGCGGCGCGCGGCTCCCGCCTGGGCGCTCGACGTGCGCGGCACGGAGAGGCCGGCGTGGCCGTAGCTGTAGCGGACCAGGCCGGAGCAGTCGAAGGCGTTCGGACCGGCGGCGCCGTACGCGTAGGCGTCGCCGCGCTGGCGCATGGCGATGTCGCGCGCGGTGAGCACGCGGTTGGCCACCCGGCGCTTGACGCTCACGCGCGCCGACTTCTGCGTCGTCGTGGTGGTCGTCTTCGTGCTGGTGGTGGTGCTGTCGGACGTGCTGCCACCGGTGGCAGCGGACGCGGGGAGGGCGCTCAGCGTCGATGCGGAGAGGCCGATCCCGGCGAGGGCGAGCGCGAGGGCTCGGACCGTACGAGGGGTCGCAGGCATGGTTGTTCCTTTCCCACGCCTGTGAGGTGAGCTGTCGGGCTAGGGCTGGAAAGTGCCCTGCCGCCACGCTCCGAGAATGGCTGGCGGCTTCGCCCCGAGCCGGTCCGTGACCGGCGGTGGAACCTGTGGGTCCCCCACTCCTGCCCCGGTGTGTCTCGGGGGTCGTCCCGGCCGGGCAGGACTCGGCGTAGTCCGGGACGGTTGGGTCTCTCGACCGCTCACCAAGGTGACAGACGACCCGGTGACACGCAAAACCGGCCACGTCCCCGAGCGTGGGACGTGGCCGGGATCACACCGACGGACCGGCGTGGGAGCGTGCTCAGCCGAGCTTGCGGCCCCCGTCGACGTAGAGGGTCTGGCCGGTGATGAACGACGCCTCGTCGCTGCACAGGAACGCGGCGGCGGCGGCGATGTCCTCGGGCTGCCCCACACGACGTACGGGCGTCGCCTCGGCGTTGAGGCGCTGCAGCTCCTCGGGCTCCATCTTGAGGCGTCGGGCGGTCGCGTCGGTCATCTCGGTGGCGATGAACCCCGGCGCGATGGCGTTGGCGGTGATGCCGAAGGGGCCGAGCTCGATGCCGAGCGTGCGGGTGAGGCCCTGGATGCCCATCTTGGCCGCGGAGTAGTTGGCCTGGCCGCGGTTGCCCAGCGCGGACACGCTCGACAGGTTGAGGATCTTGCCGTACTTCTGCTCGACGAAGCGGGACTGCGCCGCCTTGGTCATGTTGAAGACGCCCTTGAGGTGGACGTTCATGACCAGGTCCCAGTCCTCCTCGGTCATCTTGAAGAGCAGGTTGTCCCGGGTGATGCCGGCGTTGTTGACCAGCACGTGGATGCCGCCGAGCTCGTCGACCACCCGCTGCACGGCGGCCTCCGCGGCGGCCGCGTCGACGACGTCGCAGCCGATGCCCACGGAGCGGGCACCCTCGGCGAGCCCGAGACGACCGGCGGCCTCCTGGGCGGCGGTCTCGTCGAGGTCGAGGACCGCGACGGAGGCACCCTCGCTGGCGAGGCGCTGCGCGATGCCGAAGCCGATGCCTCGCGCTGCTCCGGTGATGACGGCGACGCGGCGGTCGTAGCGACCCATCTCGATGACTCCTCAGGTTCGGTGACGTTGTGGCCCGCGAGCGTAGTGCGTGGGTCCGGCGCGGCTTCACCCGACTTGTGGAGATCCGGTGCAGGAGGCTCGCGCGAGCAGGGGTCGTTGGCTAGCGTGCCGAGCATGGGACGGGGCGACTTCCGCGGCGCGATGGGCGTCGCCGTCGCCATGGCGGTGGCCACGTGGGTGGTCGCCGCCGGGTACGACCTGCCCGTGCGCGACCCGGACGGCGTCTCGGTCCCGACCTGGGTGCGGTTGCCGGCGATCGTGCTGGCCGCCGTGCTGCTCGACGCCCTCGCGCGCTGGGCGGCGTACGCCCGTGCGACACCCGGTTCCGGCGCGTGGGTGGCGCTGCGCACCGTGCTCCGCGACCGGTGGACGCGGGAGCAGGTCTGGTTCACCCTGAGCGGCCTCGTGGCCTGGTACGTCGCCTACGTCGCGTTCCGCAACCTCAAGGGCTACCTGCCGTTCGTCACCGACCGCCTCTGGGACACCGAGCTGCACCGGTGGGACCGTCTGCTGTGGCTGGGCCACGACCCCGCCGTCGTCCTCCACCACGTGCTCGGCACCGGCTGGGCCGCGTGGCTGCTGTCCGGGGTCTACGTGCTGTGGATCGGGCTGGTGCCGGCAGCACTGGCCATCGCGCTCGTGTGGACCCGGCGCTCGCACACAGGGGCCCTCTACGTCACGGCCGTCTCGTTCAACTGGCTGCTCGGCGCGGCCGTCTACTACCTGGTCCCGTCGCTCGGGCCGATCTACTCCCGCCCGGAGGAGTTCGCCGGCCTCCCCCACACGTTCAACACCTCGGTGCAGCAGCTGCTGCTCGACGACCGCGTCGCCGTGCTGACCGACGTCTGGGACACGCGCGCCGTCCAGACCGTGGCGGCGTTCGCGTCGCTGCACGTGGCGATCACGGTCACCACCTGCCTCGTCGCCGAGCTGCTGCGGCTGCCGCGCTGGGTGCGCCTGACCGGGTGGACCTTCATGGCGCTGACCTGCCTGTCGACGGTCTACCTCGGGTGGCACTTCTTCGTCGACGTCCTCGGCGGTCTCGTCCTCGGGACGCTGGCACTGGTGCTCGCCGCCTGGACGACCGGCCACCCGCTCCGGCGCCGCGACCGCCCGTGGTCGCTCGGCGAGGCCCGCGCGCGCGAGCAGGCTCGCGTGCGGTCGCTGACCGATCAGCCGGACCCCAGCGCGTCGCGCAACCGCTCGGCGTAGGCCCCCGCCTCCCCGTCGGCGTACTTCGTGCGCGGCCAGAAGAAGCCGCGCAACCCGTCGCCCTTGGTGCGCGGGACCACGTGGAGGTGGAGGTGCGGCACGGACTGGCTGACCGTGTTGTTGATCGCCACGAACGACCCCTGCGCCCCGAGGGCGTCCTTGACCGCCGTCGCGAGCCGCTGGGCGGCCGCCAGGAAGCCGTCGCGCTGCGCCGCGGGGAGGTCGGGGAGCGTCTCGAGGTGGGTGCGCGGCACGAGCAGGACGTGACCCTTGAACACCGGCCGGGTGTCGAGGAACGCGACCAGGTCGTCGGTCTCCAGCACGACGTGACCCGGCAGGTCACCCGCGATGATCCGGCAGAACACGCATCCGTTCACGTCACGGATCGTGCCACGCACGCACGTGGGGCACCGACCGTCGGGGTGGGGCGTGACCGCCGGCGCCGTGCCTAGCCTCGACGGGGTGCAGACGTTCCTCCCCCACGCGGACTTCGAGGCGTCGGCGCGCGCGCTCGACCAGAAGCGGCTCGGGAAGCAGCGCGTCGAGACGATCCAGGTGGTGCGCGCCCTGACGGTCGCCGACTACGGCTGGGCCAACCATCCGGCGGCGCTGATGTGGAAGGGCTACGAGGAGGCCCTCGGGAGGTACGGGTTCATGTGCTGCGAGGTGTGGCTCGAGCTCGGCTTCGGCGACACCTGCGCCGCCACGATCAAGGCCGACCTGGCCGCCGCGGGGGTGTCGACCGTACGCACCCAGGCCGAGCTGGCGGACGCCGGCGCGCTGCCGCCCTGGCTGGGCGACCCCGACCTCCACCGCAGCCACCGGTCGGCGCTGGTGCGCAAGGACCCGGACTTCTACCGCCCGCAGTTCCCGGACGTGCCCGACGACCTGCCGTACGTCTGGCCGGTCCGCTCACCGGCAGTGGTCGAGGCCGAGCGGCGCCGCGCGGAGAACGCCGTACGACGCCAGCAGCGGGCCGCCGAGCGCCAGCTCGAGGAGGCCGAACGGGCGCGGCGGCGCCGCAGCCGGGCGGCGAAGAAGGCGTGGCAGACGCGACGCCGGAACCTGGGCGAGGGCGGTGGGTGAGCAGGGCGGTTGTCGGTGGCGACGCCTACAATCGAACACATGACCGACGCCCTTATCGAGCTCGACGCGACCGGCCTCCTGGCTCTCGCGACGGGCGCCGTGCGGGACCGTCGGCTCGCCGAGGTGCGCGACCTCGAGGTCCTCAGCCAGTGGGCGGCCGTGCACTCCGCCGACCCGACCGAGGGCCCCGACGGGGCGCACGCGCGGCGCCTCGGGGACGTGCTCGTCCGGCTCGGCGGCGAGGGCACGCCGGGCGTCCAGGACTTCTGCCTCGGCGAGATCGCCCTCGCCCGCGGCACCGGGGTCACCGCCACGACCAACGCCTTGGCAGACGTGCTCGACCTGCAGCACCGCCTCCCGCTCACCTGGGCCGTGGTGCGCCGCGGCGATGCGGAGGTGTTCGTCGCCCGGCGAGTGGCCAAGCTGTCGCGACACCTGCCTGCCACCCGGGTCGGCGTCGTCGACGCCGCCGTCGCCCGGATCATCGAACACGAGGCCGGTGGTCGCGTGCTCGCCGTCGCCGAGGCCAAGGTGATCGAGGCCGATCCGGCCCTGCACGACGAGCGCGTCGAGGCAGAGAAGGCACGGCGCTACGTCGGATCCGGCCGCACCGACGAGTTCGGGCTGCGCACCGTCATCGCCCGCATCGCCGCCGGTGATGCCGTGTGGGTGGAGGCCACCGTCCAGCGCGTCGCCGAGATCCTCTCCCCCACGCACCCGGACACCGGCGCCGACGAGCGGCGTGCCATCGCGTTCGGGCTCCTCGCGCGGCCCGCCGAGCTCCTCCAGCTGCTCCTCGAGCACACCGACGACGTCCTGCCCGGCACCGAACCCGAGGCGCCGAGCCGGGCCACTGCCTTCCCCGCCGACCTCCTCGAGGCCCTCCGCTCCGCCGACCTGTCCGCCCTTGCGCCGACGGCAGTGCTCCACGTCCACCTGCACGAGGCCGCGCTCGCCGGCGCCGACGCCGTCGCCCGGGTCGAGGGCCTCGGGCCGGCGCCGCTGTCGGCGCTGTGCTCCCTGCTCGGCCGGACCAAGCTCACGGTGCGCCCGGTGCGCGACCTGTCCTCGCGGGTGAGGTCCACCGCCTACGAGCACCCCGAGTCGCTCAAGGAGCACGTCTACCTCACCACCGGCGGTGACTACTGGCCGTTCGCCACCTCCACCAGCCGGCGCGTCGACTACGACCACCCGACGCCCTACGCCGACACCGGGCCGCCGGGTCAGCAGACTGGCTCCCACAACTCGGGTCCCCTCGGTCGGCGACACCATCGCTGGAAGACGCACGCGGGCTACCGGTCCCGCCAGTGCGGCGACGGCCGCTACGTCTGGCTCACCCCACACGGTCTCGCCTTCCTCGTCGACCATCTCGGCACCCGACGCATCGATCCCACCCACGCGCGCCAGATGCTGGAAGCGCCGGCCGGAGTCGACCTCTACTTCACCTGACCGGCGAGGACTTGCGCCGTTCCGCCCACATCCACGCCGCGGCGGTGTGAGGCTGGACCCATGCACCACCAGCTCCTCCGCGCGCTCGCACTCGCCCTCGTCGCCCTCGGCCTCGGCCTCTCAGCTCCCGCACCTGCTTCTGCGGTGATCGACCGCGACTGCGGTGACTTCGCGAGCCAGGCCGCCGCGCAGAGCTTCTTCCTGAACGCCGGTGCCGGCGACCCGCACCGCCTCGACGACGACGGCGACGGCGTCGCGTGCGAGTCCAACCCGTGCCCGTGCATCGGACGCGGCACGCCGCAACCGCTCGCGAACACCGGAAGCACCCAGACGCAGGCCCAGCAGGGCCCGCAGACCCGTCGCGAGACCGGCAACGTCGTCCGGGTCGTCGACGGCGACACCCTCCTCGTCCGCCTGGGCGGGGGCGCGGTCGTCTCCGTGCGCATGCTCGGCATCGACACCCCCGAGCGGGGTCGCTGCGGCGCGACAGGTGCCACCGCCAACCTGCGGCGGCTCGCGCCCGTCGGGTCGACGGTGCACCTGGTCCCGGACCGCACCCAGGCCGCGGTGGACCGCTACGGCCGGCTGCTGCGCTACGTGAAGCGCGAAGGCGGCTACCACGACCTGTCGTTCCGCCAGGCCTGGAACGGCTTCACCCAGCCGTACGTCTTCGGTGGCACGCCC
>DASTPB010000195.1:0-10342 GCA_035762385.1 Nocardioides sp. | reverse complement strand
GGCGACGGCGTGCCGATCACCCGGAACTGGATCCGCCCGTCGGCGGTGCGCGAGGGCGGCGGGTCACTCTCGGACACGTCGCTGACCACCAGGCGGAAGCTCGCCTCCGCACCGCGGGTGTCGCGCTCGGCGGTCAGCGTGAGCCGGCTCCCACTCACGCTGGCCCGCACGCCGGGCGTCCCGGTGTTCTGCACCCGCACGATCGTGGGATCGGGGTTGCCGACGCCCGCCTCGAGGTAGGCCGCCATGTCGTAGGTGCGGCTCTGCCCGGCCTCCATGGTCTCGACCCGGATCGGGTTCAGCCGCGGCGGCGGGGCCTGGTCGAGCCGGAAGCGCACCTCGTCGGGGTTGCTCTCGCCGGCGCGCACCGTCAGCACGGCCTCGCCGCCCTCCGTGGCGTCGTCCGCCACCGTGACGGGGACGACCGAGCCGACTGGGCTGCCGGCCTCGACGCCCTCGACGGTCTCGCTCCACTCCGCGCTGAAGTCGAGGTCCGCAGCGTCGCGCGGGTCGACCGTGAAGACCTTGCAGTAGGTCGCGATGTCGAGGTCGTAGCGCTGACCCGACGACATCGGGATCACGGTGGAGGGGCACTCGAGGGACGGGACGTCGTCGCCCACCACGACCGGGATGGACAGGATGGCGGTCACGCCGTCCTCGGTCGTGGCGGCGTCCTCGTTCCCGCTGGCGTCCGTCGCCGTCGTGACCTCCACGAGCACCGAGCCCGGTCCCCGGAAGCCCGCCGGCGCCGACAACGTGAACCGGTTGTCCCCGTCGGGGCCGACGGTGAGGGCGGTCGGGGACGCGGACCACGAACGGCGGCCGGACGCGAGGCGCACCTTGCCGCCGTCGGGAGCCGCGATGTAGTCGGAGACCTTCCCGCTCGTGCTGTCCCCGGAGTCGAGCTCGATCAGGGAGCCGGGCAGCACGTAGGGAAGCCCGTCGCCCGTCGGCGGGACGTAGACCGACGCGGCGGCGGTCCCACCGTCCGCGTCACCGACCAGGAAGGGCAGCACCTTGGGCGCCTCCCCGCGGTCGGCCCGCACCTGCACCCCGTCGACCACCCGGGCCGACGGGTCCCCGGACACCTCGACGACCTCGAGGTCCTCGACGGCACCGTCGGGGTCGTAGGCGCCCTCGAGGACGTCGACGACCACGCTGCCGCTGTCGTCGGCGCGGCCGAAGGCGTCGTAGACGACCGGCGGGTTGTCGTAGTCCTCCGCCGTGGTGAGCGTCATCGTCGCGCGCGACTCGTCGATGCCGTTGGTGACCCGGTAGACGAGGACGGTCGGTGGCGCGTCCGCCGACCCGGGTGCCGGCACCGTCACCAGGTTGGTGGCGGGGTCGAGGCGGGCGCCGTCCGGGCCGTCGAGGATCTCGACCTCGACCGAATCACCCGCGGCGATGAAGTCGTTGGCGAGCGGGTCGAACGTCGCGGTGCGTCCGGGCTCGACGGTGAGCCGGTCGTCGACCGCCAGCGGCGGCTGGGGCTGGCCCGGCTCGACGACGGCGACCCGGACCGTGCCGGTCGCGAAGGCTCCCTGGGAGTCCACGACCGAGTACGTGAACTCGTCGGTGCCGACGGTGCGGGGGTAGGCCTGGTACTCGAGGAAGTTGCCGCCGACGGCCTCGATCCTGCCGAGCCGCGGCGCCGAGGTGATGCCCGTGACCGTGACCGGGTCGCCGTTGCGGTCCACCCCGACCCCGGGCACCCGGACCTTCACGGTGTCACCGGAGACGACCCGACCCTCGAGGGTCGGCGGCTCGGGCGCCTCGTTGGGGTCGTCCGCCGGCACCACCGTCACCCTGAGGGAGCCGTTGGCTCGCTTGCCCTCGAGGTTCTGCGCGACGTAGGTGACGGTGTAGGTGTCGCGCTCGTCGACCTCCTCGGGAGCGACGTAGCGCACGACGCGACCCGAGACGAACGCCTTGCCGACGTCGCCCGTCACGTCGATCGGGGCCACGACGGCGAGCTGGCCGGGGGTGTCGGTGCTCGACAGGTCGTTGAGCAGCGTCAGGCGGTCGCCCGCAGGGGACACGTCGTTGTCGAGCACCGGCGCCGAGACCGAGCCGCCCGCCCGCACCACGACCTTGTCGGAGACGGTGATGGGGGTGTTGTCCACCGGCGCCGGCCGCTGGGTGACCACCACTTCACCGCGAACGGCGGAGCTGGTGCCGTTGCTGACGGTGTAGGAGACGGTCTGGGTCGCGGGCGCGAGGTCGGGCCCGGTCGCGGAGATCCGCAGCCACCGTCCGTCCACGATCGCCACGTCGAGCTGGCCGGCGCGCTCACCGGCGGCGCGCTGCACGACCAGCAGGCCGCCCGCCGGGTCGAGGTCGTTGGCGAGCACGTCGACGATCCCGGGAGCCTGCCCGTAGACGGTGAGGGTGTCCGGCATGGCGATCGGGTCGGCGGCGCGCTTGGGGCTGGCCTTGACGTCGACGCGGATCGTGCCCTGGTCGAGCGGAGCGTTGCCGAAGGCCGCGTCGTAGCTGAGGAAGTAGGTGCCGGCCCGGTCGCCGGTGAAGGTCAGCTGGCCGGCGTCGAGGTCGCTGACCACCGTGGCGTCGGGCTGCTGCGGCACCTTGCCGCCCAGCGACAGCTCGGCATCGGTGGCGTTGGGGTCGGATCCCGGCAGGTCGTTGAGCAGCGGGCGGATCTTGATCGGCTTGCCGACCTCGCCGCGTACGACGTCGGGCTCGGCTTGCGGCGCGTAGGCCTTCTGGTCCTGGGGCGCCTGGACCTGGAAGCCCATCGACCTCGTGACCGGGGCGGAGCGTCCGTCGGTGACGGCGAACTCCACACGGACCAGCTGGGGGCCGTCGGCGGCGCCCGAGGGGGCGGTGAAACGGATGCGTCCGTCGGCCGTGGTGCGCGCGGCTGCGCCCGTCTCGTCCCCGCCCACGGCCTTCGCGGACTCGAGGAGGAGGGTGTCGCCGTCGAGGTCGTCGCGCCAGTCCCCCAGCACGGGGACGGCGAGCTCCCCACCGTGCGGCACCTTGTAGGTCGGCTTCTTCCACCCCTCCCGCGGGGTGGGCGGCTCGTTCTGCTCGCTGCCCCGGACCTCGACGTCGACAGTGGCGTGCGCGGACAGGCCGTTGCGCCCGTCGTCGACGAAGTAGTCGAACCGGGCGGGCCTGGCGTCCTCGGGCATCTCGAGGACCAGCGTCTGGCCGTCGGGGCTGATCTCCACGCGCGCGCCGCCGGCGGGCTGGTCCACGTCGACGATGCTCAGCAGCCGGCCGTCGGGGGCGGAGTCGTTGTCGAGTGGGTGGAGCACGGTGGTGCGTCCCGCACGCACGCCGTACGAGTCGGGCTTCGCCCGCGGCGGGCGCCGGTCGGCGTCGCTCTGGTTCTGGTTCTCCTGGTCGTCGTCCTCGTCCTTCTTCCGGGACGTGAACGCCTCCCAGTTGTCGATCCGGACCGGCCGGTCCTGCTGGACGTCCCAGACGGTGCCGCTGTGGGCGTCGTTGAGGACGATCTCCCCGCGGTTGACGCGGAAGGCGAGGCTGGTCGCGTTGCCGGCGAGGTCGTCCTCCATGACGTCCCGGGAGCCGCACTGGACCGCGATCGCGCCGAGCCCGCCGGACCAGGCTCCGTAGACGCACGCACCGAGGCGGACCGGCTCGACGGCGGAGCTGCCCGACCTGTCGGAGATGGTCGTGGCGTCACCCGACTCGAGGTCGACGCTCAGCAGTCCGTCGGGCGCCCCGACCAGCACGGCGTCGTCGGCTGGGCCGGGCTGCTGGAGCCGACTGCCCGGGGTGACCGACACGACGGCGCCGCCGACCACGCTGAGGACGCCGGCGTCGGAGTCGAGGGTGACGATGCGGTCGCCGACCGTGGTCACCTCGGACACCTGGCCGGCGTCGGCCGGCAGGTCGCGCGTGCGGGGCTCGCGGAACCCGGCGTCGGTGGGGGCGATGGTCGTGACGGTGCCCCTCTCGGTGGAGGTCACCACCACCGTGCCAGCCTGGCTCACCGTGAGCGCGGCGCCCTCGCCGGACTCGGCGAGCGGCTCTGCCTGCCGGTCGACGGCGCTCATCACCGGCTTGCCGACCTCGTCGTCGTAGCGGACGGCCCAGACCTCCCCGGTCTCGGCGTCGGCGGTGGCGAGCGAGCCCCCGGCCATGGCCACGTCGCCGGTCACCGGGATCGCGGCGGAGCCGCCGTCCTGGGCCTCGAGACGACTCGTCTCGATGACCTGCCCGCGGCTGGTGCCGGCGTCCAGGGTCACCACGGCGGCGCCGTCCTGGACCACGTCGAGCCGTGCCTTGCCGTGGTCGCCCGGCACCACGCCGTCGAGCTGGTTGATCGGCTTGTTGAGCCGGCCGGACCAGCCCAGCTTGTCGTTGACCACCCACACGCCGCCGTCGTTGAGCTCGGCCTCGTGCCGCTTGTAGCCCTCGGCCGACACGGCGTAGACGACGACGGCGGTGGTCGCGACCGCCAGCGCGACGCCGCTGGCGATGCCTGCCCGGTGTCGACGCAGAGCCGTCACACGTGCCACGCCAGTCCCCCTTGGCCCCCGCGGATGACGTACGCCCGCCGCACTCACCCAGGGGGAGCGTATGTAGGTGTCGGAGGTTGGGACAAGTTTCCGGCAAATCCTGACCATGTGCGCGGGACAGGGGCAATGGGTGATGATGACGGCGTGGGCGTGTACGAGGGGAGCCGACGTTGATCGTGGAAGCGCGGTACGCCAGCGGGGCTGGCGTGCTCGTCGGCAGTGGCGCCCACTGGGTGCTGCTCACCGACCCCCACGACGAGCGGGTGGTCCAGGAGATCTGGGACGCGCTGTCCCTGACCGCACCCTCGGGCGCCGGCGTCGCCGAGCGTGTGCTGGCGATCGCCGAGAAGGCCTTCGACGGGGATCCACCGGGTCTCGCCCTCGCCGACTTCACCGCAGGTGCGTCCACGACGCTGTCCCGCGGGCACGGTCACGTGCGCCTCGCCGGACCCGCGCGCGTGCTGAGCCTGGACGGGGGCACGGACCCCGAGAGGCTCGTGAGCACCCGGCGGCTCGTGGGCGGAGTGGTCGCCGCCGACCGCGTGGAGCTGACGCCCGTCTCGGCCCGCACCGCTCCGGTGCACCGTGCCGAGAAGGGTCCCCCGTCCACGGCCGCCGCCCTCATCGACGGCATCCCGGCCGCGATCCTCGCGGCCAAGGGTCCCGACGGCCCTCCCCCGCGCACCCGCGTACGGCGCCGCGTCGAGGACACCGGATCCCTGGTCGACACCTCCGAGCCCGACCCGCTGGCGATGCAACGCATCGAGGAGGGGGCGCACACCACGATCCGCCCCGCGCCCGCGCGCACCACCGCGCGCGACACGACCCCCGGACCCGACGACCACGACGGCGCGACGTCGCTGCGTCCCGCGCACCTGGCCCAGGGCGCCACGCCGACGGTGCTGGCCGTCAGCTGCCCCCTCGGACACCTGACCCCGCCGATCTCCCCCCAGTGCCGCGTGTGCCACCAGAGGGTCGCGCCGCAGGAGCCGCGACGTGTCGACCGACCGCCCCTCGGCGGCCTCCGCCTCCCCACGGGCGAGGTCGTCCCGCTCGACCGTGGCGTGATCCTGGGCCGCAAGCCGGCACCGGCCGAGGGCAGCACCGACTGGCCACACCTCGTGCACCTGCCCAAGGACCACTCCTTCGTCTCGCGGCGCCACCTGCAGATCGAGCTCGACGGCTGGGACGTCGTCGCCCGCGACCTCGGGAGCCGCGGCGGCACCACGATCACTCCCCCCGGCCGCGAGCCGGAGCGCATGCGACCAGGCGACTCCTACGTGCTGGAGGCCGGCACGGTGCTCGACATGGCCCACGTCTACAGCGTCCGCTACGAGTCGGGGGCGGTCGGCCGGTGAGCGCACCAGTCATCCCGGGGTTCGCGTTCGTCGAGCACCTCGGAAGCGGCGGCTTCGCCGACGTCTTCCTCTACGAGCAGCAGTGGCCGCGCCAGCGCGTCGCGGTGAAGGTCGTGCGGCCCGACGTCCCGCTGACCGACCGCGAGAAGTACCTGTTCACCGCCGAGGCCAACGCCATGGCGCGCCTGGCCGACCACCCCTACATCGTCTCCGTCATCACGGCTGGCGTCACCGCCGAGGGTGGCCGCCCGTTCCTGGTGATGCGCTACTGCCCTCCGCCGGACCTCGGCGTGCGGGTGCGCGCCAACCCGATGGCACCCGTCGACGCGGTGTCCACCGGCATCAAGCTGGCCAGCGCGATCGAGACCGCACACCGCTCGGGGATCCTGCACCGCGACATCAAGCCCAGCAACGTGCTCGTCACGAGCTACCACGAGCCGGCACTGACCGACTTCGGCATCGCCGGGCACATGGCCGACGTGGAGGGCGACGACGACGTCCGCATCTCCTACCCCTGGTCGCCGCCCGAGCTGCTCGACGGGCGGTCCAACGGCTCGGTGGCCTCCGACGTCTACTCCCTCGGTGCGACCATCTGGCACCTGCTGGTGGGCCGTTCGCCGTTCTCCATCCCGTCCGGGGACAACTCCACCCGGGCCCTCAGCGCGCGCATCCTGCACGCCGCTCCCCCGGCCACCCAGCGCCCCGACGTCCCGCCCGCGCTCGACCGGCTCCTCCAGCAGTGCCTGGCCAAGCGGCCGGAGCACCGGCCCGGCAGCGCCCTCGAGCTCGCCCGCGCGCTCCAGCGCATCGAGTCCGCCGCCGGCTGGCCGCGGACCCCGGTGGCCGTCGAGGGGGACCGTCCCGACGCGTCGGTCAGCGACCCCGCGACGGCCGGACCGTCGGCCCCAGCGAACGGCTCGTCCTGGCCGTCGGGTTCGGCCGGGCCGGCCGAGGACGCGACGGCGATGAAGCCGGTCACCGTGATCTCGGCGAGCGGTCCGCGGCGGATCGCCGCCCAGGACCCCGCTCCCCTGCGGCAGGAGGACGAGGCGGAGCGAGCCGGTGTGCCCGGCCTGGTGTGGGCCGGCGTCGGCATTGCGGTGCTCGCGCTGCTCGTGGGCTTCCTGGTCCTCGGCGGCAACGACCGCGAGGAGGACCCCGGCGTCGTCGTGCCGACCGAGGCGCAGACCCCGGGCGACGTGATCCCGGACGTCCTCACCGAGGCGGTGACCCTGACCGGCAGTCGTACGCCCCGGGGTGTCGTGTTCGAGTGGCGCCCGCCCGTTCCGGTCGAGCCCGGTGACTCGTTCAGCTGGCACCGCGACGACACCGACCAGTACGGCAGCACGTCTCGCCGGCGACTGCTCGTGCGCACCGACGAGCCGGTGTGCCTCGACGTGCGGATGACCCGCGGGTCGGACAACTCGCCCAGCGCGAGCCAGTGCGTGTCCTGACCCGCGGGTCCCGACGTCAGGGACGGCTCAGCCGTCCTCCCAGTCGCGGCGCGGTCCGGTGGAGGCGTCCTGCTCCTCCTCGGACATCCGGCTCGACGCCCACAGCGACAGCACGGCGGTGACCGCCAGCGTGCCGACGATGACCGCGAGCGAGAGCCAGATCGGGATCTCCAGCCACGCGTAGTCGAGGGGCTCGCCGCCGTTGATGAACGGCAGCTCGTTCTCGTGCAGCGCGTGGAAGAACAGCTTGACGCCGATGAAGGCCAGCAGGAACGCCAGGCCGTAGGAGAGGTAGATCAGGCGCTGCAGGAGGCCGCCGATGAGGAAGTAGAGCTGGCGCAGGCCCATCAGCGCGAAGATGTTGGCCGTGAGCACCAGGTAGGGCTCCTTGGTGATGCCGAAGATCGCGGGGATCGAGTCGAGGGCGAACAGCAGGTCGGTCGTGCCGAGCGTGAGGATCACGATGAACATCGGCGTGATCATCTTCTTCGCGTTGTCGCCGGTGACCAGCAGCTTCTTGCCGTGCCACTCCGAGGTGGCCGGGAAGCGCCGCTCGACGAACGCGACGAGCTTGTTCTCCTCGAACTCGTCGTCCTCGTCCTCGGCGCCCTCCCTGGCGAGCTTGATGGCGGTGTAGATCAGGAAGATGCCGAAGAGGTAGAAGACCCAGCTGAACTGCTCGATCGCCGCTGCGCCGACGCCGATGAAGATCGCGCGCATGATGAGCGCCATCACGATGCCGATCATCAGCGCGTACTGCTGCAGCTCCTTGGGCACGGCGAACTTCGCCATGATGATGATGAAGATGAAGAGGTTGTCGATCGACAGGGAGTACTCCACCAACCAGCCGGAGAAGAACTCCAGGCCGTGCTGGTGGTCCCACACGACCCACACGCCGATGCCGAACAGGATGGCGAGCCCGACGTAGATCGAGAGGTAGGTCGCGCACTCCTTCATGCTCGGCTCGTGCGGCCGCCGGCCGACGATGACGAGGTCGAAGGTGAAGATCACGATCGTGACGGCGAAGGTCGCGATCCAGACCCAGGTGGGGACGTCCACGCTGTTGCTCCTTGGGATGAGGCGAGATCGGGGTCCGCGCAGCGCACGGACGCCAGAGGTCTCTTCCGCTCGCGCAGCTTCGGCGAACCAGTGGCACCGGGCCCCGCTCGCGCGGACGCCGTACTGACGACACCACCACCAGGGAATACTCCCCTCCAACCGCGTCAGTCTGTCACGCGGCCGGCGGTGGACGTGAAATCGAGGTCAGCGTCCGCCGAATGGGACGCCGAGCTCGGCGAGCCGGGACCGGCCGCCGTCGACCGCCGTGAGCACCCAGGCACCCTGGGGGGTCACCGTGAAGGTGTGCTCGAAGTGCGCGGCGAACGACCCGTCGACGGTCGCGACGGTCCACTCGTCCTCGAGCAGGTCGGTGTGCTTGCTGCCCAGCGTGACCATCGGCTCGACGGCGAGCGCCAGGCCCTCCACGATCGCGGGGCCGCGGCCGCGACGCCCGACGTTGGGCACGTTGGGGGGCATGTGCATCTCGGTGCCGATGCCATGGCCGGTGTAGTCCTCCAGGATGCCGTAGCGGCCCTGCGAGCGGACGTGGGTCTCGACCGCGTGGCTGATGTCGCCCACCCGGCCTCCCAGCCGGGCGGCTGCCATGCCGCGCCACAGCGATTCCTCCGTCACGCGCAGCAGCTCGGTCACCTCGTCGCCCACCTCGCCGACGGGGACCGTGATCGCGGCGTCGCCGTGCCAGCCCTCGACGATGGCGCCGCAGTCGATCGAGATGACGTCACCGTCGGTGAGCGTGCGCTCGCCGGGGATGCCGTGCACCACCTCGTCGTTGACCGAGGCGCAGATCGTCGCGGGGAACGGTGGGTGGCTGTAGCCCTTGAACGACGGCACACCCCCGTGGTCGCGGATGTTGGTCTCCGCGAGCGTGTCGAGCTCGAGGGTGCTCACCCCCGGCCGTACGGCGGCGCGGAGCAGCTCGAGGGTCTCGCCCACGAGCAGCCCGGCGACCCTCATCAGGTCGATCTGCTCGGGGGTCTTGATCTCGATCCCGCGGTCCCGGAACCCCATCGGCGTACGCCGCCCGTCAGCTCTGCGGGACGACGTCGAGCGCGTCGAAGATGCGGGTCGTCACCTCGTCGACCTCGCCCATCCCGTCGACCTCGACCAGGATGCCGCGCTCGCGGTAGACCGCGATGAGCGGCTCGGTCTGCTCGAGGTAGACCTCCTGGCGACGCCGGATGACGTCCTCGGTGTCGTCGGCGCGGCCATCGGTCTGCGCGCGCTGCAGCAGCCGCTGGACGAGCTCCTCGGAGTCGACCGCCAGCACGACCACCGCGTCGAGGCGGTGACCGGTGAACTCGATCATCCCGTCGAGCTCGGTGACCTGGGCGAGGGTGCGGGGGTAGCCGTCGAGCAGGAACCCGGACTCGGCGTCGGCCTCGTCGATGCGGTTGCGCACCATCAGGTTGGTGACCTCGTCGGGGACGTACTCCCCGGCGTCCATGTAGCGCTTGGCCTCGACGCCGAGCGGCGTCCCCTGGGACACGTTGGCGCGGAAGATGTCACCGGTCGAGATCGCCGGGATGCCGAAGTGCTCGGCCACGAAGCGCGCCTGCGTGCCCTTGCCCGCCCCCGGCGGGCCCATCAGGATCAGTCTCATCTACTTCAGGAATCCTTCGTAGTTGCGCTGCTGGAGCTGGCTCTCGATCTGCTTCACGGTGTCGAGGGCCACGCCGACCATGATGAGGATGGACGTGCCGCCGAACGGGAAGTTCTGGTTGGCCTGGATCATCGCGAACGCGACGAGCGGGACCAGCGAGATGACGCCGAGGTAGAGCGCTCCAGGGAACGTGATGCGGGACAGGACGTAGGACAGGTAGTCCTCGGTCGGCTTGCCCGCCCGGATCCCGGGGATGAAGCCGCCGTACTTCTTCATGTTGTCCGCCACCTCGACAGGGTTGAAGGTGATCGAGACGTAGAAGTACGTGAAGAAGATGAT
>DASTPB010000194.1:0-3016 GCA_035762385.1 Nocardioides sp. | reverse complement strand
ACCTGGACACGCGAGCGGCTGCCCTCGATGACCTTGACGTGGACCTTGACGGTGTCGCCGGCGCGGAAGTCCGGGACGTCGTCACGCTTGATGGCGGTGCCGAGGTCGGCGATGACGTTGGTCATGACGTTGCTCCTCGCGAGTGCCACAGGTCAGCCGCGGATTCGGGTGGTGATGGACGGTGCTGCTGCTCGGTGCGGCCGGCCGGTGCGCCCCCTGTGGCAGGTGCGGTGCGGCGGGACCCCGGCGTGGTGCATCGGCTGATGCGTCCGGGCGACCCTGGCCTCGAGCAGACCAAGGGTGAAGTCTGCCAGAGCGTGCCGTCAGCGTGAAATCCGGCGGCGGACCCGCTTGGTCATCACGACGGCGCCCGGCGGCGCCTCGCGGTCCGGCCGCAGCCGGAATCCCGCCTTCCGGTACATCCGCTGGTTGTCCACCGACCCCGCGCCGGTGAACAGGACGTACGTCGTCACGTCCGCGGGCGCGAGGTCCTCCACCAGCTCGAGGAGCGCCCGGCCCAGGCCGCGCCCCTGCAGGTCGGGGGCCACCATGATCCGGCCGATGTCCCACTCGCCGTGCCGGTCCAGGCGCCCGCGGACCGCGCCGACGAGGCGACCTGACGACGGTTCGCGGGCGACCCGGACGGTCCACTCCCCCAGCCCGCGGCGTACGTCGTCGAGCGACTCGCGCAGGGCCGGGATGTCCACCCCCGGGTTGGCCTCCAGCTCCTGGAGCCAGCAGGCCCGCTGCAGCGTGTAGAGCTCGCCGGCGTCGGCGGGGACGGCGGGGCGTACGTCGAGGTCGGCGAGGGCGCCGACGAGCCCGGTCGCCGGCAGCAGGTCGGGACGGCGCGCGGCTGTGCGGCGCTCGGCCTGCTCGCGCCGCCAGGCGGCGATCCTGGCGTGGTCACCGGAGAGCAGCACCTCGGGGACGTCGCGCCCGTTCCACGACGCGGGCTTGGTGTAGACGGGGTACTCCAGCAGGCCGTCGGCGTGCGACTCCTCGACCAGAGACTCGGCGTTGCCCATGAACCCGGGCAGCAGCCGCACGACCGCCTCCGTGATGGCCAGCGCAGCCACCTCGCCGCCGTTGAGGACGTAGTCGCCCAGCGACACCTCACGCACCGTGCCGAGGGTGGCGGCGTGCTCGACGACCCGCTGGTCGATGCCCTCGTAGCGCCCGCAGGCGAAGACGAGGTGCTCCTGCTCGCTGAGCTCGTGGGCGAGCGCCTGGGTGAAGGGCTCCCCGCTGGGCGTGGTGAAGACGATCGTGGCGCCCGGGGCCACCGCCTCGAGCGCCTGGCCCCAGGGCTCCGGCTTCATCACCATGCCGGCGCCGCCGCCGTAGGGCGTGTCGTCGACGGTGCGGTGCCGGTCGCTCGTCCACCGGCGCAGGTCGTGGACCTCGATGTCGAGCAGCCCCTTGTCGCGTGCCTTGCCGGGCAGGCTCAGCTCCAGCGGCGCGAGGTAGTCGGGGAAGATCGTGACGACGTCGATCCTCACGTCCGGGCCTCGTCTGCGTCGTCGGGGAACGGCGACACCAGGCCGGGGCGGTCGGCGACGACGATGCGGCCGGCGTCGAGGTCGACCTCGGGGACGAGGGCGGTCACGAACGGCACCAGCGCGTCGCGGCCGTCGGGGGTCCGCACGGTGAGCAGGTCCTGGGCGGAGCCGTGGACGAGCGCCTTCACGGTGCCGAGCGGTGAGCCGTCGAGGTCGACGACGTCGAGGCCGACGAGCTGGTGGTCGTAGAACTCCTCGGGGTCCTCGGGCGTCTCGTCGGGGGCGATCGTGGCGTGCAGGACGGTGCCGCGCGCCGCCTCCGCGGCGTTGCGGTCGGCCAGCTCCTCGAAGGTCACCAGGAGCGTGCTCTGGTGCCAGCGGGCGCGGGTGACGGTCAGGCTCGTGGGCCGGCGGTCGGCGCCGGCCGGTGCCTGCGCGCGCAGCGTCGTACCCGGGGCGAAGCGCCTCTCGGGCTCGTCGGTGCGGACGTCGAGGGTGACCTCGCCGCGGATGCCGTGGGGCTTGCCGATCCGGCCGACCACCACCTCGACGTCGGCCCGTTCCTGATCGCTCACGCGGCCCAGCGTAGAGGGGCTCGGCCGTGGGTCGTCCGGCGACTCAGGGGCCAGTGGGCGGTGAGTCTCCCAGCGACTCGACCCCGACCGTGGCGGCGGACTCCCGCGGGAAGGGCCGGACATGCGCGACGGGCGCCACCCCGGTGGGGTGACGCCCGTCGGACGAGCGGTGCTGGGCTCAGCGGCGCCGGTCGGTGTCGACGAAGTCGACCCGGGCACCGCCGCGACCGGCGAGCGCCGAGACGACGGTGCGGAAGGCGGTCGCGGTGCGGCCGTTGCGTCCGATCACCTTGCCGAGGTCGTCGGGGTGCACCCGGACCTCGAGGATCGAGCCGCGACGCAGCTGCTTGTCGCGGACCGTGACGTCGTCGGGGTGGTCGACGATGCCGCGCACCAGGTGCTCGAGTGCCTCGGCGAGCACGATCAGGCCTGCTTGTCCGCGTCGACGCCGGAGGTGTTCTTGCCCGCGTCCTCGGCCGTGACGTTCTCGAGGTCGGCGTTGGCGTCCGCGGCGCCCTCGGGCGTCTCGGAGGCCGGCACCTCGGCAGGAGCCTCGGCCGCCGGCTCGTCGGTCCGGACGTCGACGGTCACCTCACCGCGGATGCCGTGGGGCTTCCCGATGCGACCGACGACGACCTCGATCGACTCCAACGCTCAGCGGCTCAACGACGGCCGGGCCGGTCGACGTCGACGAAGTCGATCCGGGTGCCGCCGTTGCCGGCGAGCGCCGAGATCACGGTGCGGAAGGCGGTCGCCGTACGGCCACCCCGTCCGATCACCTTGCCGAGGTCGTCGGGGTGCACCCGGACCTCGAGGATGGAGCCGCGACGCAGCTGCTTGTCGCGGACCGTGACGTCGTCGGGGTGGTCGACGATGCCGCGCACCAGGTGCTCGAGTGCCTCGGCGAGCACGATCAGGCCTGCTTGTCCGCGTCGACGC